>NZ_JALBWM010000008.1 GCF_023895975.1 Microbulbifer okhotskensis
AGCTGACCGTTCTTTTCCAGGGGATTAACTGATGCACTTCAAAGTTGAATGCAGGCCATTATTATTGGTAATAATCTCAGAAAACTGGAAAAAGCCTTGACTGAGATAACACCCTATAAATCTGCAGATCTAATCCAGGCTGATTTATACCAGGACGATGATATTAAAGGCATTATTGAATACATTGAATCCAGTAATTATCATTTCAAATACTTGGTTAATGCTGCAGGATATTTTAAGCCCACTGCTTTTCTCGAACATAGCAGTGCCGACTACAACACCTATCTTGACCTCAACCGAGCGACCTTTTTTATTAGTCAGGCAGTCGCACATAACATGGTTGATAATGGCACTGGCAGTATCGTGAACATCGGTTCCATGTGGGCAAAACAAGCGATAAAGGCGACCCCGTCCTCTGCTTATTCAATGGCCAAAGCCGGACTTCACGCCCTCACTCAACATATGGCTATGGAACTGGCTGATTATAATATTCGTGTAAACGCTATATCTCCAGCTGTGGTAAAAACGCCAATCTATGAATCTTTTATTGATCCTGAAGAAGTAGATTCTGCACTATCTTCTTTTGATGGATTCCATCCTATTGGCAGAATCGGCATGCCAGAAGATATCGCCAGCGTAATAAATTTCCTGTTGAGCTCAGATGCCAACTGGGTGACCGGTGCCATTTGGGACGTCGATGGTGGCGTAACCGCAGGCCGAAATTAGTTCCGAACAAGGTCCGAAGAGAATATGTAACATCGGACCACAATTACCTGTTGACAATAATATAAGGTAATTCGCCAGTGCTCTTCATTGCGCAAATGTATTAGATTTACAGCAGAAATCTAAACACCTTCGTTACCACCAGAAAGCTCGCGGCCATCAGCTATCGAATAATTATCGATTCTACTTAACAACTGCACAGCGTGATCTTTAGCACGCTGCTGTATCTCTCCTTGCCTGCCATCTACACCGGGGACAAATACCATGTCAAAACTCACTATAGGCTCTTGCCAAACTAGACCACAAAAATCGGCACTCTGTTTAAGTGGACTCAAAAAAGTAGTCATGCTGTCTCCATTACTAGCGCCCAATTGATACGAGCCAGATTCACCACCTACCGTTGTACTCACCAGTAAAGACTTACCACGTAATTTATTGCCTGTGGAGCCATAGGCAAACCCATAAATCATTACTTTATCAAGCCACTCTTTTAAAATCCCTGGAATACTGTACCAATGCAGAGGGTACTGGAATATAATCAGGTCTGCCTGGATCAGAGCTTGCTGCTCTACTTCAACGTCAATATTAAACTCAGGGTAAAGTGAGTAGAGATCCCGCACGGTGATATCGATTTCCCCCTTTATATCATCAATGATAGACTTGTTCGCTATTGAGCGTTCTAGATCAGAATGAGCAAGTACCACAAGTGTTTTCATATTACCTCTTTTCATTGTATGTATTCTATCTGGCCAACTGGAATCCGGTGAGAATAGAGCAATACTTGGGAAAGCGTAAGAACGCACTTTTTTGATATCTAGTACCCTTTTGTATACCTATGTGGAAATCTATGGCTCATACTGACTATCACTGTAATCGTGGCTGCCCGGTGGAGGCCACATTGGAGATCATTGGTGGAAAATGGAAGGGAGCCATTCTTTATCACCTAATTCAAAAGACTACCCGATTTAATGAGCTTCGCCGGCTTATGCCCGACATCACTCAACGGATGCTTACCAAGCAACTACGTGAACTGGAAGCCCGCAACCTTATTGAGCGAACTGCTTATCCTGAAGTACCACCGCGAGTTGAATACTCTATTAGCGAATATGGAAGAACACTCACACCAGCTATTGAGGCTTTACATAGCTGGGGACTAACACACCTGGAAAAGAATAATTTCAATCAGTGATAAGTAGAGGACATTAAATTCTCTACCCTGAAAATTCAATTTCCTGTCTGGGCCTAATAATCAAGATTGGCAATCTCATTAGATACCCAGCTGCCACAGGAGGACTATATCTTTTGTAAAATGATGGCAGCGCGAGAACCAGAAGTTACATAAACGATATACCTGAACCTTATTTTACAGTAATTCTTATAAATAAATCCCTGTTAGTGAACTCTTTATTTGGCAAAGCCAATTCAACTGACTCTCTAGAATTTACATACCCCCGAAACTCAGGGTTAACCTATTCTGATCGCAGCTCCCATATCTTCTTGAAAGGTACCATCGATAGATATACTGTATATTGACGGGTCATTGAATCCCAAATAAGCTCATCCAACCTGTTTGCTTGATGTTGAAAGTAGGCCTCTCCTCAAACCCTGCATTCGACTCTGAAGGTATTTGATGTAAAGAGCCCATTAAAGTCCTGCAATACCCGGCAATAAATATCCGCAAAATCGACAATTACTTCACCAACGGTCCCTACTATTTTCAATTTCATTTTCGGCACCAAAAGCCACAATACTTGAGCTCACATATTTGTATACCAATAGAGAAAAAACCTGTCATCTTTAATTTTTAGCTGACAGGCAATTGGATGGATTAAAATGTAGCAAACAGACAAGAACAAATGTAGGGCCGGAAGATCAAATAATACCAAGCTTTTATTATCATTATTGTCGCACTTTTTGGCATTTATCGAGGCGCCATTTGACACTCAAATAATGCTCCAAGAATAACAACAAAAGGTATCACCAGTTAATTACGGAAGGCATTCAGTTAGCAGTAAAGAACGAGCTAGATGAAAAACGTGAAAAGCCCTGCTCTCCAGGGCTTTTACTACAAAGAAAATCAGCCGACTTCAGCCAGGTTGCCTTTACTCTCAAGCCATTGCTTGCGATCTCCCGCCCGCTTCTTAGCCAGGAGCATATCCAGAAGCTGATCGCTATCATCTTCAGAATCTATGTACAGCTGTACCAGGCGGCGTGTATTTGGGTCCATGGTAGTTTCGCGCAGTTGTAAGGGGTTCATTTCCCCCAAACCTTTAAAGCGGGTTACCTGAATCTTGCCCTTTTTCTTTTCGGCGCTGATCCTATCGAGAATACCCTGTTTCTCAGACTCATCTAGCGCGTAGTAGACCTCTTTGCCAAGATCAATACGAAACAGCGGGGGCATGGCCACATAGACATGGCCTTTAGTGACCAGTGGGCGGAAATGACGCAGGAACAAGGCGCACAACAAGGTCGCAATATGCAATCCATCCGAATCCGCATCAGCAAGAATACAAATTTTGTTGTAACGCAAACCTTCCAAATTATCACTAGCCGGGTCCACACCGAGTGCAACGGCAATATCGTGTACCTCTTGGCTAGCCAGGATTTCGCCTGAATCCACTTCCCAGGTATTCAGAATTTTTCCACGCAACGGCATAATCGCTTGAAATTCACGATCTCGGGCCTGTTTGGCAGAACCACCTGCAGAGTCTCCCTCTACCAGAAACAGTTCCGAGCGCGAGGTATCACCACTGGAGCAGTCCGCCAGTTTTCCCGGTAGCGCAGGTCCCTGGGTCACTTTTTTTCGTGCAACTTTCTTTGCTGAGCGCATTCGTTTCTGTGCGTTACTTATGCAAAGTTCGGCGAGTTTGTCACCCTCTTCAGTGTGCTGGTTCAACCACAGACTAAATGCATCCTTGGCAACACCTGAAATAAAAGCGGTGGCCTCACGGGAGGAAAGTCTTTCCTTGGTTTGACCAGAGAATTGTGGATCGGCCAGTTTGGCAGAAAGGACATAGGAGCACAGGCTCCAGATATCTTCCGGGCCCAGTTTGATGCCGCGGGGCAGCAGGTTGCGAATTTCGCAGTACTCGCGCATGGCATCCAATAGACCTGCGCGAAGGCCATTGACGTGGGTTCCCCCTTGAGCGGTCGGAATCAGGTTAACGTAGGACTCTGCAGTAACCTCACCGCCCTCCGGCAGCCACTGTACAGCCCAATCCGCGGTTTCTGTCGAGGCAGAAAAATTTCCAACAAAAGGCTCCGCCGGTAAGACTTCCCAGCCCTGGTTGGCAGCCGCCAAATAGTCTTTGAGGCCATCTTCGTAATACCACTCATCGGACTCACCATCCAACTCATTGATAAAAGTAACCGTAAGACCAGGACAGAGTACCGCCTTTGCGCGGAGCAAATGGCGCAAGCGAACAACAGAGAATTTAGCGGAATCAAAATATTGGGGGTCCGCAAGAAAGCGGACACTGGTACCGGTTGTGCGCTTAGCACAATCCCCTATCACTTCAAGGTCGGAAGCTTTATCCCCGTTTTGAAAGCCAATTCGATGGACCTTACCATCACGCTGAATAGTGACTTCCAGCATTTTAGACAGGGCGTTTACCACCGACACACCAACGCCGTGGAGACCACCGGAGAACTGGTAATTCTTATTGGAGAACTTACCTCCGGCGTGCAGGGTTGAAAGAATCACCTCCACTCCGGGCCGCCCCTGTTCGGGATGGATATCTACGGGCATACCGCGGCCATTATCGCTCACGGTGAGCGATTGGTCTTTATGCAGTACCACTTCTATTTTTTTAGCGTGTCCAGCGAGTGCTTCATCGACACTGTTATCGATCACTTCCTGGGCCAGGTGATTAGGGCGTGTGGTATCGGTATACATACCGGGACGCTTGCGCACCGGGTCTAGCCCTGTGAGTACCTCAATATCTTCGGCGGAATAATTAGCCATGGTTTTTTATTGATTACTGCTCGTTAAATAAAAATTCGATGATGGGATCGCAATAAGGTGCGAACTTCTGAAAACTGTGATCACCACCTTCTTCAATCGTTTGGCGCTGCCCCTGATAAAAACGTTCCGCATCGCGGTAGTCCAGGACTTCGTCGCCGCGCTGGGCAAGTAGCCAGTAACGGCTTTGCAGCGGATTTTCAATCTCGCCTTCAAGCTGCTGCATCACATCCACGTCGGCTTGCGTGAGACAGTACTCCTCTGATTCGCCACTATAGGGCTGCAAAGCCTTCCCCACATAAGCCGGTATAAACCGCCCGGGGCGTACAGCGGGATTGATCAGGGCCGCCGGCAACTGGAAACGCTCTCCCAAATAAGTGCTCCAAAAGCCCCCCATAGAGCTTCCCACCAAGCCAACCGGGCCTGCGTTGGAGAACTCTTCCACAAGCCTGACCAACGATTGCGCGGCTATGGCCGTATACGGGGAGATCTGGGGAGCACAGAAGATGATGTGCGGGTATTCAGCTTTGAGCCGCTCCCGCATCAACTGGCACTTTAAGGACAGTGGTGACGAAAGAAAGCCGTGCAGATAAATCAGCAGCGGCCTTCCCTGAAGGTCGTTAGTTTGCATAGACGGTGATTATAGCGCCCATATCGCTACTCGGGGGCCTCTATATAGTCAGAAGCCGCAAACAAAGCCGAGATCAGAGCAGAGTGCGATTCAAACTGGCAAAGGCACGGCGCATATCTACACGCATATCAGACCAGAAGGTGACGCTGGTAAAGCGCTCCAAACGCCCGCCGGGACCAGGCCCGCCAAAGTTCTCACCGATATCGCGGCGGTCGCGGAACCGTAGTACTGGATTGCCTTCGCGGTCGTACAAGGTACCCACCAACACTCCGTAGGCGCTCTGTTCTGTGTACACACGCCATGCCCAGGCTGAGGGCTCCAGCGGCGCGGCTACGGAGAATTTCTCCAGAGACAACGAAAGGGTGTAATCCGCCTCCTGCTGGTCCGCCACCACAACGCTATTTCGCGGCGCGAGAAATTTTTCCGCAAAGGTCCTGGCCAGCAGTGCATTCATCTGCTGCAGGTCCTTTTGATCCAGCTCGTAATCCTTTTCCCGGTAACTATTGCGAGGCACCGAGGAAAAACGCTTGGTGTAACCGATCTCAACTGGTGCCACAAAGACCTTGGCCCCACTCATATCAAAGGCAAAAGCGGCTGCAACTTCATCCAAACCGCTGGACCTGGGCGCTAACCCCTGACTATCGACTTGCGAGGCGGCTTCAACAGGTCCGATTTGCCCTCGCTGACTGGGTTCTTGTGCGCAAGCACCGATGAGTAAAGCCGCACTGATAAACGGCAGTATAAATAATTTGGTCATTGTTCGATTCCTCACTTCCTGATGATATTCATCCGGCAATCGAAGTACCTGAAAATACACTGGAAACACAAAAATATCTGTGCCCACGCATGTATTTTACCAGCACCTAAATACTGCAAGTGATCCCGGTACTCCCCACAAAAAACAAATATGACCGCAGGCCTAGGGCCATAAAATCAGAGGGGAATCCATTGTACGGTGGAGGTATAAAAAAAATAAAGGTAAGTTCGTTAAGAATGGTTTTTCCATCTGCTCTCTGATACATATCCACCTGACAGCGAGCATTGCCAGGTGGATATGTATCTAGTACCCGGATGAAGCCAGGTCGACAGAGTATTTTGAAATTTCCACTCGCTCTACCCCTGTGCGGTAACTACCATCTTCACACAAATCGAACCAACGGTAGCCGGGCATTTCTTCATCAACCGCAAAAGGCCCACTGCCAGGCGTAAATTGCACTGACGTAGAGGGTGTTGCATGCAAGCCAATACTTCCTTCGCGGCTGTCAAATTGCTGGTGCACATGCCCCCAGACCAGCCCTTTGACATGGGGTGCCTGCGCTACCATTTGCAGTAGTTGCTCGCGTCCATCGCGCAGCATATGCCCATCAATCCATTTGCTGCCCACCTGTACCGGCTGGTGGTGCATCATGATCATTACCGGATTGTCGCGGGTCTCCCACAGCAACAATTGCAGGCGCTCAAGCTGGGGATCACTGAGACCACCACAAATCTGGTTCTCGACACTAGTATCCAGTAACAACAAGCGCCAGTTACCCAAGGAGACCATCTCGGTGCTGCGATTAGGAGCCAGCTGCTTCATGCGCTTACTCAGATCATGGTTCCCCGGTAACCAATACCAGGGTTTTTGAACCAAACGCATTTTTTGTAAAAAACGACGATACGCGGCCTCTGCGCCATTGGCACTGATATCTCCAGTCGCCACCAACATCTGTGCTGACTGCTGCTTGGAAACGATTGCGGCCAGTACCTTGTCCAGGGTATACCCCGTATCCAGTCCCAGTAGCTGATAGTCCGGGCGACTGCCGATATGTGGATCTGTTATCTGAATCAGACGATATGAGTTAGCCCTACCGGGCTCCATAGGCTTATTGTGCTCGCGAATCACTTGCTCACCTTGTAATCACATCCATGTGTTCTACTGCAGAATTAAAATTTCCGGCCATCCAGCACTAAATCAAATTCTGCGCGACCGTTTGCGAGACAGTATTCAAGCCATTCGCCGAGAAAGCGGTTAGCCTGCGGTCTCTCATCTGCGCGCTGCATACGGGGATTTGGATAAGCGGTATCTACTCCTTTTCCGCCCACCGGCCCAAGGCCATTGACTGTAATCACCTCTGCCATTCGCGCATCGTGATAGAGACGCGCGGTCAAATTTGGCGGTTCCAGCCAGCAGCACTCGCCGAGGCTTGCCTCCGCGCTCAGTAACACTTCCGTCGTGTACTTAGAGCGCGCCGCCACTCTCAGAATCAGGGTGCCACCGGGCATTTGATATCGCCATAACTCTCTCTCAGAGAGATCTGGCAGCAACCTGATTAGGCGAAGGTAGTTTGCGTCGCAGTCGGCATGATAAGACGGTAAATCCACTCGATATACAGTCTTGCCGTTGCCATTTGGCGACATTTTCATCCGCTTGCGCTGACGCGCGCTTGCCTCGCCTATTAGAGCCATTATCAACACTCCGATTCTATTACCGCCGTGATTTACATCTCAGTTTACGTCTCGTACAGGTAAAGTGACGCAAGACACTGTGACCGATCAGGCAGGTGGCGTCATATGCGTAAATTTCTCCCGATTTAACTCTAGCCACTGCATGGAGATCAGCGTAGTGGCATTGTCGATCGGGTTTTCTCCAGGTGCGTAATTTCCCCGCATTGCGTCTACAATATTCTGACGTGGAAATACTCGCAGGCGAATATCCTCATTTTCCTCGGCCAAACCAAAAATTCCCTCCGCACCCTGCAGATCCACCAGGGCGCAGTAGAGATGTATTCGCTCTGAGCTACCGCCGGGACTGGGGATGTAACTGTGAATAAAGTGCAGGTCGCGGACACTAGATCCCGCCTCTTCGAGCACTTCTCGCCGCGCCACATCCTCTAAACTCTCTCCTTCCTCAACCATACCGGCAACCACTTCCAGGCACCAGGGCCCCGCTGAGCGCTTGATTGCACCGGTGCGAAATTGCTCGGTCAGAGCCACCAGGTCGCAGCTGGGGTCATAGAGGAGCACACCGACAGCCTCACCGCGCAGAAACAGTTCCCGCTCTATTTCCTCGCTCCATCCCCCGCGAAACAAACGGTGTCGCAGGCGCAGGCGGACCATAGTAAAAAAGCCCTTAAATACGCTTTCACTAGAAATTATTTCCACTGAATCAGAAGAAAACGCCGGATCTAAATCAGATCGACTGTCGTTTTTTGGCATGGTTCGGCTTTCCTTATATCCCACTTTTGCTGCACGCCTTCCACGACAAGGCGGGGGGATCAGCTGTTATACTCTGCGCCCACCGTACCAGCCCCTGACTACAGAGGCTATCCGTGTTGAATTTCAAGAGTGCACAACATGAGAGTGCTGAATATCGCCTACCAACAGCTGCGGCGCTATGGCAATACAAGGGTTAGCTGGGCCCAGAAGCTCACCTTCGGCCTGATAAAGAACAACCACTACACCCAGGTGTTTAGCGATCGCGATATCGCTGCCTTTGAAGCGCCATTCGGTATTCGAAATTTGGGCGTAAAAAAAGCAAACCGACGCTTAATGGAAACTATTGAGGCTTTTGAACCAGATCTGGTTATCGCCGGTCACTGCGATATGATCACCAATGACACTTTAAAAGCGATCAAGCTGCAACAGCCCAACTGTTTTATCGCGCACTGTAATAATGACCCCCTTTTCGTACCCAGTAATGTTGAACGCATAAAATACCGTGCTGAAGTGGCAGATGCCGTTTTCGTATCCACTGGGCGCCGGGAGCTGAAAATATTTGAGGGCATTGGCGCACGTGTTTATCACATGCCCAATCCGATTGAGCCCTCAATTGAAAACCTGAATAACGCGCAGCGCACAGACTTGGCCATCGATCTGCTGTTCTGCAGCAACAGTAATAATTTTACCCAACGCTTACAGATGGTTAAGAACCTGAAAGCAGCCCTGGGGGATTCACTGAATTTTAAAACCTACGGTAGCTTTGGCGAGGCACCAGTGTGGGGCCGCGACTACGATCGCGCCCTCGCACAAACGAAAATGGGACTAAACTTTAACCGCCAGGACACCCACTACTGGTATTCCTCTGCGCGCATGGCTCAGCTGGCGGGCAACGGCATACTACAGTTCACCAGTGACAAGCTACATTTCGACGAATTACTACCGGCAGAAAGCGTGGTCTATTTTTCCGATGAGCAGGACCTTCTGACAAAAATTCGCGAATTTAAAGCTGACGATGCCAAGCGACGCGCTTGGGCCACCCGGGCAAGAGAGTTTTTCCACACCGAGATGAACTCGAAACTCTATGCCCAGTACATCGTTGAAGCCACTAGCCTGCAGCCCTTTAGCCATGACTATGCTTGGGCGCACGACATCAATCTGGATGGCACGCTCAAATAGAGCGCCGTCAGATCCATCAGATCAAATGCGATAGATTATGAGTAACAACCCTATTCGAGTGGCACAGATACTCGCCGGTGCCGAGCACGGTGGTGCGGAAAATTTTTTTGTGCGTCTCGTCAGTGGATTAAACCCCCGCAGTGAAATCACTGAAAAAGCTTTTATTCGTAACCATGATCACCGGGTGCAGGCGCTGCGTGGCAACGTCGTTGAAACCGAGGGATTTAAATTCGGCGGTAAATTGGATTTTATTGGCCGAAAAATATACAGAGAGGCCCTCCACCATTGGCAGCCGGATATAGTAATGACTTGGATGGGGCGCGCTACGACGATCACCCCCAATTCCAAGGACTACATTTTGGTCAGCCGGCTGGGCCACTATTACAACCTGAAATACTACCGCCATGCAGATTATTGGATCGGCATCAGTAAAGGAATTTGCCAGCATTTAGTCGATGGTGGAATCCCCAAAGAGCGGATTTTCCATATCCCCAATTTTGCCGATGAAACCCCAGTAAAGCCCCTGCCCAGAAATAGCTTTGACACCCCTGAGGATAAACCCCTGATATTGGCTGCGGGGCGCCTGCACATTAATAAGGGCTTTGACACCCTGCTGCACGCCTTCAAACAGATTCCCAACGCAACTTTGTGGTTAGCGGGTAGCGGTCCTGAAGAGAGCAAGCTGAAATCTCTCTGTCAGAAGCTCGGCCTCGAGCAGAGAGTTCGTTTCCTCGGTTGGCGCAACGATGTCACCGCGTTGATGCGCACCGCAGATTTATTTGTGTGCCCATCGCGACACGAGGGCTTAGGTTCTATCGTCATGGAATCCTGGGCACACCGCTGTCCAATAGTGGCGACCGACTCCCAGGGACCCGGTGAAGTCATCACCAGCGGCAAGACAGGCCTTATCACTCCTATCGACAATGTCGCCGAACTTGCCAAAGCAATAAAATCAGTGATTGAAAGCCCGGCGCTGCGCCAGAGCCTGATTGAGAACGCTGCAGATGAGTATGCAAAGACTTATTCCAAGCAGGTTATCGTCGATTCCTATATTGAGCTCTACGACAAACTGATGAAACAAGATCGCTAGGCCCGCAAAGCCAGCCACTGCACCAGGGTGGCTGGCTTCACTTTACAGTTCGTATTGACCTGTTGAGATCCAGAAATAAAAAACGCGGGTTTATTGGTAAGCCGGCGGCAGGTCTCGCAATAATTCGTTGACACCGTTAGCGATCAGGCGTTGGCGCTGCTCTATGCTATCTGGCCGAGTTAGTAATTCACTCGCCCTCCCCCCCCAAATGATTGCACCTCCCGGGCGTCCAATCCCCACACTCATAATAACCAGTGGCGCATCCGTGAGTGGCGGTAACTCAACCACATCTTGCGGCGCATTACTGTCAAATTGCTTGTCCCAGCTGGGATCTCGAGTATCACCGGAAAAGAATTCATCCACTACCGCGACTTGGTAATCCACAACCATATCCGCATCCTGCTCCTGAGTTACCTGTCGATAGCCACGCTCTTGCATTTCAGCAGCGACGGTATCGCGCATTTCCTCATCCAGTTCCACCAATTGCGCTGAGGCATCCGGCGTGCCACTCAGTGGCGCCACGCCCCATTTATAAGTAGAAAACGCGACCGGTGGCGCTCCAGGGACTGCTCTCTCTACCTGTATTTCCTGGCAACCTGCCAATAGCAGCAAGCCAAATAGACCTGTGAATAAATAGCGCATAAAAACTCCTATATTCTCTTACTTATTTTGCCGGATCGGCCGTGCCATAAAGTTCAATTTTAGGACTCCAGGTGTACCACTTCGGTTCAGCTTTTGGATAAAGTGGAAAATGGCTGCCTGACTCCACTTCGAATCCCATGAAGGGTGGCTCCGGAGTAGCGAAGGCAATCCCGCCCTTTAAAAGCGCCTGCGCTGACTCAGTATTAATATTCAAGCCGCTTTTTAGGCCGAAATTCACTTCGACGCCACTGGCATTCCAAAAAACCGTGTGCTCTCGCACCAGAGGCTGGTACTGAGGTTCAATATGAACGTAGATATAGACACGATCAGCATACTCTCCCAGAGCAAAGCCCGTCACTTCCCCCACTCTAACCTGGCGATAGTAAACAGGGCTGCCGGTAACCAGTGATCCCCGCCTAGCCGCATCCAGGATAATGGCGAGCCCAGGGCGGCTCATAATCTCGGCGAAATCTTCTCGCGGCGCCTGATCCATGGCATGGAATTCAGTTTGGGGCGCGCCAGACCCCGGTTCCAACGCGAGATATCGCCCAGTGATTAAAGTATCCAGGTGGGCGATTTTGTCGATACCGATTTGTGGAGAGACTACCCATATTCGGGTGCCAGCCCGCGCAAATTGTTCGCCTCGATGGTAGAGCTTCGCTCTCGCCCGCACCTCGCCCATTGAGCGCCCAAGGCGCAGGCGGGTAATCTCTCCAACCTGTACCCCGCGATAGCGAAGTGGGGCTCCCACCTTTAGCCCCTCTGCACTGAATAAGCTGACTTGAATCTCTACACCTTCCTCCATTGCCGACTCACGATTGCGGTAGAGGGGAAACTGATCGCCATTTTCTGCCTGCCCACCTTTACCGAGATCTTCCCGTCGTATGCCAAACGCGACCCCCCCCCGCAGAAGAGACATCAAGGAATCCGCCTCCACTTCCACACCTTCGCTGAGGCTGGCAGTGGCACGCAACCCACTCACATTCCAAAACCTCACCCCCTGCTTAACAAAGTGCGCGTAGCGCGGCTCAATAACGACGTAGACTTCTACTCCTTCGCCATCTCTGCGCAGCTCCATACCCTGCACTTTGCCCACTTCTATACGGCGAAAATATACCGATGCCCCCCGCTGGAGAGAACCCGGATTTCGCGATGTGAGGCGTAAATGAAGGCCGGGTACACGGGGGTCCATGGGCGGTGCGGAATCCCGTGCTGTAAAGGTACGCTGAGAGCGTTGCCCACGCCGCAAATCCACCTCTATACGATTCCCCTGGATCAAATCATTTAAGCCGCCGGTAAAATCAAAGGTGGGTGGAGCAAGCCAAAAACGGGTATTTTCAGTCAGCAACTCATCCGTTGTCGGGTCCATCAGCACTTTTACTTCCATGCCATTTAAGCGACGGTTTGCTTTTGTTCCACTAACCTCTCCTACCTGAATTCCCTGATAAAACACTTTAGTGCTGTCCGGTGTCACATTGACACCACGGTCGAAATTTAAGGTCACCGGAATACCGGCGTCTGCTGCAGAGAAATTTTTGTATAACTTAAATTCACTACCATTTACGGCGAGGGGGGACTGACGCTGCTTTTCCGCCGTATAAAAACTTACTCCACCGGCAAAAAGTGCGGCAAGGGATTCCAGGTTGACGCTAATACCACTAATACCCCCTTCAATTGAGATTCCGGAACTATTCCAGAAACGACTTCCCCGATGTACCAAATAGGCATATTCACGGCGAATAAATAATTCGATACTGACCTCATTTCCATTTTGATCCAACCGGTAATCCGCCACCTGACCTACACGCAGCTGCCGGTAATATACCGGTGAACCACGGCTCAAAGACCCCAACCGGCGTGATTTTAAAACCACACGCAGGCCATCCCCACGAATAAATGCCGGGGGCCGATCAAGAGCGACAAAAGTGCGCTTGCGCTTGCCGCTGCCGGATTCAACTGCGATGTAATTACCGGATAGCAACGTCTCCAGACCGCTGATACCAGTGATGGAAAGCTCTGGTTTAACCACCCAGAACTCTGTGCCCTCCACCAATAAATACTCTGCGCTGCGATTGAGACTCACCTCAGCCAGCACACCATCTGCACCGTTTAACTCTTTAGCATTAGGCACCAGGCGCACATTTTGCACTATGCCAATATCCACTCCAGAGTATTTCACCACGGTTTTACCCTTCACCAGACCATCACCCGAGTGAAACAGAATAGTGGCTTTAACATCCCCTTCCGACAGGTCTTGATACAGCAACCAAAGGGCAATAAGCCCTGCCACCAGCGGTAATATCCAAACCAGCGGCAACCCTTTACTGCTGCGCACTACCCCCCGCTGGGCGCCGCCATCCAGGCGGGGCTCATCGCTACCATCCCGGGGAGGTAAGTCTTCAGCCATTCTCTGCCGCGCTCCTGTGCGCCGTCTCAGGCACTACCGCGGTGTTGTATAAATCACCATCATAGGCATCCCAAATTAGTCGAGGGTCAAAGGTTCGCGCAGCCAACATGGTCACCACCACCACCGAGGCGAATGCCGTGGCGCCGGGACCCGCTGCAACCTGAGAGATAAATCCCATATCTACTAACGACACCAAAATTGAGATCATAAACAGGTCCAATAGAGACCAACGCCCAATACCGGAAACGACACGGTATATTTTCATGACCTGAAGCGGGTCAAATGAAATACGCAATTGGATCTGGACCAGAAGTAATGTCAGCCCTAATAATTTCATCACCGGCACCGCGATACTGGCAACAAAAACAATGAGCGCTATTCCCCACATCCCCGTGTTATATAGCTGCATGACACCACTGATAATGGTGCTGGGCTCACCAGCACCGAGATAGACCACGGTCATTATTGGCAAAATATTGGCGGGTAGAAGTAACAGACTACCGGTAATCGTCAACGCCCAAGTCAAGATCAGACTACCGTCAATACGACCGTACACCCGGGCGCTACAGCGAGGGCAGCGGCAAGAACCACGCAGCGGTAAAATGATTAGCTGATGGCAACATAAACAGCTGGTTAAGCCCTCCCTCAGGCCCTTACTGGATATATCACTCACAGATCCTGCCCCTTAAACATACGGCGCTGTGCCAGACGGTGCCAAATTGCACTTTGATCAAAACTTAGGGAGGAGAGGTTCGCCAATAACATCATGGCACCAAAACAGTAAAGCCCCGGTTCTACTTCCATCTTGCCCAGATCCCTTAATTTAATCAGTGCCACCAAGACTCCCAGCATGTACACGTCGAGCATGCCCCACTCTTTAATGTGCTGATAAAAGCGCACGGCATGGGACACCGGCCGATCAAGAGTCCTCCATGCACTTCCCCAACAAATAAACAACAGCAGTGCAAATTTCCCCAAGGGCGCCAAAACGCTGCAAAAAAGTACCAGGGCTGCAAGCCATATAAATCCGGCCTTAAATAGTGAATAAACGCCGTTGATCAATGTGCTCTCAGCCCCAAAAGAAAATAATGAGAAGTCGAGGAGTGGCAGGGTAGCCGAGGGAATAAATAACAGAAGGCCGGTAAGACTCAGGGCAATAGTGTAATAAATGCTGTGATTGCCATTGCGGTGTAAAGTACAGCGGCATCGGGGACAAATCAGCTTCTGGCCGGGGGGGGCCAGCCCTCCAGTCAATAGTAGGTCGCACTCGTGGCAGGCACGCTGCCAATTTATCACCGCCTCTTGGCGCCCCTGTTCCATGGACTGTCAGTTCTTGCCTTATTCTGCATAATTTTTGCCGCATCCAAATGCATGTGGGCCGCGTCTATTGAAATATAGGCCCTTTGCCATATTCAATGGACCTGAGTTTTTGCCAAAAAATTACCGATAACCGCACATATGCGTCGGTTTAACGAAGATATAGCAAAAAGCGGAAAGCCGTCTCGACGGTTGGTTTACCCACGGGTAAACTCTCGCGACTGCTATTGGGGAGACTGGCAATATTAGTAATAGACAAAAGCTGGAGCCCTCCACATCCCCACAACGCGACTATGGCTCCAAACCACTTGTAAAAGCTTGAAGACCGTACCCTCCACAGGAAGTCGAAACAGATGAAAAGAAGTAACCGCACAGAGCCGCGAGGTCGCCAGTTGCGTCCGCTGAAAAAACTAATCGCCGCCGCCCTGCTGGGTCTGAGCGCTATACAGGTACAAGCAGACACCCTGTGGGATATTTACACACAGGCACTGGAAAACGACCCTGAGCTGGCCGCAGACCGCGCTGCCTATCATGCGGGTATCGAGGCTAAATACCAGTCTCGCGCATTCCTACTCCCTCAGGTAGAAGCCAGCTACCAGGCCTTTAGGGATCACTCTTATAGCGCATTAAACTCCTTCCAACTTGTGGATGTCAGTGAAGAAGGTGAAGAGGAAGATATCCAACTGCTGGATTTCAGAAACAGAACCTCCACAAGCCTACAAGAGAGATCCTATGGCGCCACTCTGAATCAGGCTATTTTTGATGCCCCCGCCTGGTTTGATTATCAACAGGGTAAGCGGCTGACTGAACAAGCGACAGCGGAGTTTAGTGCCAATCAGCAGGGAATGATGATTCGTGTCGCCACGGCATATTTTGACGTACTGCGCGCATACGATGTTCTGGAGGCCGCAATCTCTGAGGAACAGGCCCTGGCTAAACAGCTTGAACAGACTCAGCAGCGCTTCGAGGTCGGGCTCACAGCAATTACCGACGTCTACGACTCTCAGGCAGCCTATGATAGCTCAGTCGCACGCCGCCTTACTGCCCAGGATGACCTGCTCAGTAATTTTGATGCCCTGTCTGTCCTCACCGGTGGCTATCATGATGAAGTCTCTCCATTGGTCGATGATTTCCAGGTAGCGGCTCCGGTGCCCGCTGAACGTGCCGAGTGGGTTGACTTCGCTCTCGCCAACAACTTTGTTTTGAAAGCTGCGCGACTGGGCTCTGATGCGGCCCGCTACAACGCCCGCGCTGAGGCCAGCGAACACTTACCAACCGTCAGCGGAACACTCTCTTACAGTAATTTTTCTGCTGATGGTAAGCAAAGAACCCGAGCCTCCGATGCAACGGGGACTCAGTTCACTAGGTTTCCTCAAGAGAGTGATCAGTGGGAAACAAGAGCGGGAATTACTGTATCTGTACCCCTGTTTACCGGCGGCCTCCTCAGCGCCAACCGCCGTCAGGCCCGCAACCAAGCTTTCCAGGCCGAGGACTTGAGTATCCTGGCAGAGCGCGACACCATCCAAACAACCCGCACCTTACACCGCGCGGTAGTAACCGATGTGTCTCGGGTTGCCGCCCGAGAACAGGCCGTTGTTTCTGCGAAAAGTGCCTTGGATGCAACACAGGCCGGATATGAGGTGGGTACCCGCAATATTGTCGATGTACTCTTAGCGCAAAGAACCCTGTTCCTAGCAGAGACCGATTACGCCAATTCGCTCTACGATTACATCCTCAACTCTCTGAGTTTGAAGCAGGCGGCAGGATTGCTCTCTCCCAAGGATCTTCAGGAGCTGGACTTGAAGCTAAACCCTGCAAACCATGTCATGCGCGTAGCGGAAACCGGTGGCACTAGCCTGCCCAGCCTTTCAAAATAAAGGCAAACTGAATTTACCAGGGAGCAGGATTTTCCCCCTCTCTCTGGTGAATACTTTGCATTGCCAATCCCTCAATTTCTTCCAGCAAACACGCCAGCGCGCCACTGTTCTCCAGGGCCACTGTTTTAGCTCTCTGGCCCGCCGCCTTTCTCTTTCCAATATCCACCAACCATTCACGCACCTGCTGGGCCATCGATTCAGCATCATCAGCTATCATCATGCCCCCGGCCTTCTGCAGCAAACCGGATACCGTCGCAAAGTTATGCAGGTGAGGGCCCGTAATGATCGGGACTCCCCAGGCTGCGGGTTCAATCATATTGTGACCGCCCACTGAGACCAGGCTCCCGCCTACAAACGCTATATCACAGGCGCCGTAAAAGCGGAGCAGTTCTCCCATACTATCCCCCAAAAGAATCTGATCAGTAGCCGCCAGCTGGCCCCCTTCACTTCTGCGCGCCAGTGAAAACCCTCGCTCACGACATAGCCGCGCTACACCATCGAAGCGCTGCGGATGGCGGGGTACCAAAACAAGCAGCAAGTCCGCAAACTCCCGCTGCAAAATAGCGAACGCGTCCAGAATAATCTCATCTTCACCCACATGCGTACTTGCCGCCAGCCAAATAGGCCTGCTCGACTTCCCTCTCCACTGGTGTACTAGCACCTGGGCTTCACTGGCCAGCCCCAGGTCAATACTGAGATCAAATTTGATATTGCCGTTAGCCACCGCACGCTCTTTAGGCAGACCCAGGGCCACAAACCGTTGCATATCCGCAGGGTATTGAGCCACCACACGACTCAGGTTGCTCAACATTGCGTGACTTAAGCTGGAAAAACGCCCATATCCACGCGCTGATTGCTCACTGAGACGTGCATTGGCCAATAAAGTGGGGATATTCCTGCGGGCACACAGTTTGAGTAGATTCGGCCACAGCTCCGTTTCTATGATCACCAACAAGTTGGGACTCAGCGCATTGAGAAATGGTACTAGGCACTCGGGCAGGTCATACGGCAGATAATAATGTAATAAGCGGCCACCAAGCACTGACCGCAGGGCCTCCTGGACACGCTCAGATCCGGTCGGAGTACTTGTAGTGACCAACCATTGCCACTCCGTATGTCGGGCAGCCAATTTGGAAATAACCGGTACTGCAGCCAGTGTTTCGCCGACCGAAACAGAGTGAACCCATATCAACGGCGCCCGACTATGCCGCTTGGGTACCTGCCCCAAACGCTCACTCAAACGTCGCCGATACGCGGGCTGACTGCGACCTCTCCACCAGAGGCGCAGTAGGACTAGAGGTAAAAATAGGCGGAATAGCCAAGAATAGAGAGTCTGCATGAAGCGGGAGTCACCAAAAGATCAAAGTTACCACCATGGAAACGCTATGATGACCGTTCTCTCCGCTTTCGAAAACACCCTCCGAGCATTGCCCCCAAATTTTAGTGGTCGACTACCCGGTAAAACTCCGAGCGCACACCAAATACACCACAAGCCATACCTGCAGAGCGGCAGGCACGCAGCCAGGGCCCGGAGCCCAATCGCTTCCCACCGACAATCATCCCTAGAATACAGCCGATTCCAGAGATCAAAAGCTGACACACGGCCGATAGCAGAATACTGCTATGACCACGTCCCTTCGCGAGCTTATGCTTGGCCAAAGTAATGCCCGCAGAAAACTTCCTGCGCGATAACCAGCGCATATTGGCACGGCTCTCAGGGACAGCTTCGTAAACTCGAGCTTCGAAACAAAATACTATTTTCCCGCCTTTAGCCTTGAGCTCTGTAAAAAAAATCACATCCTCCCCTGCATCCAAAGGATCCTGTTCATTAAACCGCAAATCTAATGAACGGACATTACTCATAGGTATTAAAACATTGCTAGTCGCGCAATAGTCAAGTTCGTCCCCGGTTTTTCTCTTTTGTCGATAGAAAATTCGCGAGTAATACTGGGGAGCTGAGTCTGGCCAATAACGAACAACACTGCCGCAAACGACAGTGCTCCCACCCAATTTTTTCGCATAGGTATACAACTGACCCAACCAGTCAACCTCTGCCCACTCATCATCATCGATAAAGACTAAGTAGTCTGCCCCCATACCCTGCAGCTCGCGAATACAACGATTGCGGGCACAAGGTATACCTCGCTGCTCTTCTACAACACAGTAGATCGGGAACGGAAAACTCCCAGACAGTTCTTCAACAACACCCTTACCTTCCTGACCAACGGAGTCATTATCTACCACCAGTGCCGATACGTTTAAGTTTAACGGTAACTGGAGTTGAGCTAGACTCTGCAAAGAATTGCGGAGCCGCTCTGGTCGCTGGTAGGTGCAAATACAGATTACTAGCAAGGGGTGCAATTTAAACTCCAGGAAACGGCCAGACACAAATCAGGCTAAACTTTAATGCTCGGCTAAAAAAGAAGCAGCCTATACCCATAACAGTGACCTGTCTATAATACCACTTTTGCCAAACGCATCATCAGGGCAACTATGCGACTCACCTCTGCTTTACTGCCGACCCTCCCGCCCCGGCCACAACTATTCAGTCAAAATCAGTTTAAGAATAACTTCTGGTGTAGCCCTCCATGAAAATTATGCAGCTCTTACCTGCTCTGAACTCGGGGGGGGTTGAAAGGGGGACCGTCGATCTCGCTCGCTTTCTGGTAGCAGGCGGCCATCAATCGGTGGTTGTCTCCAATGGCGGAGAGATGGTGAAGCAGCTTGAGACCGAGGGTTCAGCTCACATTGAGTTCCCGATTCATAAAAAATCTCTCTTCAGCTTGCTGCAGGTCGCTCCTCTCAGGGAGGTTATTTCTCGGGAGAGACCCGATATTTTACATGTGCGCTCTAGGGTCCCAGCTTGGCTGACTTATCTGGCTTGGCGTACCCTCCCCGCAGAAACACGCCCCCGCCTAGTCAGCACCGCACACGGCCTCTACTCGATAAATCGCTATAGCGCTATTATGGCCAGCACCGAGCAGGTGATTGCGATTTCGGAGTGCGTCAATGACTACCTAATCAAAAACTACTCCAAGTACCTAAAGCGCCCGCCTCAAGTTGTTTATCGCGGGGTGGACACCAAAGAGTTCAACTCCGATGTTCAAGCACCGGAATCCTGGCACAACCAAGTGTTAAAGGAGTTCCCCCAGCTGAGCGGAAAGCGGTGGTTACTTCTGCCTGGGCGATTAACTCGCTGGAAAGGACAAGAGGACTTTATTAACCTGATTCACCAATTGATCAAGCACCGCAGTGATATCCATGGGGTCATCCTCGGCGGCGCCGAGAAAAATAAGCAGCACTATGCCGAAGAATTACAGCAACGGATTCAGGCATTGGGCTTGAACGACCGCCTAACCCTCGTTGGTCACCGTAGTGATATACGCCACTGGTATAGTGCGTCCAGTTTAGTGTATAACCTATCCCAACGGCCCGAACCCTTTGGCCGAACGGTAATAGAATCCGCTGCGATGGGTACTCCTATTATAGGGTATAACATTGGGGGCCCCGCAGAGTCGTTGCACGCCTGCTTCCCTCAAGGATTAGTCGATATCAATGATCCAAGAGCTTTGTTTACGCGCACTCAGACGCTGCTCGACAGCCCTGAACAGAAGCCTCATCTTTCTGCCGAATTCACTTTGGGGAGGCAGGCCGAACACACCCTTGAAATCTATAAGAACCTGCTCGGTGAGCCTACCGGAACAACCCCAAGTGATTGATTTGAGCCAAAGCGAGCCATTTGCCAGTGGGGGCAATCGCTTTTGCTACAGACATCCCGAGCAACCCGAGATTTGCGTGAAGGTGATGCGCCCCGGCCGAACGGCGGAACTATTGGGCCGCGCTCCCTGGTATAAGACTTGGCGAGGACAGTCTTACTTTGATGACAACCTACGGGAGCTGGAAGGCTACAACCAAAGGGTGATAACCACTGGTCGCGATGGGCTTTGGTTACACTTGCCGCGCTGGTATGGAATGCAGGAAACCAGCTTAGGGCCTGCGGCGGTTACCGATATGATCCTTGAGAGTGATGGCCACCCCGCCCCCACACTACGCCAATACCTGAATAAATACGGCCTGACCCCAGAAATCCGCACTTCTTTGCGAGAGTTCTCGGAATGGCTGCTCGAATATGAAGTGTTGACCAAAAACCTGATTGCCCACAACTTGGTTCTACAGAAACAGCAGGGGAAAGTACAAGTCTATTTAATTGACGGGCTTGGCTGCTCCACTTTCCTAGCACTGCCGAAAATTTCCAGCTACTTTGCCAAACGCTATATTCGGCGCCGGATTGAACGTATGTGGCTCAGAGTAGAATGGGAAATTTCCGATAAGGAAATCCCCTGGAGAAAATATGAAGCCGAGGGCTTAAGGCGTTAGCTCGCCGGCAGTCCGCATCGCTGTAACAATGCTCTAGCACACACCAAATACTGATCTAGTGGCTGGCGCTTAATGCCTCCTCCCGCCAGCAGCCGATCGGTCACGCGCCCCTGATCCAAAAGGCGCTGAACCGCAGAGCGCACTTTATTGGACCTACTGCGGCTCGGAACTCGAATCACGCCCACTTGCGCACGGCTTTGCAGCGACTCAAAGAGCATGGAAATGCTGTCCTCAGTAACCCAGATCGTTTCGGCCTCTGAGAGCTGCTTCTGAAGCCAGCCCGGTGGGCAAGAGCGCCAGTCGACCCGTTGAACATCACTACCGCTCAATAACTCCAGTGTGCCCTCTGGTGTTCGCCGACTGTCAGAAACAGACCAATCCAAAGGCCGTGCTAGCAGCTGCTCTACCTGCTGATGAATTGAAACCGAGTCCCAAACGTAGTGCTTACTGGGCCCACCCAATAAAATAAGTCCCTTGCCGACTTGAAGGGCATCATTCGGCAGCGGCTCTGTCAGAGCCCCCTGACTAAGGATGACGTTGGGCAGCGGCGGCGGCCGATCATGCTCAGGCACAATAGCAAAGTCAAAAAGACGGTAGGGGAGTAAAGGACGGTTGATGGCCACTGTACGACCACCAAAACGATAGCGTGCCGACAACATGGGCAGGCGGCTGCGGCGGCCTGTCCCAATCAGAAAATCCGGCCTGGGGCATGCCCCTAACCATTCTCCAGGGTTTAGGAAGATGCGGCCGGCAGAGTACTCTGAAGGTATATCAAAAGCTTGTAATTCCCCACCAAAACTCCTACGTATCCCCTCCACCAAGGCAGCGCTCTGCTTTTCGTGCGCACGGTTACCATCGAGAAAACGCCAGACTGTAAGCTGCAATATAGGCCCCTAATTTACCCATCAAACCGACACTCAAGGCGCAGTGTACTGACTGCAAGCTCTCTACGCCACCGCGTGCTGCCCCCCGCTCCTGCCCCTATTGGAGCCCAGAAACATCCAGTATACTGCTCCCAATTCTAATTGGACTGTCATAGCGGGCGCGCTCTTATCAACTCGTGCTCCCAAAAGGTCTTGGTCGCAACCGCCACAATTATTACTGGAAAACTTCATTTGGGTACTCACAGGCTGCAGACTTTTATGGAGTACTCTCCAAACGCTTGTTATTCGCCCTTCTGAAAAAACTCTCTTTACATGATTTACAGTTACAAATATGTCTGAACTTGGAAGCACCTCGAACCTTACCCCCGGCCCCGCTTATCGCCAGCAGAACTCGCGCTGGATTTCAGGCCTGCTCAAGTGGGCTTATTTCGGGTTGTTCCTGCTGATATGTGGCTTTTACTTCTTTCCCAAAGAGTCGGGCGTGCAAACCGGCTTTTATCTGACCCTGTTGCCTGCCACAATATTTCTATTGGCTTGGCGAAGGGATTATCGCTTCCTGGCATCCTGGCAATTTGCAGCTTTTTGCAGCCTTCCCTTAGTACTGGCCCTATCTGCTTTCTGGGCTTCCGCAGATACTGCTGATGTCTTTAGATCGGCAGATTACTACTGGAAATTAGTGCTCTACCTTGCGCTTTTTTACTGCGCAATATTTTTCCTCTTGGAGCATTATGGCGACTCAATTTTGCACCAATTGCTACTAGCTGCCATTGTTATTGGCCTGCTCTCAGGCATAGCCTCCTTGATTGTTTACGTTTCCGACGGAGGCTTACAGAGGCTTCACCGTATTGGAGGCATATCTCTCGAGGGAAACATTGATAAAACAGGCATGTTGTTTGGCTTTCACGCCCTATTTTGCTGTTATGGTCTCTCGCAAAAGCCCGCTCTTTGGCGATGGGCCTCCGGCGCCGGTTTGCTGACATCCTGTCTCTACATCGTTCTATCACAAACCAAAATCCCCATTTTGATGGCCGCTTTCTCAATATTATTGGTGGTTTTCAGCAGCCGATCACGACGGTTAAAAACAATAATTTTAATAGCAATGGGAGCGCTACCGATGGCTTATTTAGCGCTATTTGACGATTTACCGTTTCTACATCGCGGCAGCGCTTACTCAATTCGCCTTCATCTATGGCAAAAAGTCTATGAGGAGTTCTTACAGTCCCCACTGATCGGCCAGGGCTTAGTCCACAAGAAATTTATAGAACTCGATATAATGTTGCCACATCCACACAATTACCTCCTGGATATTGCGCGCTTTAGTGGCCTGTTGGGAGTTGCTGCATGTGCCTGGCAAGGTCTCGCGGTTTTGTGGAGCATAAAATCCAAAGAGAAAATTCTGAGTTGGATTCCCGGCCTATATGCCGCCTGGTTCCTGTTCGGAGTGCTGGCGATGCTGGCCTACTCCCAGCAGCCTTTGGTAAAACCCAATTACATTTGGTTCTTCTACTGGATTCCCCTGGCAATTCTGCTAGCACGGAATAGCCTTGAGAATCAGGACTTGAAGCCGTATAAAACTTTTTTGGAAAGCAATCCTCAAAACAGTAACCGCTCAGGAACAGAGTCACACTGATGAATGTAACCGTATTTGGCACAGGCTATGTAGGCCTGGTGCAAGCAGCAGTCTTAGCTGAAGCTGGCAATAAAGTAGTCTGTATTGATATAGATACGAAAAAAGTCGAGCGTCTCAAGCAGGGAGTTATCCCTATTTATGAGCCCGGCCTTGAACCCATGGTCAACAACAGCGTCTCCTCTGGCAATCTATCATTTTCAACCGAAGCCGCTTTCGGCGTTGAACACGGCGAGTTAATTTTCATTGCCGTTGGCACTCCTCCAGATGAAGACGGCTCGGCCGACCTCCGCCATGTATTAACCGTTGCGGCAACGATTGCCCAGTTTATGGAGAGTAAAAAATATATTATCAACAAGTCCACCGTTCCCGTTGGCACCGCCGATAAAGTCAGAGCAACGGTTGAGAGCGAGCTCTCCAAGCGCAACAGGTCTGACCTGCCCTTCGACATCATTTCAAATCCTGAGTTTTTAAAGGAGGGCTCAGCACTTAATGACTGTATGCGCCCAGACCGAATTATTATCGGCACCTCAGAAGCTGATTCAGAACAAAAGTTGCGCCACCTATACGCTCCATTCAATCGCAATCACGAGAAAATACTGGTGATGGATGTGAAGAGTGCTGAGTTAACCAAATACGCAGCCAACTGTATGCTGGCCACTAAAATCAGTTTTATGAACGAAATGGCTAATATCGCCGATAAAGTCGGCGCTGATATTGAAGCTGTAAGGAAAGGCATTGGCTCGGATCCCCGAGTGGGATACCAGTTTATCTACGCTGGAATTGGCTACGGCGGCTCCTGTTTCCCGAAAGATGTGAAGGCTTTAATTTCCTCGGCTCAGCAAATGGGTATAGCCGCAGATATTCTGGCTGCGGTGGAATCGCGCAACGAACGCCAGAAACACTATCTCGTAGAAAAGATTCTGAGCCATTTCAACGGAGATATCCAAGATAAGACTTTTGCGCTTTGGGGACTGTCTTTCAAACCCAACACTGATGATATGAGAGAGGCACCCAGCCGTATACTACTGACACGTCTTTGGGAGCGAGGGGCAAAGGTCCGCGCCTTTGATCCAGAGGCCCTCACCGAGTGCCAACGGATTTTTGGCGATCGTGAGGACCTGGCGTTATGCGAATCCAAAAATGACGCTTTGCAGGGAGCTGATGCTTTGATCGTTGCTACCGAATGGCAGCAATTTAAATCCCTTGACCTTAATGAGGTCAAAGGCGCGCTTAGCACAGCCGTAGTCTTCGATGGTCGCAATCAGTATGAACCCGGGGAGATGCGTGACGCAGGATTTGATTATTACTGCGTAGGGCGGCCAGACACAAGAAGCTCTGTTTAAATCAGTAGCCCTCAAAAAAACCCGGCTCTCGCTGGGTTTCTTTATTTGCCCGTCAAGCTATGCGTATTTTCCTTTCGGCCTGGCCTGACACATCACATAGCCAGCCACGGTGCGCCGCACTGCGCCCATGTACGACCTCAAAATAGAGACTTTGTAGCCGCCCCGTAATAGGACCTCGACGGCCACTGCCGATAGCACGTCCATCCAGTTCACTGATAGGTACTACTTCTGCTGCGGTGCCGGTGAAAAAAGCCTCATCGGCAATATAAACTTCATCGCGAGTAATGCGTTTTTCTACAACCCGATAGCCGCATTCCCTGGCCAGTTCGATAACCGTATCGCGGGTAATGCCATCCAGACAGGAAGTCAGTTCCGGGGTGTAGATAGTCCCATCCCTAACAATGAAAAAATTCTCTCCGCTGCCCTCTGCTACATATCCCTCTGGATCGAGTAGCAAAGCCTCGTCGCACCCATTGCGTACAGCTTCCTGCAACGCCAGCATCGAATTAATGTAATTGCCATTCGCTTTGGCCTTACACATACTGATATTTACATGGTGGCGAGTATATGAAGAGGTGTTGACCTTGATCCCCTTTTCAAGAGCCTCAGGGCTCATATAACTGGGCCACTCCCAGGAGGCCACGATCACATGAGTGGTCAAGTTTTCTGCCCGCAACCCCATTCCTTCCGACCCGTAAAAGACCATCGGCCTGAGGTAGGCATGACGCAGATTATTTTCTCGCACCACCAGACGCTGAGCTTCATTCAACTCATCGGCGTTATAGGGCATCGGAATATTCATAATTTTCGCAGAACGAAACAACCGGCGGGTATGATCCTGCAAACGGAAAATACTGGCGCCAGCATCGGTTTCATAAGCACGTACTCCCTCAAACACCCCCATTCCGTAGTGCAGAGTGTGGGTTAAAACGTGCACCCGAGCGTCGCGCCAGGGAACCAATTCACCATCAAACCAGATAACGCCGTCGCGGTCGGCAAAAGACATGGGGCAACTCCTACAAATCCTGAAAAACAGTTTAATCGGGCAGCAGGTATAAGCCCGGCTCTAACCGAGTAATTGCTGCCAGTTTGTTTGAACGGTCTTTCTTTCCGCTGTGAAGTGGTCATCGCTCACAATCCCTGGCTGTTGTTGTAATGCCAGGCGATGACCTTCAGATCGGTAGGCTTTGTAGGCGTCGATCAGATATCCGGCTTGTTTGGCCGTCATCAGGCCCGCGTCTATCAGACTTTCGAGAATGCGAATATTATCGGTATATCGCACTATCGAGGGCGCAGTTTGTGCCCAGGCCAGAGCCGCATATTGAACCAAAAATTCAATATCGACAATACCGCCCGCGCCGTGCTTTAAGTCAAAATTTTTATCGTTGCTCTTATCCAGGTGCGCACGCATTTTATTACGCATATTCACCACTTCATCGCGCAATTTATCGCTCATTCGCGACTGGCAAAGCAATTTCAGACGTAGCTGTCGAAATGCCCCACACAATCGTGTGCTACCTGCGACAGGCCGTGTTCGCACCAGAGCCTGATGCTCCCAAGTCCAAGCGTTTTCGCGTTGGTATTTTTCGAAAGCGCCAATGGAAGTTACCAACAAGCCGGAATTGCCAGAGGGGCGCAGCCTCGTATCCACTTCGTACAGAGGACCACTCAACGTCCGAGTCTGCAATATGTGGATAAGTCTCTGTGCCAAACGGGTAAAAAAGCTCAAATTATCGATGCGGATATCGCCATCAGTACTCTGCTGAGCATCGGCATCGTGGACGAAAACAATATCCAAATCCGAGCCATGGGCAAGCTCCAATCCACCCAGCTTGCCGTATGCAATAATGGCGAAATGCATGTCCTCTGCAGATGTTCCCGCCGGCACACCGTATTTTTCCACCATCTGTGTCCACGCGAGCTGCAACGACTGCTGCAGTATCGCTTCCGCCAACCAGCTCAGGGAATCACTGACTTTCATCAGTGGCAGGGCCCCACTCACTTCCTGCGCGGCAATACGCAGGCTTTGACTCTGCTTAAAATAGCGCAGCGTCTCCATTTGTAATTCCAAGTCGTCGGGATCAATGCGAAGCAGCTCCAGTCGAAGCTCATCGGCGATATCGGCCGCAGTTGACGGGGCCAGCAGCCTGCGGGAATCGAGTAGCTCGTCGAGTAAAATAGGATGACGTGCCAGCTGCTCGGCAATCCAGGGGCTGGCGCTACATAGGCGCACCAGTTGGCTCAGAACCGCTGGATTCTCATTAATCAGGACCAGATAAGCACTGCGACGCAATACCGAGCGCACCAGTGGCAATACCCGAGTAAGTACCAGTAAAGGCTGCTCCTGCAGCCCAGCGACAGCTAATAACAGGGGCATAAAGTGGTCCAGCCGGGACCTGGATGAAGCGGGAAGTGCAGCGACCATCGGCGATTGACACAGCTCTCTCAAATAATCCAGAGCTTGCTGGGCTGGCTTGAATCCATTCTCTGTCAGAGTCTGTAGGTTTTCTTCCGCGCTGCTGTCATCGTCACAACTTGCCCACAGCCCCTGCCACTCCACAGCAATATTGGGCATGGTCATTTCTGCTGGAGGGGCGATCACGGTATCGAATTCCCTCTCAACTAACCCGCGGACACCAACTAACTCTTCATCCAATTGCACCCAGCTGTCGCGACCCAGGGCAAAAGCCAGCCTCTCTCTTTCATCGGGCTCATTGGGCAGGGCCTGGGTCTGTTGATCCTTGTATGCCTGGAGGGCGTGTTCAGTCCGGCGCAGCAATAGATAGCAACCAGTGAGCTTTTCAGCCATACCAGGCTCAATGTGCCCATCACTTTCCAACAGCGGTAGTAGCTTGAGCAGATTGCGCTCGCGCAAAGCGGGTTCGCGCCCACCGCGAATCAACTGAAACGCCTGAGCGATAAATTCCACCTCGCGAATACCTCCCCGGCCGAGTTTGATATTGTCGATCAGTCCACGGGCCCGTACCTGCCGCTGAATCAGTGCCTTCATTTCACGCAGGGCATCAATGGCACTGAAATCGATATATCGACGATAGGTAAATGGACGCAGCAACTCCATCAATTCCGCAGCAAAAACTTCGTTCCCGGCTACCGGACGAGCCTTCACCATGGCGTAGCGTTCCCATTCCCGTCCCTGGGTCTGGTAATAGTCCTCCAGTGCCGCAAAGTGGCTCACCAAAGGCCCACTGTCGCCGTAGGGTCGCAAACGCATATCCACGCGAAAAACGAAACCTTCTGCATTAATGCTATCGAGTGATTTGATCAGACGTTGCCCCAGTTTCTGGAAAAATTTCTGGTTTTCCACACTCTGATCGCCATCCGTATAACCCGGTTCTGGATAGGCGAAAATCAGGTCAATATCTGATGACAGATTAAGTTCCCTGGCGCCGAGCTTGCCCATGCCGAGTACCACCATCGACTGAGCAAGACCTTCGCAGCTGCGGGGTTCCCCATAGCGCACCACTAACTGCTTGTGGTGCCAGGTCATGGCTGTACAGATGGAAAGCTCCGCCAACTCACTGAGACGCAGGCACACCCGAGGGATATCCCATTGCCCGGCAAAATCACGAAATATCATTTCCGCCGTTACCCGGTTGCGCAGAAGGCGCAACCGGTAGTCCAAGTCATCATCACCACTAATCGCGGGCAACTCTAGTCCCAAATCCTTGTGTCGCAGCAGAGCCTGCAGAAACTCAGGGTGCCGGCAACATTGGCGGTAAAAAAATTCTGAGCCAACCAGGGATCGCGCCACAGCCTGTTGCAGAACCGGATCTTCTAAAAGACTCTCTACTTCTTTGGCAAGCTCTGTATCTGCCTGCTCATACCAATCATTCCAAAGTAACTGGAGCTGGGGGAGAATGGATGTTGGGCTCTGAAGACTATCAAACATGGGGATCAATCCTTGGGACTGCTACTCCGCGCCGCACCCTCAGGGCAACCTGGAATACTGCAGAGACAGTTCCGAATAATCAGTATGGGCAGCAGGACAAATTCTTACTGCGGCACTATTACGCCCGCTCTGATGCTCGCAAAAAACCCATCCCCAGTGGCGGGCTTCTAGCAGGCTCATAAACAGTATGTTTGTCAGCCTGCCAACGCAAAAAGGAAGCGCCAGTGACAACTCAAACGACAAAGGGCTGGAACTGTCCTGGAAAGTTTGCGGGCATACGCGGCAAATCTGGATTGAAAAAACTTCGCCAAGTCTTTTCAATCATTTATTAGAATGCGATATCCGATGGTGGCGCCACGCGGAGTACTTCAGACACGGTCGTCAGGCCCGCTGCCACTTTTCTCGCCCCTGACAGTCGCAGGCTGTTCATCCCTTCACGCATTGCCTGGCGACGCAACTGCTGCAAATCACAATCGGGGGTGATAATAGCCTGGACCGATTCACTAAACGGCAGGATTTCATATATTCCCTGGCGCCCGCGATAGCCGGTATTACGACACTCCAGGCAACCCTCCGGTTGGTATATCTTGTCCGGCAATGGCGCCCGCCAAGGGCGCACCAGAGAATGCCAGTCAGCCTCTTCAATTTGATCCTCGCGCTTGCAAGCAGGGCACAGGGTGCGCACCAATCGCTGAGCCATAACACCTAGGATGGTGGATTTTAATAGGTAATGCGGTAAACCAAGGTCAAGCAAGCGAGTGACTGCCGTGGGGGCATCATTGGTGTGCAAAGTGGAAATTACCAAGTGGCCTGTCAGGGCCGCTTGTACCGCCATCTGCGCGGTTTCCAAGTCGCGGATCTCGCCCACCATAATGATGTCCGGGTCCTGGCGCATCAGGGTGCGAATACCGGCGGCGAAGTCAAACCCAATGGAATGGTGCACCTGGGTCTGGTTAAAGCTTTCTTCCACCATCTCGATGGGGTCTTCCACGGTGGATACATTCACCGCACTGGTCGCTAGTTGTTTGAGTCCTGTGTACAAAGTCGTAGTCTTGCCGGATCCCGTGGGGCCCGTCACCAGCACAATGCCATTGGGGCGCGACAGCATCGCGCGCCAACGCGCCAGGTCTCCACCGCCGAGTCCCAGGTCGCTGTAGGAGCGAGCCAGCACTTCGGGATCGAAGATTCGCATCACCAGTTTTTCCCCAAAGGCGGTGGGTAGAGTCGAAAGACGCAATTCTACTTCGCTGCCATCGGGACGTTTGGTCTTGATGCGTCCATCCTGGGGTTTGCGCTTTTCCGCCACGTTCATACGGCCGAGAATTTTCAGACGACTGGTGACCGCCGCGTTGACCTGATCCGGCAGCTCATGAATGAGGTGAAGAACTCCGTCGATACGGAAACGAATACGTCCCACTTCCCGGCGCGGCTCAATATGGATATCACTGGCGCGCTGATCGAAGGCGTGCTGCAGCAGCCAGTCGACAATGTTGACGATGTGCTGATCGTTGGCCTCGGGATCTTTGAGGGTGCCAAGCTCCAGTAGCTGCTCAAAGTTGTTCGCTGCAGAGGTGCCCTTCAGACCGCTAGCACCAGAAATAGAGTTGGACAGCGAGTAGAACTCGACACAATGCCGCTTGATATCGGCGGGGTCCGCCACCACTCGCCGCACCCTGCGACCACTGGTGTGCTCTAACTGCTCCTCCCAGCCGTGGGTAAACGGTTGGGCCGTTGCTACCAATAGCTCCTCAACTCCCGCCTCGACACAGAGAATCTGGTGGCGTTTGGCAAACTGAAAGCTCATGACTTCGGTGACCGCACTCACGTTAATCTTGAGTGGATCGATATGGTAGAGGGTGTGATCGGAGCACTCTGCCAGCCAAGCACTGAGGGTTTCACTGTTTAGCGAACTGCCTGGTTGTTTCCTATTGCCCAGTTCGCAGCTAGCGATATAGCTCAGCGGATGCAGTTGCGCCTGTTCGGCGGTGCGCGGTGTACCGACGATCCGATTGGCATCCTGTCGGCTTAAAAAGCCCTGCTCCACCAGGTCTTCCAGTAGACCACGCAGTTCCAGTAGTCGGTCTGCAGCTCTGCTCTCTGCCATGGGTAACCCCTTTATTCTCATATGGCGACGCCGCATTGTAGCTCTATCATCAAGCAGGGAAAGTACACTGTTAACGCACTATTACCGAAGTTGCCCCGATTGGGGTACCATGCCGCCGTTTTCGCACTCTGAGCAATGGAGCTAACCATGGCCCTGTCAAATATTGCCAATTTATTTGGCCGCTCCCCGATTAAACCAATCGAGAAGCATATGGCTACGGCCCACGAGGCATCAGCCGACCTGATCCCGTTTTTTGATTCACTGATCCGGGGTGACCTGGAAGAAGCAGAACAGATTCAATTGCGTATCTCTGCCTCGGAGAACCGAGCCGACGATATCAAGAGAGACCTGCGCCTGCATATGCCAGACAGCCTGTTCATGCCGGTATCCCGATCTGACCTGCTGGAACTGCTGCATGCTCAGGATGAAGTGGCCAACACTGCCCAGGATATCGCTGGATTGGCTATCGGCAGAAAAATGCAGATTCCTGCAAGCCTACAGCCGTTAATGACCACGTTTGTCGAGAGCGTTGTCGCCACTTCTGCTCAGGCCCTGCGTGCCATTAACGAACTGGACGAACTGCTGGAAAGTGGCTTTGCCGGACGTGAAGTGGATATTGCTAAGCGTATGACCGCAGAACTGGACGAGTTAGAGCGCAAGTCAGACAAGCTCGAAGTCGAAATCCGCGCGGCACTGTTCACGATTGAGAAAGACTTACCTCCGGTAGATGTCATGTTCCTCTACCGGGTCATTGAATGGATCGGTGAACTCGCCGACCGCGCCCACAGTGTGGGTAACCGATTGCAGTTGTTGTTAGCGCGTTAGGGGGTTTCGGCGTGGAAATTATAAGTCAATACGGCCATATTTTATTGATTCTGGCCTGTGTAGCAGGCTTCTTTATGGCCTGGGGCGTCGGCGCAAACGACGTCGCCAACGCCATGGGTACCTCAGTGGGTTCCCGTGCACTGACCATCAAGCAGGCGATTATTATCGCCATGATTTTTGAGTTTGCCGGTGCTTATTTAGCCGGCGGGGAAGTCACCGCAACGATCCGCAAAGGGATTATTGATTCGGAAATCTTTGCCGCACAACCAGAGCTACTGGTGTACGGTATGCTCTCGGCACTGCTCGCCGCAGGCACCTGGCTAATGGTGGCCAGCATCCTCGGCTGGCCGGTATCCACCACTCACTCGATCGTCGGTGCAATCGTCGGTTTCTCCGCAGTCGGTATCTCCGCAGATGCAGTGGCCTGGGGCAAAGTGGGTAGCATCGTAGCGAGCTGGGTGGTCTCTCCAGTACTTGCCGGGACCATCTCCTTCCTACTGTTCCGCAGTGTTCAGCGCTTGATTCTGAATACTGAAGATCCCTTCAACAACGCCAAACGCTACATCCCATTCTACATGTTTGCCGTGGGCTGGATGATTGCCATGGTGACCCTCACCAAGGGTCTGAAGCACGTTCTCAAGGACGCAAACATCCAGCTTAACTTCGTACAGGATGCCGGTATCGCAGCCCTGGCGGGCCTTATTGTGGCCGGAGCTGGTGTCGCTATGCTCAAGCGTATCAAACGTGACCCAGCCATCGAGGCTGAAAACCGCTTTGCCAACGTTGAGCGGGTTTTTGCGATCCTGATGATTTTCACCGCCTGCGCCATGGCTTTTGCCCACGGCTCCAATGACGTAGCCAACGCTGTCGGCCCTCTGGCCGCGGTGGTCAACACCATCCAGAGTGGCGCCATTACTGCCAAATCAACTATGCCATCCTGGATTTTGCTCCTTGGTGGCCTTGGCATCGTCGTGGGCCTGGCCACTTACGGTTTTAAGGTAATGGCCACCATCGGCAGGAAGATTACCGAGCTGACCCCCAGCCGCGGTTTCGCCGCAGAACTGGGCGCCGCATCCACCGTAGTGCTGGCGTCCGGCACCGGCCTGCCTATTTCCACCACTCACACACTGGTAGGCGCAGTATTAGGGGTTGGGCTGGCACGAGGTATCGGTGCACTGAACCTGCGTATGGTCACCACCATCGCCGCCTCCTGGGTGGTTACCCTACCCGCGGGTGCGGGCCTTGCTATCGTGTTCTTCTACCTCTTCAAGGGCGTGTTCGGCTGAACTTGACGCGAATATCGAGTAAGCGAAAAAGGGGGGCTTTAGTCCCTTTTTCGCTTGCTACACTCAAAACCCTCCCTTCCATATTTATTCTCTAGCCCCTCGCCTCATAGTGGAATTCGCCCCTTTCATTGAAACGAAGGCGTAACCCCATCCATATCTATTTACGCCAACCAACAGTAATATTTAGGTCAAGTACTGGGGCAAAGCCCATAAGCTCACCAACGCCTGCGACGCTAGCCAAATGCCATTATTGTTATTCGTTACCCTGTTATGGGCTTTCTCATTTAGCCTGATTGGAGCCTATCTCGCCGGCCAGGTCGACAGCTATTTTTCCGCGATGACACGGACGCTGCTTGCCACAGCAATCTTTTTACCCATGCTGCAATGGAAACGGTGCAACCCTCGCACCAGTATCTGTTTAATGATTATCGGTGCTATTCAGTTAGGCTTGATGTATTTGTTTTATTACCAATCTTTCTTACTGCTCAGTGTGCCTGAGGTATTGCTGTTTACTATTTTCACCCCTCTTTACATCACCGCCTTTCAAGACCTGCTGAAAAGACAACTGTCCATCTGGAACCTCGCAATCGCAATTGTCGCCGTGCTTGGGGCAGGGGTTATTCGCTGGGATTCTCCGAATAGCCACTATTGGCTCGGCTTTGCCGTAGTCCAGGGCGCTAATCTGTGCTTTGCTATAGGACAGCTAGCCTACAAACAACTAATGCACCGCCAACAACCAGCACTACCGGTAAGGCAAACTTTTGCTTGGTTTTTTCTCGGGGCCAGCCTGGTAACCGTTTTTGCTTGGTTGTTATTTGGCAAGCCACTATATCCCCAGAATTCGGTCCATTGGGGTGTATTACTTTGGCTCGGGTTGGCAGCCTCAGGGCTTGGCTATTTTTTGTGGAATAAAGGGGCTACACAAGTTTCCACTGCCACTTTGGCAGCCATGAACAACGCGCTGATTCCCGCTGGCCTGTTGATAAACCTGTTAATCTGGAATCGAGATGCCGACCTGACCCGCCTCGCCCTAGGGGGGGGATTGATCGCGGCCGCCGTTATCCTGAACGAATGGCGTTACAAAAAAAGGGAGAGTTCCCATGGCGAGTATCACAGTACCTAACCTAAAAACTCAGCTACAGCAGCTGATAGCCTGCCCCAGTGTTAGTGCTACCAACCCTTCTTTAGATATGGGCAATCGCCCAGTGGTAGAACTCTTAGCTGGATGGCTGGATACCCTCGGTTTCGATATTGAGGTGATGCCTCTAAAAGGATCTCCCAACAAGGCCAATATGATTGCCACACTGAGGGGCCAAGCCGGTGGCGATGGTGGGCTTGTTTTAGCGGGACACACAGACACAGTGCCCTTTGATGCCGACCTCTGGCAGTCGGACCCGTTTAAGGTTTCCGAGCGGGAAAACCGCTTTTACGGCCTGGGCACCAGTGATATGAAAGGCTTCTTTCCCATGGTGATCGAAGCGGCGCAGACTTTCATCAGTAAGCCCCTCCAAAAACCGCTGATTATCCTCGCCACTGCTGACGAAGAAACCACTATGAGCGGCGCTCGCGCTTTAGTTGAGGCAGGTCGCCCTCGCGCGCGTTACGCGGTTATCGGCGAACCCACCGGACTCCGCCCAATACGTATGCACAAAGGCGTCATGATGGAAACCGTGTGTATCACCGGGCAATCCGGCCACTCTTCAGACCCCAGTCTCGGGGCCAACGCCCTTGAAGCCATGCACAAGGTTATTGGTGAACTATTAACACTTCGAAAAGAATGGCAGCAAAAATACAATAACCCCGGATTTACCGTTCCCGTCCCCACCCTCAACCTGGGTTGTATCCATGGGGGTGATAACCCCAACCGGATTTGTGGCGCAACCGAGTTACAGTTTGATGTCCGCCCTTTACCTGGGATGCACCTAAGCGATCTGCGCGAAGAGATAAGCAAGCGTGTTCTCGCCATTCAGCAGGACAGAAAAATACATGTGAAAATATCCTCTTTATTTCCCGGTACAGAGCCTTTTGAACAAGATGTACAGTCAGAATTAGTCACCGCAGCCGAAAAGCTTTGTGGCCATGCCGCTGAAAGTGTTGCTTTTGGCACCGAGGCGCCCTACTTGAAGAGTCTCAATATTGACACTATCGTGCTGGGCCCCGGTGATATTGACCAGGCGCACCAGCCAGATGAGTATCTCGCCTTGGACCGTATTAATCCCATGGTCAACATATTGCGGAAGCTGATTGGCCGCTTCTGCCTATAATCGGCCCGCGCCCCCATCCAAAGCTATGGCATCGAAAACGATTTACACGGTAGATAATTAGTGAGCGACGATAACGCCTCCCTCAATTGGTTCCGCCACGCGGCACCCTACATCAATGACCTGCGCGGCCGTACACTGGTAGTCGGTCTGCCCGGCGACGCTTTGGAGCACCCCAATTTTCGTAATCTGGTGCACGATATGGCCCTGCTCGCCAGCCTCGGCGTGCGCTTGGTTGTCGTGCATGGCGCGCGGGCACAAATCAATCGGGCGCTAGAGAAGTGCAACCTTGCAAACCTGTTTCACGGGGGGCAGCGCATTACCGACCGGGACACGCTCGAAATTGTTAAATCTGTTGTAGGCAAGCTGCGCTTTGATATTGAAGCCGCCTTCTCGCAGGGGCTACCAGACTCCCCAATGGCTCGGTCCGCCCTGAAAGTAGTCTCGGGCAATTTTGTCACCGCGCGTCCGAGTGGCGTTCTCGATGGGGTAGACCTCGGCTGGACCGGCACTGTAAGACGCATGGACGTAAATACCCTGGAACAAACCCTGGACCAAGGCTCCCTGGTGTTACTCTCACCGCTAGGAACCTCACTCACCGGGGAGTTGTTCAATATTAATTACCTCGATCTGGCCGCTGAGGCCTCCAGGGTCTTGCGCGCAGAGAAGCTGGTACTATTTCGCGAACCCGAGCAACTCCAAGTAGACGGCCGCGCCGTTAATGAGCTCAGTATATTGCAGGCGGAACAGGTGGCTCCGCGAGTACAAAGTGAAGCCCTGCGCTGTGCCATCCGAGCCTGCAACGCCGGTATCGCACGTACTCACCTGCTCAGCTACCGCAAGAATGGTGCCCTGATCCAAGAGCTATTTCGCCGCGAGGGCGAGGGAACCATGATCTACCGGGATAGCTACGAGGTAGTGCGCAGGGCGCGAATTACCGATGTCGGTGGGGTTCTCGGTTTGATACGCCCTTTGGAAAGAGATGGTGTACTGGTTAGACGCTCGCGGGAAAAACTTGAGGCGGAGATTGAGCACTTTACACTTGTCGAGGTCGACGGCACTCCGGTCGCCTGTGCCGCACTCTACCCCATTAAAGATAAAGACGGCCTCACATCAGCAGCAGAAATTGCCTGCCTAGCCAGTCACCCTGAATTCAGGGGTGGGGGCCGAGGTGCCAAATTAATGCGTCACTTGGAGCGCCAGGCCCAAGCCGTCCATGTGGAAGAACTCTATGTACTCACCACCCAGACAGAACACTGGTTTATTGAACAGGGCTTTGAACAAGTCGGTGTCAGTGAACTGCCCGCTTCACGCAAGTCCCTTTACAACATCCAGCGTAACTCGAGGATCCTGCGCAAAAGCCTCGGGGAAAATCCGCCCAGATAGTCACAGTGGTATCGAGAGGTTTATCCTATAAGGATGTGGCGCTTTCTCTATTTCTGCGAAAGCATCCCGAAAAATCCGTTTTTTTGTTAAGCTTCCACATCTATTGTTGCCAGCTGGAATTTGTGATCATGCCCCAATACCGCTCCCGCACCTCTACTGCCGGCCGCAATATGGCCGGAGCTCGCGCTTTATGGCGCGCCACAGGTATGACGGATGAGGACTTCCACAAGCCGATTATCGCCATTGCCAATTCATTTACCCAATTCGTCCCTGGGCATGTGCACTTGAAGGATATGGGACAGTTGGTGGCGCGGGAAATCGAGCGCGCAGGCGGGGTGGCCAAGGAGTTCAATACCATTGCCGTAGACGACGGCATTGCCATGGGACATGACGGCATGCTCTACAGCCTGCCCAGCCGTGAGGTTATTGCTGATTCCGTAGAATATATGGTCAACGCCCACTGCGCCGATGCCCTAGTGTGCATTTCCAACTGTGACAAGATTACACCGGGAATGATGATGGCTGCCATGCGTCTGAATATTCCGGTAATTTTTGTCTCCGGCGGCCCAATGGAAGCCGGTAAAACCAAACTGGCAGACCACAAGCTCGACTTGGTGGACGCTATGATCATCGCCGCTACAGACACGGCCTCTGACGAGGAGGTTGCCGAGTATGAACGCTCCGCCTGCCCAACCTGTGGCTCCTGTTCAGGCATGTTTACCGCCAACTCGATGAATTGCCTCACTGAGGCACTGGGGCTGTCACTCCCAGGCAACGGCACCCTGCTGGCAACACACGCAGATCGCAAAGAGCTGTTTTTGCGCGCCGGCCGCGAAATCGTAGCCTTGACCAAGCGCTACTACGAGCAGGACGATGAAAGTGCCCTGCCACGCAATATTGCCAATCACACCGCCTTCCGTACCGCGATGGCTCTCGATATCGCTATGGGTGGCTCCACCAATACCATCCTGCACCTGCTGGCAACTGCCCAGGAAGGTGAGATTGACTTCACCCTGGAGGACATCGATCGCCTCTCCCGTGAAGTACCCCAGCTGTGTAAAGTGGCTCCCAATACCCCAAAGTACCATGTCGAGGATGTCCACCGCGCTGGTGGTGTCATGGCTATTCTAGGCGAACTAGAGACCGCAGGACTTATCGATGCCTCCCAGCCAACGGCTTACGGTAGCTCTCTCGCCGATGCCCTGGCCCGCTGGGATATCTGTCGCACTGACGACAAATCCGTACTCGACTTCTATCGCGCAGGGCCCGCAGGCATCCCTACGCAAACTGCTTTTAGCCAGGATTGTCGCTGGCCCACGCTGGATGCCGATCGCCAACACGGCTGTATTCGCTCTGTAGATCACGCTTATTCATCAGAAGGGGGGCTCGCCATTCTCTTCGGCAACCTTGCCCCCAATGGCTGTGTTGTGAAAACTTCCGGCGTCGACGAGGCGTTGTGGCAATTTGAAGGCCCGGCCCACATCGTAGAGAGCCAGGAGGAAGCGGTCTCCAATATCCTTGAGGGAAAGGTCAGCAAAGGCGAAGCTGTTATCGTTCGTTATGAGGGCCCCAAAGGCGGGCCCGGTATGCAGGAAATGCTGTATCCCACCAGTTACCTTAAATCAAAAGGACTGGGGGAGTACTGTGCCCTCATTACCGATGGCCGTTTTTCTGGGGGCACTTCAGGTCTTTCTATCGGCCATGTTTCACCGGAAGCGGCATCGGGAGGAAATATTGCGCTTGTTCACAACGGGGACTTAATACGTATCGATATTCCCGCAAGGAAAATTGAAATTGTTATAGAAGAAGCTCAGCTCGAAAAACGCCGTTTGGAGATGGAAGAAAACCCCAAATGCTGGCAACCCATTGATCAACGCCCTCGAAAAGTCAGCAAGGCACTAAAAGCTTATGCTCTGCTCGCTACCAGTGCAGACCGGGGGGCAGTGCGAGAGATCGACTGATAATCTCAAAACCTGAAGAAACGGCCCCAAGGGGCCGTTTTTTTATTCTGCCAATTTATAGCTAATACGATTACGTACACCATAGCGCTCAACTGGCTGGCCATCTTTCATCTGCGGCCGGTATTTAAAGCGCTCTGCCGCAGCCAGTGAAGAACGATTAAATACATTGGTGGGGTTACCCTCGCTATCAAAGCCACCAACAACGCGAGCATCCCGTACAGCACCGGTTTTAGTCACCGTGAATTCAACGATCACATAGCCCTCAATACCTCTGCGTAATGCAGCACTGGGGTAGCGAGGTGCCGGTTTATACACGGGTAGAGGATCTCTAGTTGCCGCCATGGGACCGCCCTCACCCGAGATCACTGGTGGATGAATCAATATTTGACTATCCAGAATCGTGACATCTTTGTTGGCTGCCGTCGGCTGAGGTGGTGGTGGAATCTCTTGGGGCTCTGGTGGTGCCTCGAATTCTTTGGTCGTGAAAACTTTCTTTTCTGTTATATGAATTGGCTTGATAGAGGCTAGCGGTTCGGCTGTAGGCTCCACAAAATCTGTGGCAACTAACTGGCTCATTAAGAAAATAAGCCCAACAGTTGTCAAAGCCGCATAACCCAGGCCTTTTGCATAACTCGCGAGCAAATGAGGGGGGAAAAATATGGGATTGGAAATCGACTGGCAAGCTCTATCCATAACACCACTCCTTTTATTGTTAGGGTGTAATAAGCGGCATTCTAGTGCCGTAAATGGAAAAGCTGATCAGCTGGCTTTAATCATTAGCCAAATTACAAAAAAATGCAAATAGTCCGGTAATACAGTTCATATCAATGTTTTATGTCGGCTAACACAAAGAATGGAGCATAAAAAAAGCCGCACATCTCTGCGCGGCTTTTTTATCCTCAAACCACTATGCGAAAATTAAATGGCCAGTTGCTTCTCACGCTCCATTTCACCCTCAACAAAAGCAATCCATTGACGAGCGAACTTCTCCGAACGTTCATCCTTCCGTGCGATCTTGAGGCTCTTCAGCGCAGCGTCATATCGCTTAAGGTTCGCGTTAGCCATTCCCAATACGATATGCAGGGTGTCCACGCGCTTAATTCCGCGTTTGGCCAGCGCTTTCTTACCCATAGAAATAGCATTTTCGTTCTGGTCCAGATCCAGATAAATACCCGCCAAACGGGAATAGATTTCCCCTTTATCAGAAAGCCTGGCCGCTGCTTCCAGCTGGGGAATAGCCTTCTGCAGCTCTTGGGCCATCTGGTATGCCTGAGCCAGAGTTTCCAGGTTCTTGGCCGTTCGCGGGATTTTATTCTCTTTGAGACCCTTGGCGATAACCTTGGCCCCTTTATAAGGCATTTCATGCCCCATAAAGAGGTAGCCCATATTCAGCAGATCTTTATCCTTTTCCAAAGCGCCGGTAAGGTAAGCTGCTTCCATCATATGCAGCTGATCCTTATCGCGCTTTAGCTCACCGTACATCGCCGCCAAAGTCTTGTAATACACCGGTTTAGGATAGTACTGCACCAATTTTTCCAGGACACCCGCTACCTTTTTATAGTCAGTGCGCTCGAAATAGACATACTGCTGCAGGCCATACCAGCCTTCTTTAGGAGTCTTGCCCTCTTTCTCATACATGGATACCGCTATATTGATATCCGCGAGCGCTTTATCCTGATTGCCAATCTGGTTATAAGCCTGGGCCCGTAGCGCATAGGAGTCCGCCGTAATGCGATTAGAAACCTTAAACCACTTATTCAGGTAATTGACGGCCTGCCTGTAATCCTCGGTGACAAAATACAGCTGGGCAAGTGTAAACAAAGTGCCCACTTCTAAAGCCACTGGCAGGTTTTTTTCTCCCTGGTCCAGCACTTTTTTGAAGTAGGGAATAGCTTGCTTGTATCGCTCAGTACTGTAGTAAACCACCCCGAAGAAGTTATACATCTGGGCCACTTCATAGCCGTTGTATCGCTTCTTGCTGGCATCCATATCTTTCAGCGCGGCAAGGGCACCCGGCCAGTCCTCTGCATCGGCCGCTTCCTGAGCTTTTTCAAGCTTCTTGTACGCGGCTTCACGCATTGCGGGTACTTTGCGGGTCTTTTGCTTGCTGGGTTTTTTTTGTTCCTGCGCCTGTGCTGAGGCAAAAACTGCGGAAACCCCTGCAGCTTCCAACACGGTAACGCTGACCGCCGGCGCCAGAACCAAGGGTAGCGCCACTGACGTGCGCAGAGCGAACTTGGACAAACCTTTAGTGATGGTCGTCAACTTCATAGTGCTTCCCCTTTTAGTCCTTAGCCATGTTAAAGCTGATCTTAGTCCTAACATTAGGAACTTCAGTCGGCTTGCCATCGACTACCCGCGGCTTGTACTTATATTTCAATGCGGACTTCAAAGCAGCCCGGTTGAAAACCGTTGTGGGTTTGCCGTTCAGTGTAAAGGCCTCGATCACGATCGGGTCACGTACAGAACCATTAGTAGTCACTGTGTACTCAACGATTACATAACCTTCCATACCGCGCTGCAGAGCACGACGGGGATATTGTGGCTGTACTTTTACGATCGGCAGGTAGTCACCTTCACCAAAGCTGAAACCAGACAACTTAACGCCGCCCCCTGCTTTAGGTGCAGAGATATTGATTCCACCATCAATAACCTGCTCCTCGAAATCAGGCTCCGGCATATCCGGTGGCGGGACTTCCGGGTCTTCTGGTTTTACCGGCTTGGCCGTGTTGAACTGTGTTTCGATCGACTGGTCAGGCATCACCACATCGGCAACTTTGAACTGCTCCGTTTCCTCTGGAGCACCCATGTTCGCCGCAATCAGCTGATGCATGGTGAAGATGAGGCCAAAAGTCGTGGCTACCGCCAACGTACCCGCCCCTAGAAGTCTTACCGGATTCATAGCTGTTAACTCTTCTCTGTAGCGACAGAAACTTTCGTGATACCAATCTTCCTGGCCGCATCCGCGATCAGGGCGATTTTCTCAATACTCGATCCTTTATCGGTCTGAATTACCAACCACCCTTTCGGGTTTTCCGAGTAGAGACGCTCCAGGACAATTCGTACCTGACGCTCGTCAACCTTCTCTTTGGCAATCCAGATTTCGTCACTGTCGTTGATTGCTACCAGAATAGAGGCGGCTTTGAGTTCAGCGGTTGTCGCTTCCGGCTTCTCAATATCAGCACCCGGCTCCTTGATAAAGGTCGCGGTGACAATAAAGAAGATCAGCATGATAAACACCACGTCCAACATCGGCGTGAGGTCAATTGCGCCGGCTTCTTCTTCTGCCGTCTTTTTTCTTTTGCTCATAGCAACTCTCTTAGCGAACTTTTCCAGCGGGGGCCCAGAGAGCCCCCGGCAAAAGTATCTGGCTTGGCTAAACCTTCATAACGAATAGGCTGACCTACTCGCTTATGTGTGCTCAGTGATCCATCGTCAGATGATCTTCCAAAAGCTGGGTTTCACGCTCAGCCTTGCGGGCGAGGTAGGTGTTGGCAAATACACCAGACAGCGCGGCAACCATACCCGCCATTGTCGGGATAGTCGCCATGGATACACCACTGGCCATCTGCTTGGCATCACCGCCACCTGTAATCGCGAGGACATCGAACACGTTGATCATGCCCCAAACCGTGCCCAGCAACCCAAACAAAGGGGCCAGGGCTACACAAGCTTGGATCATGTCCATATTGTCCTGAATTTTCTCGGATACCCGGGAAATCATTGCATAACGAATCTGGTGTGAAGACCAGGATTTGCGCTCACCGCGCCCCTCCCATTGATCGACCGCACCTTGAACGTCACTCTTTAACGCTTTGTTAAAGTAGAAAACACGTTCAAAAATCAGCGTCCACATAAAGAAGGTCAGGCCGGCGATCAGGAACAGTACTGGCCCGCCCGACGCCATAAAGGCGTTGACGGCGGCCCATGCGTCATTTAATGCGTGCATGTTGCCGCCTCCTCTTATTTACGCTCGGCGTTTTCTGCCACGATACCGGCACTCTGCTCTTCCAGAATGTGCAAGACACGCTTGGCGCGACCGTTTACGACGGTGTGCATCAGCACTGTGGGGATAGCCACTACCAGACCCAGAACGGTGGTGATCAGGGCAGAGGAAATACCACCCGCCATTGCTTTAGGATCACCGGCACCGAAGATAGTGATCGCCTGGAAGGTGATGATCATACCGGTAACGGTACCCAGCAGACCCAGCAACGGCGCTACCATAGCGATAATCTTCAGCAGATTGAGGCCGGACTCTACCGCCGGACGCTCTTTCAACACGGCTTCTTCCATCTTCAGCTCGAGGGTTTCGCCGTCAACACCTTTGTTCTCTTCCGCAACCGCCAGTACACGACCCAGGGGGTTGTTGGTGTTCGGGGTGGAGGAACGCAGCTGAGCACTTACCTTGGCGCTAACGCCGGTCAACACGATCAGGCGGAAGATGGCCAGCAGCATGGCGAACACGCCAACCGCAGAGATAATGTAGCCAACGATGCCACCCTGATGCCAGCGCTCGACGATGTCCGGGCTATTGATCATGGCTTTCAGGTAAGAACCCCCGGTAGGACCAGTGGGGTCAACACCGAAGGCGCTGAAACCGGTGGTGGAAGCCTGCAAAGTCTCAGCCATGCCCTGGAATTTGCCATCCGGCTGGCGGATCAACTCGGCCATTTTGTAGGCTTTGTTCATTTCCAGGTATTTACCGTTGGAGACCAGATTGAAGTTACCAACACGAACCACTTCCTGCTCACCCTGCTCGCCATTCGGCTTGATCACAGTAGCGTTGAACTTGACAACTTTGCCAGATTCCAGAGTTTCACGCTGAATCTCAAACCACAGGCGCTCAATTTCCGGGATAGTCGGCAATTGGGTAGCACTGTTCATCTTGGCCAGCAGGCCATCGAGAAATTCAGCGCGATTGGGGTACTGGGCAGAAACCAGGGAGGAACCAATATTGGCACGCAGGTCTGCAGCAGTAGAGGACATATGGCCGAACAGCTCTTTCAGGGAGCCCATGCGCTCGTCCAGTTGCTGACGCTTCTGATCTACGGCAACTTCCTGCTCCTGGTAGGTTTTTTCCAGTTGTGCAGAACGCTTTTCTTCAGCGGTGCGAGTGTCTTCGGCCTTTTTCAGCAGGGACTGTTGGTTCGACTTCTGGCGACGAAAATCATTTTCCCGCTGTCTATGCTCTTTGGACTCAGCAACCTTGGATTGCTGAACCATTTTCAGAAGGTCGTCCAGAGAAGAGGCCTTCTCCTGTGCAACAGTGGAGAAGCTGATAAAACCAGCCGCTGCTGCTACTAAAATACGCTTGGCGATAGAGGTTTTCATTGCGCAGCCTCCGGAGCCGGAATCGGCATGGTCATGATGTCAATAGTGGCCTGTTTCTTGGCGATTTTCAGACCACTCATGAGGGCGCGGCGGTATTCGCCAGCATCAATCTCAACCCACATTTTTTGAGTTTTATCGTAGGCCAGAGAGATTTCAGCATCGGTAGTTTGAGCCAGCAGAGCGATACGGCCGATTTGCAGCACGTTTACTTCTCGATCCTGACCGTTCACTTCAAGGGAGTCGCCATAAGTGTCAATCTTACGCGCGTACTCAGATTCGAAGTTGTACAGTTCCAATACCTGGCGGAATTTTTCCGCGACGCTAACATCGGAGCGGTCCATGGTGTTCTTAACACCTTCGAGGTTAGCTCTGCGCTCGTCGAGCTTGAACGGTGCGTCCAACTCGATGAACTGCTCCAAGCCGTCCAGCATACGCAGGATCAGCGGCTGGATCTGACGCTCAATCACGGTGACGTTAGCAATGGACTCGTCCAGCTCATTGATTACTTCGAGCTGGTTGGCCAGCTGCTTATCCAGCTGACGGTTGTATACGCGCAGACCATCGATTTCTTTATTAACCACCTTGAAGTCCTGCAGCAGGCTGCTGGTTTCGTCGGCAATCTTGTCGATGCGCTTTTGCGATGCCTGGGCCGCAGTGGTTTTCTGCTGGCCAACGGCGAGTACGTTATCGAGAGTATCCGCAGTGGCTACGCTACCGTAGAGCGCGCCGGCAGAAAGCGCAGTGGTCAGCGCCACAGCCATGAATCGCTTGGTTTTCATTAGACCCCCCAGTGGGTTCAATATTTCACAACATGGTCGCGATGAGTTAGCTGCCGCAACACCTGTCCTTTTGTTTTAAAAACATTGGTTAGAAGACAGCTAAGAGCCGCACATTGTAAACAGCCGATTTGATTATTCAAATGCCGATTGTCAGCATCGACCCGCTTGGGTAGCAAGGTAACAGTCGGGTAACAACCTCGGGTTACTTGCACACATTCGCGGCGACGTTCCTTGTGTAAGCTGACGGAGAATTTAACAGATTGATCAACTTTTAATCAAATTGTTTTTATTTGAATCTGTCGTATTGGACTAATGAGTAGTTGTACTCATTCCTGTCCGAGGCAGGGTAACACTCTCGTACCGACTCGACCCATGAGTCATCGATATTGGGGAAGAAGGCATCCCCCTCAACCTCGGTATCGACTTCGGTCACGTACAACCGAGCTGCGAGAGGTAGGGCCTGGCGGTAAATTTGCGCCCCACCAATGACCATGATCTCACTGGCCCCGCTATCCGCCGCACGCTTTTGCGCCAGACGCAGCGCCGCATCCAAAGACTGAACCACCTCGACACCACCCGCGCTCCAGCCTGGGTTGCGGGTAATCACAATATTTAGCCGCCCAGGTAAGGGGCGACCTATCGACTCGAAAGTCTTCCTTCCCATCACCACAGGCTTTGCCAGGGTGGTGCGCTTAAAAAATTGCAAATCACCCGAGATACGCCAAGGCAGCTCGTTGTCCTTGCCAATAGCCCCATTGCGGGCCACTGCCGCGATTAGCGCAATAGAAATACTCATCGCCGCCCCTTAAACCGCTACCGGTGCTGGAATATGTGGGTAAGCCTCATAACCTTGCAACTCAAAATCCTCCAAGCGGAATGAGAAAAGGTCCTTTACCTCAGCGTTTATATGTATTTTGGGTAGGGGCAAAGGTTCTCGCTGCAGTTGCAATTCCACCTGCTCCAAGTGATTGGAGTAGAGGTGAGCGTCACCAAAGGTGTGAATAAAGTCACCGGGCTGCAGGCCACAGACCTGCGCCAGCATAAGCGTCAGCAAGCTATAGGAGGCGATATTGAAGGGTACCCCAAGGAAGATATCGGCACTGCGCTGATACAACTGGCAGGACAGCTTGCCGTCTGCCACATAAAACTGGAATAGAGCGTGGCAGGGGGCGAGCGCCATACGCCCCTCTCGGGCGTTGTCTGCCGGAGAAACCCCTTCGTCCGGCAGGTCCGCCGGGTTCCAGGCGCTGACGATTAAGCGGCGGGAGTCCGGACGGGTCTTTAGCTGGTGTACCAACTGCTCTATCTGATCAATCTGGCGGCCATCTGAAGTGGGCCAGGAGCGCCATTGATGACCATAGACAGGGCCTAGGTCACCCTCTTCTGTGGCCCACTCATCCCAAATTCGCACTCTGTTATCCTGCAGGTAACGAATATTGGTATCACCCTGTAAAAACCATAGGAGTTCGTGAATGATCGAGCGCAAATGGCACTTTTTCGTCGTAATAAGGGGAAACCCTTCTGCCAAATCAAAGCGCATTTGATAGCCAAATACGCTCAGGGTACCAGTGCCGGTACGGTCATCTTTCACTGTGCCGTTATCGCGCACATGGCGCATTAGATCGAGATACTGCTTCATCTATTGCTATGCTCCGCCTTTAACTCGGGAAGATCCTGCCTTTTTGCCTTTACCTTGATTGCCCCGCCCTTGCGGCAACGGCTGAGTTCGATAACTCCACACCAATAGTGCCATACCGGCGATAATCATTGGCAGACTTAATAGCTGTCCTCGGGTCATCCAGCCAAACAGGTCAAAACCTATATGCCCATCCGGCTCTCGGACGAACTCCACCAGGAACCGGAATACACCGTAGAACATCACAAACATGCCACCTACGGCAAGGCGTGGCCGCGGCTTACTGGAAAACCACCAGAGCACCGCAAAAAGCACCAAGCCCTCCAGCAACGCCTGATATAACTGAGAGGGGTGCCGTATCAGCAGATCCGGGTCTCGTGGAAATACCATTCCCCAGGGAGCATCCGTTTCGCGCCCCCAAAGTTCCTGTCCGATAAAGTTTCCGAGGCGCCCCAATCCCAGACCGATGGGCACAAGCGGCGCAACAAAATCAATCAGAGCGGGAAAGGTAGTACCGATCTTACGGGCATAGAGTGCGGTTGCCAGCATCACCCCAATCAGTCCGCCGTGAAAGCTCATGCCTCCTTCCCACAACCGGATAAGTGACACCGGGTCTTCTAGTAATTGGGGGAAATTGTAAAAAAACATGTAGCCGAGGCGCCCGCCAATGACCACACCCATCGCACAGTAAAGAATCAAGTCCTCCACTTCCGATTTGATCACCGGGGACCAGGGTTTGGTACTGCGCCGCAACGCCAACCACCAGGCGGCGACAAAGCCAGCCAAGTACATCAGCCCATACCAGTGCACTTTTAAAGGGCCTATTGCAAAGGCCACGGGATCAATTTCGGGGTAGGTCAGCATGGAGGAAATCGAGATTGCCAATAAAGGGCGTATTATGGTCGTAAAGCACCTCCCTGTGAAAGGGCAGGTTTGCTCCAAACTATGGAGAAATGGTCATGTGCCTGCTGCTGTTCGCCTACCGCTGCCACCCCGACTACCCACTGCTATTGATTGCCAATCGCGACGAGTTTTACCGACGCCCAAGCGCTGCCGCAGCACCCTGGCCGGGAGAACGGTTGATCGCCGGCAGGGATCTGGAAGCTCTGGGCACCTGGGCCGGAATATCCCCTGGGCGGGCCGCCGCCGTCACCAATATCCGCGAGCCCGCTATGCCGGACCCCAGCGAAGCACTATCAAGAGGGGAAATTCCGCAACAATTCCTCAGCGGAAAGGATGATCCAGAAACATTTATCCAGAACTTGCAACCTCAACACTACCGAGGCTTTAACGCGCTCCTTTTTGATGTCCGCAGCGAACACGCCCTATTGTGCGCTGGTAATCGGCACACACCGTTTATTTTTCGACCCGGGGTTCACGGCATTTCCAACGGATCACCGGATGAACCCTGGCCGAAGGTAGAAAACGGTAAAACGGGTCTCGCCGAAATAGTGCCAAATGCCAACCAATGGGTCACCCGGGAGAATTTTGTCGAGCCCGCCATGGCTTTACTTAGGGATCGCTCACAGGCACCCGATAAGCAGCTTCCCGGTACGGGTATCCCCCTGGCCCTAGAACGTGCCCTATCCGCCATTTTCGTACAAATTGATACCGATGATAACTCAGCCAGCTCTCCTCTTGTCCACAAGGGGGGCTATGGCACCCGTGCCAGTACTGTCATCACCGTTGATCGGAAAGGCGAATGCCAGCTATGGGAGCAAACCTATACAAACGGTATTGCGAGCGGGCCCATACTCTATTTCAGTACCCGGTAATTGCACTTTCCGATTAACCATTAGGGGATCTATCGGAGAAATTGGCCATAACTTATCGTGCAAGCCACACCGCTCTAATCGGAAATATTCTTTTAAAACCCGCTGTCGACAGAAAATTCACCCCAAAAGCATGGCGCGATACTCACCATTCTCAATTCTTTACAATGGAAAGAATGAAACGCCAAGCAAATTCTGCATTTATTGCCATACTTACTTTCACAGACCGAGATTGGTTGACTTACGCGCAAGCGCAACGCCGTTTAAGGTCTCAATAAGAAGGAAGTCGCGCGGGAAGCATGACACGTGCGAGTCATCAGTAACATCGCAGAGTATCTGGATGGGCTCGCCACAGGTTGGGAAGGTATTAACGATCTGGCGCCCGGCATTTTCCACAATACCACACCGGGCCCCCGCAGAATCGCTGAGGTACCATGTCGTATTTCAATCCCGAGCATCGCAGACACAAATCCATACTGCCAGTACTGACTCTGGGCAGCCTCTGTGTCTTTATTCTCTACTATGCCTTTGCTGCAAATCAGAAGACGGTTCCCGTTCTGCCAGAAAATGCAGTACGCCCTCACCTGGTGCATTGGTTAGAGGAAAACCCTGACGCCTGGCCGGCTCAGGACCCTATATTTAACCCCGCTGCTGTGCGCAGAATTTATCAACGTACGGATTACCGACTACTTTGGTTTGATAACTACAGTTTAAGTGATAGCGCCAATGATCTCCTGAAGCAACTCACCGCTGCCAGTTCCGGCAATCCGAGCAGCATGGTGGACTACCGCTATCACTTAGGTTATTTCGATCGCACCCTGCGAGATACTCCCCAGCGCCTGCAAATGGCGGCGGTTCTCGACATCTTGCTCACCGACGCCTTTGTTTCCTACGCGCAGGACACTCAGCTCGACAGGCTGAATCCCAAGAGTCGCCCCCGCCGTGGTATTACTCCCGCATTGCGCGACGATCAAGGCTTCCGCTTGGTGGCATTGGTCCCGACGCCGCAGCAGGAATCCAGGGAGCCCCGTGGGCGCAAGTACTTTCGTGGATACGATCGCGCCACTAACCTCGATAGCAATATCCGAAGCCGCTACTATTCGCGGGAGTACAAAGCGGATAACTCGCGTAGTTACTCCAACTCAACCCGCAGCAACAGTCGCAATAGATACCGCCCTGACCAGGACACCAATAATACGACTAGGGGTTCCGGCACCGGTAGCCGTATCTATTACAACCAGGGGCGCAACAGCGCCGCACCAGCGCCCGCCAAAAACAGTGAGGGTCCCTACTTTGAGGAGAATACACCTTACGGCAATGACGCCCGGGCTCTGCGCGGTGAGCTGCAACGACTGCGCAAAATTTCAACCAGCGGCCGTTGGCGCCCGATCCCTCCAGGACCTGCAATGACGATGGGCGCACGCCACCCCCACGTAGGTCACCTGCGCAACCTTCTCACACTCTACGGCGACTACCAGGCTTACTACAGCTATGGAGGCTCCGACCGCAACCGTTTTGATCGCGGCTTACACCAGGCAGTGGTTCGATTCCAGAAACGCCACGGTTTGAGACCTGACGGTATCGTAGGCCGATCTACCCGTAAGCGTCTCAATCTCTCCCCCGCTGCGCGCGCACGTATTGTAGAAATGAATATCAAACGTCGCGAGGAGCTTCCGGCACAGCTGGGTAGCCGCTTTATCCAAGTCAACATTCCCGCATACCGACTCAAGTATGTGGAAAACGACCAGGTTAAATTGGCGATGAATGTGGTTGTTGGTAAGAGAAAACACGCAACTCCAGAAATTACCACTCGCGTAAGCAGGGTGGTATTCAACCCCACCTGGACAGTTCCTCGCAGTATCCTGGTCAACGAAATACTGCCTAAAGCACGCAAGAATCCCGCGGGTATGGAAAAAATGGGCTATCGCGTCATCAGCGGCAACGGTGAACACCTGCCTCTGACGCCACAGAACTTGTCAGCGGCAGGGGCAGGCTCCTACCTAATGCGTCAAATGGGAGGGGAAGAAAATATATTGGGCCGTATCAAATTTGAAATTCCCAATATTCACGATGTGTACCTGCATGATACACGGGCGCGCAAACTCTTCTCACTCACCACTCGCGGTTATAGTCACGGCTGTATTCGTCTTGAAAAACCTCGACATTTAGCAGAAGCCCTCCTTCGCCCGCAGGGTGACTGGGACCAATGGCGTATAGACCGGCTGACAATTGGTGAGGAAACTACTGAGGTCAATATGGACCAGCTGGTTAAGGTCTACATCACCTATTGGACAGCCTGGGTAGATGGCCAGGGAAACCTCAATTTTCGCCCGGATATCTACGGTAAAGACGGGCTCTCCGACAATCAACTCTGACCATAACCGGAGCGGTCAACGGCCGCTCCGGTCCATCATCCCCGCCAAATTTTCTCGCGTTATTCCATTAAGTATCCATCCGCCTAGACAACTATTACTGAAAATTATTTAAAGCCAAGCAGTCACAAGTTACCAATGTGAGCACGGTGATTAATCCCACTGATTTCTTACTGGCTTGCAGGGGTGACCTATGGGTGCTGTCGATCAACCGCATTTCGCTTCTTTTACACACCAAAACCACGTTTCATTCAGTCTGGGCGCTACCGCTATTATCCTGGCACTCTCGCTCGGCCTACCATCTCCTAGTGTTTTCGCAGACTCAAAAAATACACCGACTACCGATGGCATAGGCAACAGCGACCCTTTTTCACCTCAGGGGCGACAATTTTCTCTTCTGAATGAGGAACTTTCCCGCTATCAAGCACTGGCGGCCAGTGACAGCTGGAAGCCTCTCAGTTCAGGTCAACCTATCGCCCCCGGCAGTCGCGGTCCTCGGGTTTCACACTTGCGAAGTTTACTAATGCTGTATGGCGACTATCGCCCAGAGGAATTCGACCCGGTTAACTCCGAAGCACAGACCTACGACAAAAACCTGCAAAGTGCAGTAAAGCGATTTCAGAAACGTCACGGTTTAAAGCAGGATGCACTGGTTGACGAAAGAACCCGTAGTCGACTCAACACACCGCCACGAAAAATTGCAGCAATACTGTCGGCAAATATTGAGCGCTGGAAGCAGTTACCCAAAGACCTGGGGCCGCGCTATATCATCGTCAATATTCCGGCATTCAATCTTCGCTTGATTGAAGGTAACAAAGAGCAATTTCGTATGCGTGTTGTTGTGGGCAAGGCCAAACATAAAACACCGCAACTGGCGACTCGAATGACCCGCCTTGAATTTAATCCGGTATGGAGAGTACCTCCCAATATTGCGCTGCGGGAGCTTCTGCCCAAGGGCAGTTCAGCCCTCAGGGCAAAAGGTTATCGCCTAATGAATCACCGCGGTAGGTCCGTCCCATTCACTCGAGGCAATGTTGCCGCTGTCCGCCGCGGACAGGTTTCACTGCAACAAAAAGGCGGACCGGGAAATGCGCTGGGCCGGGTGAAATTTATTATCCCCAACCGCCAAGCTATTTTCCTGCACGATACCAACAGCAAACATTTATTTAAAAAATCTCAACGCGCATTTAGCCACGGATGTATTCGATTAGAAAAGCCTATGCAATTTGCCCGCATGATGCTTTCACAACAAAACAGTTGGAACGATGCACGAATTAATCGCACACTGGCAAGTGGCCGCACCCATGGCGTCGCGCTGAAAAAAACACTGCCGGTTTATATTGCATATTGGACTGCCTGGGTAGATGAAAACGGACAACTCCAATTTCGTCCGGATATATACAATCGAGATCAGCGCTAAAGAGAGGTATGCACTGTTGAAAAATAAAACCTTTTCTGGGAAATCATCATGGCATATGGACCACTCCAGCTCAGTTTTGCTGCATTGCTAAGCTTTGCCGTCGCCTCGGCCACGCCCCTGAATGAACCATTCACGGCGAAACATACCGTGGCCATTGAACCTGAGGATGTCAGTCAAAAACTGCGGAATACCGCGCAGCACTACCGTAAACTGGCCAGGAACTGGAGGCCGATTGCTCAGGGTAAAACACTGCAGCCGGGAGACAGGAACGAACGCGTTCTGCAAATGCGCAACCTTTTGGCCCTTTATCAGGATTATCGCGGACAGCCAGGTCCGCTTTCCGCTCCGCAAAAAGATCCTCGCCGATTTGACAGTGCTCTACAGATCGCACTGGAGCGCTTTCAGCAACGTCACGGGTTGAGGGCAACGGGAATTGCAGACGAAGAAACTCTCACAGCCCTCGCCGTGTCTCCTATCGAGCGGGCCCAACAAATGAAATTGAATGCCGCACGCTGGGAAAAACTAAATCTTCCCCAAAAAGGCCGTTACGTAATAGTTAATATTCCCGACTATCGATTACAGTTGGTGGAAGATGGCTTGGTTCGCTTGAATATGAAAACAGTGGTGGGTAAAAGCAGTACACGCACTCCAAACATGCACAGCCGAATTACCAATATTGTATTTAACCCAACCTGGACGGTACCGCGAAGTATTCTAGTCACTGAACTTTTGCCCAAAGCTCGTCATAATCCCACCGCCATGCACAAGCGTGGTTACCGAGTAGTCCAATATCGCAGCGGTAAGTCTTCGCCGATCACAGAAGAAAGTATTGCCCGAGCGGCTGGTGGACACGCCACTTTACGGCAGATGAGCGGCCCCGAAAACACCTTGGGCAAAGTAAAATTTGTAATTCCCAACAAGCAGGCAATTTTTCTACACGATACCCAGGCTCAGAGTCTATTCAGGCTACAACACCGGGCGCTGAGTCATGGCTGTGTAAGGCTACAGGCGCCGGAGGAGCTGGCCTATTTTCTACTCAACACCCAAGGTTGGGACAGAACCCGTATTGCTCAGGCAGCCAACGGTCACGATGCACTCAACGTTCGAGTTAACTCAGCACCGCGCCTCTTCCTAATCTATATAACGGCCTGGATAGACCGATATGGGCAGCCCCAATTTCGCGAAGATATTTATCTTCTTGATAACGAAAATAACCCTTAGCCGATCAAGCAGCGGCTAAAGGCTTACAAATATATGCTGTAGATCCGATGGGAAAAGGTCGTAGAAATCTTTCTAACAATCGGTTAACAGGCCTTACCAATATCAAGGTCGGTTTTTATTTACAGAAACGCTGTATCCCCATATCCGCCCCCCCTAACCAACCACCGACCAACCGCACGGGTAAATATGGGCTCACTGAGAATACTTTGCCGCACGATAGCTATTGCCACAGGCCCAATTTCCGCTCTGCGCTAGGCGTCATTATGACGGCCAGCTCACGCAGAGACTTGAAGTTACTAGGCCACAGCCAAACACGCATGTATATACATGTACACACAAGAAGAATTAGGCTAAATCCAGGTGTGATAAATAAAGAAAGGGGCGCACTAACCTAGCCAGACCCGGAGTTGACTTGCACGTCACATAAAACCTGAAAGTCACAGAAAAATAATATTTTAGTGATTTTTCCTGGATGACAACGCTGTCTCCTATTTCGCGGGGTTCTCCATATCATTTACCGCAAAACTGCTTTCATAGTCAGCATAAGAGAAAAATTTTACCCGTCGACCGATGTAATTATTTCCTAATTAGCAGCCTTGGGTTTGTAACGCCTGGTTATTTTTTGTACATTTTCTGCCGTACCCGGATGCGCCATCACTTGGCACACCGAAGAAAGAGTTAACGACGAGGCGGAATTATGAAGAATCCATCCAGACGTCGATTCCTGGCTGTGACCTGCGCAACTGCGGCGGCCGTGAGCGCCGGACCGACTTTCGCAAAAGTAGGTAGCTCCCGCACCCTGAAAATGCGCAACCTGCACACCGGGGAGAAGCTGGAGACCGCCTACTGGACTAGCGGAGATTACAGTAGTGGGGGCCTAAAGCAGTTTAACAAACTGCTCCGTGACCACCGCGCCAATGAAGTTACCCGAATGGACCCTAAGCTTTTTGACATCATTTATAAGCTGAAGGAAAAATTCAATTTTAAGGGTACCATCGAGATTATCTCTGGTTACCGTTCACCTAAAACCAATGCCAAGCTGCGCGCCGCCGGCCGCGGTGTTGCCAAACGCAGTTACCACACCCGCGGTATGGCCATGGATATCCGCATGCCCGGTATTTCCCTGTCAAAGCTGCGACAAGCAGCGCTTGGCCTGAAGGCAGGTGGCGTCGGCTACTACCCGAAGAGTAATTTCGTACACGTGGATACTGGCCCAGTACGCCGCTGGTAAACAATTTACCGAGCGAGAATCACACTTAAAAAACCCAGCTATTGCCGGGTTTTTTAAGTGTTCATTGGCTATCTGTCGGTAGGTTTACCGGCATCAAATCCTTTTCTGAAATAGGGACTTGAGTTGTACCGGCCATCAAACCAGCCATACGCTCAAGAAGTTTGCGTGCCCGGGCCAACTGGGTCAGCTGCGCCAACTCAATGGGATCCTCCATACGCAACAGCAACCCTTCAAAATCCATAAAGGTCTGCTCCAGCGCTGCCACCTGATGGCGGTCCAGTAACACCTCCGCCAAACCGCCCCCGCCTGTGGGTATCCAATTTGACTGTAGGGTTGCCATTATTGCCAGTATCGACTGCTTGGAATCTGCTGCACGGCTGCTCTCCACGTCGCTTTCAGAACTTTCCGGTAGTCTGCGCAACAGCTGTTCGTCAATAACTTGGGTGTGGGCGGCGCGAATCTGCTGCAAGCGGGCGGCGGGGCCCAACGAAAGGTAGGGCCGCGAGAGGCTATTGGCTGCTGTAGGCCAACGTCGAGCCAATCTGGCCATATCCTCCTCGACGCCTTTCACAATTAGCCGGGTTAGCTCCCGCCGCCGATTGACTGCAAGCGCTTCGGGCTTTTCCCCTTCGGACTCCGCGTGAAACTGCCCAGCGGTGCGCTCATTGGTAGGCCCCCAAAGCATGACTTCCAGCGCGTGGAAGCCAGTACTGGCCTCCTCATGGGCCGTCAGCCTATGCTGCTTGCGGAGGTTCGCCAGGGACAGGTCAATCGCGGTATCGTTAACAATACCGCTATCCGAATAACCCGGCACCGTATCCAAATAGCCCGCCTGAGCCGGCCAGCTATCGACTGAGAGCAGTAACTTGCGCCCCTGGCTGCGCAATTCCCCGGCAAAAAATGCCATCTGGATATAGGGCAAAGAAGCTGCAAATTCCCTGTGGGCATCAAGCCAAGCGAGCCGGGCCTCTTCCAGCTTGTTTTCATCCGGCTCAGCCAGTAGCACGTCAATCGCGCGCTGAAGAGATTCAACGGCAGCGTGAGCATGAATTACCTGAGCCTCACCAGCTTGCCAAATTGCCACAGACAAGTCGCTCGCAGCCTTTTCGTTAATGGGCTGCGGGGCAACACTCTGCTGCTGGACTTCCACTGTTTCTTGCGCTTTTTGCTCACAGCCGTAAAGCCCCGTCAAAGCACCGAAGAGAATAACCAGGGCCCGGTATTGGATGCTAGGTCCGTTCACTCAATTCCCCATTTTGTATCACTCACAAACACCGACAAAGCTCCCATTAATTGTCTTCACGCAAACTAATCACCGGCCACCCACGCGCTTCAGCTTCGGCGCGCAGGAGGTCGTCAGGGTCCACAGCAACCGGATGCTCCACTTCGTCAAGCAACGGCAGATCGTTAATCGAGTCACTGTAAAACCATTTTTCACAACTCACATATTCGGGGTTCTGAGCTAACCATTGTCGCAAGCGCACCACTTTGCCCCCTTGGTAGCAAGGTTCTCCCACCACTCGGCCGGTAAAGCGGCCCTGCTGCTCCTCCGGCTCCGTAGCCAGCAACGTGTCCACCCCCAGGCGGGAAGCAATTGGCTCTACCACAAAACGATTAGTCGCAGTAATGATCATGATGTGGTGTCCTTTGCGACGGTGCTCGCCAATCAATTTTTGGGCGCGTGGTAACCACAACTCAGTAATCACCTCCTGCATAAACTCACTCTGCAAGTTATCCAGCTGCCCACGGGAAAGCTGTGCCAGGGGTTCTAGGGCGAACTCCAAATAGGCAAAAATATCCAGCTCACCACGCTGATAATCCTGGTAAAACCGATCATTGGTGGAGCGATAACGAGCCCCATCGACATGCTCACGCTCCACCAGAAATTCGCCCCAAGCATGATCACTATCGCCACCAATCAGCGTGTTATCCAGGTCAAAAATTGCCAAGTGCATAGTTGACACTCCCGTAACTATAGGCCCCCCAAGGGCATTTGACCGCCAAGATGGCTCAAACGCCATCAAGCGGTTGGCAATTTTACCTTGCACCGCACGACAGCACACGGACTGTGTCACTGAATTGCTGTAAACCCCCCGCTGTGGAACAATGTGGAGCAAGTAAGTGCGGTGCACGGCTGCACACAACAGTATTGAGGATGGTATTTTGGGCGACGGCAAGCCGGCACAAGCCGGGCGAAAAAACCGCCGTAAGTCCGCCAAGCATTCAAATCGCAACGATAGCGCCCCAAGTGGTAACAAGAACCGGGGCAGCGGTGGCGAGGGCAGCAGTAATATCGATGCCGAGGGGTTTCGCCCCAATGTTGGTATTATCGTGCTCAACGCCCACGGTCAGGCACTGTGGGCGCGGCGGGTAGGTGGCAAGGACGCCTGGCAGTTTCCCCAGGGTGGTATTAATCCGGGCGAAACCCCTGAACAGGCGCTATATAGGGAACTGTACGAAGAAGTAGGCCTCACTCGTGATCAAGTCAGTATGATCGCCTGTACCCGTGGCTGGCTGCGCTATCGCCTGCCACAAAGGCTGATTCGGCGTCGCTCTGAACCTCTGTGTATTGGCCAAAAGCAGAAATGGTACCTGCTGAAACTTGAGGCCACTGAAGCCTCCATCAGCTTTGACAATGGTTACAAACCCGAATTCGACCACTGGCGCTGGGTAAGTTATTGGCACCCTTTGAGTAAAGTAGTGACCTTCAAGCGAGAAGTATACCGGCGCGCGCTGACCGAGCTGGCACCACAACAAATACAGCTGGAGAGACGCTGGCTTCGTGAGCAGGGCGACTGATCGCAGCACTGCCGCTCACCAGCTCTACAAGAACGGCCCCAGTCAGCATTGAAGCATCTTTGCGGGGCCAATGAATTTCTCCGTTGATTGGCGAGGATAGGCCATTGCTCGGATCTCTGCGCAGCATTGTTCAGGAAGTTAACGCCGCCAGGGACCTCTCTGCGGTACTGGAAATCATCGTGCGCCGCGTGCGGGAAATCATGCATACCCGCGTCTGTTCTGTGTATCTTCGCGACAAGCAACTCGGCAATTACGTCCTGATGGCAACTGACGGCCTGAACCCCAAGGCCGTGGGCCAGGTTCACCTGGCGCCTGGTGAGGGGCTTGTCGGCAATGTGGTCACAAGAGAAGAACCGATTAACCTGGAGAGGGCCGAGGCCCACCCGGCCTTCCAATACTTCCCATCTACCGGGGAAGAACGCTTCAGTGCATTTCTTGGCACTCCCATCATTCACCACCGCGCCGTATTAGGCGTACTGGTCGTCCAGCAGGAGCAACAACGCCGCTTCGACGAGGGGGAAGAGGCCTTTCTGGTCACACTCTCCGCCCAGCTCGCCGGAGCCATTGCCCACGCCGAAGCGACAGGCCTACTCGCCACTATCGGCAAGCAGCGGCGCGAAACACACTTCTCCGGTATCGCTGCATCCCCCGGCGTCGCTATAGGTCGCACGCATATCGTCACGCCCCAGGCGAATCTATCCGCAGTGCCCTACTCCGAGTGCCGGGATATCGACGTAGAACTCACCCTGTTTCAGCAGGCCCTGGTCGCAGCCCAAAAGGAAATTCGCGAAGTTGGCGAGCGCCTCAAGTGCGACCTGAGCCCCGAAGAGCGCGCCCTGTTCGATGCCTATATCAGCATGCTTGACGACAGCTCTCTCGCCGTAGAGGTCTGCAATCGAATCAAGCAGCAATTGAGTGCGCCACGCGCCTGGGCTGAAGTAATGCTGGAGCATGTCCGGCGCTTTGAAGCCATGTCGGACTCCTACTTTCGCGATAGAGCTGCCGATGTACGGGACCTCGGTGCCCGTGTCCTCGTGCATCTGCGACAGCAGCAGCAAACTGATAGGGAGTATCCCGACAACACGATTCTTATCGGGGAGGAACTGACAGCTGCCGTACTTGCCGAAGTGCCGCGGGAAAAACTGATTGGCGCCGTTTCAGTAAAAGGTTCCTCCAACAGTCACGTTGCCATTATTGCCCGGGCGATGGGTCTACCCGCGGTCATGGGCGTTCAGGACCTGCCCTACGAAACCATCGATGGTGTCGATATGGTGGTGGATGGTTACCGGGGTGATCTGCATATTCACCCCGGTGCCGAGCTGAAGCGCCGCTATGACGAGATTGTCGCGGAAGAACAACAGCTGGCCCGCAACCTGGATCACTTGGCCAAGCTACCGGCGGTGACGTCCGACGGCCACCGGGTTCGCCTCTTGGTAAATACAGGCTTGATGGCCGATGTAGTTCGCTCATTGGAACGCGGTGCTGAGGGCGTCGGCCTCTTCCGCACCGAGGTCCCATTCCTATTGCGGGATCGCTTCCCATCGGAGGAAGAGCAGCGGGAAATTTACCGCGAACAACTGGAAGCTTTTGCGCCTTTGCCAGTCACCATGCGTACCCTCGATATCGGCGGTGACAAAGCCCTGGCCTATTTCCCCATTGAGGAGACTAACCCCTTCCTCGGCTGGCGCGGTATCCGCGTCACTCTCGACCATCCTGAAATTTTCCTGGCGCAAGTACGCGCCATGATGAAAGCCAGCCAGGGGCTGAACAATCTGCGTATCATGCTGCCCATGATCAGTGGCCTAAACGAGCTCGAAGCGTCACGCAAATTGGTCGAAAGAGCCTACCGGGAATTACTTGAGGAGGGCTACGAAATTGTTATGCCCCCACTGGGGGTTATGGTCGAGGTGCCGTCAGCAGTTTACCAAGTGCGTGAACTCGCCGAACGTGCAGACTTTATTTCCGTTGGCAGCAATGATCTCACCCAATACCTTTTGGCGGTGGACCGTAATAACAGCCGGGTCGCCAATATTTACCACGCACTCCACCCCGCAGTGCTGCGCGCTTTACAGGAAATTGTTACAACCGCTCATTCTGTCGGCATCGAAGTGGGTATTTGTGGCGAACTGGCCGGTGAACCCGGTGGCGCGATATTACTGGTAGCAATGGGCTACGATATGCTGTCGATGAATGCCACTAACTTGCCACGGATTAAGGCGACGCTGCGAGCGATACGCCAAGAGGATGCTCACCTGTTATTGCAGCAGGTTATTCATATGCACTGTGCTGAGGATATCGAAAAAGCAGTCCACAGCTATTTAAAAAAGATCGGTCTGAAGAAAATTCTCCGCCTGCCGGAACAGGAAAAGAAAACTGGATAAAAAAAGCCGCAGCAAAAGGCAGCGGCTTTTCTTTTCTAGCGAGTACTGAAATTAATCTTCAGACTCGGAGCGGTATGTATCCGCATCCAGCATGTTTTTCAACTCTTTTACATCGGAAGGCTTGATACGGAAGAACCAACCGTCATCGTAAGGGGAGGAATTAACGGTTTCTGGAGCATCTTCCAAAGCTTCGTTCACAGCGACCACTTCACCGGAAACCGGGGAATAGATATCGCTGGCGGCTTTAACGGATTCAACCACACCGGCCTCATCTCCAGCGGCCAGAGTGTTGCCCACTTCTGGCGTTTCAACGTAAACCACGTCACCCAGAGCATCCTGAGCATGGTCGCTGATGCCAATAGTCACAGTACCGTCCTCTTCCAGGCGTGCCCACTCGTGGCTGGAGAGGTATTTCAATTCATTGCGGATTTCGCTCATGCTGTTATCCCTTGATTAAGCATCTAAATTTTTATCTTACTGACGCGTACACCTGTGGGCGACGCTTATATAATCGATTTGCCGTTGCGCACAAAACAGGGCTTAACCACCTTGACCGGCTGCAGCTTCTTACGGATTTCCACTTGAGCCGTATAACCGACCGTCACAGGTACCCTTGCCAGAGCAATGGAGTAACCCAGAGTTGGTGAAAAGGTGCCGCTGGTAATGATACCGCGGTCGTCACTATCGTCTACTACCACCTGCTGGCCTGCGCGCAATACGCTGCGCTCTTCCAGCACCAAACCCACCAGCTTGCGCTTCACGCCGTCGGCTTTTTCCTGCTCAAGAACAGCGCGGCCGATAAAGTCACGGCTCTCCGGTGCCCAGGCGATAGTCCAAGCCATATTGGCCACCAGAGGAGAGGTCTCATCATCCATCTCGTGCCCATAGAGGTTCATGCCAGCTTCCAGGCGCAGGGTGTCGCGGGCGCCCAAGCCACAGGGGGCCACACCAGCTTCGCCCAGGGCGCGCCAAAAACCGCTGGCATCCTCTCCTGGCAGCATAATTTCCAGGCCATCCTCACCGGTATAACCAGTGCGCGCCACAAACCAGCCGCCGCGGGCCACACTCTGGAAAACCTTCAGTGCATCAATCGCTGCCGTCCACTCAATCCCTAAAACCTGCTTAGTTTTGTCGATGGCATTGGGGCCCTGAATAGCGATCATTGCCACATCCGGGCACTCGGTCAGGGTAACCGCAAAGGCTTCTGCCTGTTTGCGCATCCAGGCCAGGTCTTTCTCCCTGGTCGCACAGTTAACAACCACCCGGTAACCCGGGTCGCGCAAGTATACGATGAGGTCGTCGATAACACCGCCATTCTCATTGAGCATGCCCGTATAAAGGGCTTTACCCGGACTTCCATCGAGTTTGGCAACATCATTGGCGAACAGATAACGCAGGTAGTCGCGGGCTTCAGCCCCATCTACATCGACTACGGTCATGTGGGAGACATCGAACATCCCCGCATCGGTGCGCACTTTATTGTGCTCGTCCAGCTGCGAACCGTAGTGCAGCGGCATGTCCCATCCACCGAAATCCACCATTTTGCCGCCCATAGCGACATGCGTGTCATACAGAGGAGTTCTATTTCCCATCTTTAAAATCTCAGTCCGTCAGGTTCCGAAGCGGCGTATTCTAGCGGCTTGGGTACCGGCCTTTCCAGCGGGGCAGGCACGGCAATACATATGCCCTGCAAGCCTAGCAGGCATCGGTAGTAAAACCTGTCCAGGTTTACAGACACCGTCAAAGATTCCGCCGGCGCCCTATCCAGCGCTCATTGGGGTTTTATAAATATCCGCAGCATGGCTCTCCCTACAATAGGGAAAGACTAATATGCTTGTTTTTTAAGCGGCCGACACTCCGAATCACTCACTACTACGATCGCGTCCATGACTCGCCTCTTCAGTGTCTTTCTCCCCCTGGGCCGCCTCATCCACCTTGAGACCATATTTCTTGGAACGCCAACGCCACAAACGCTTAGCCAGTTCCTGTCGGTCGGGAGTTTTGTCGGCTTCATCGACAATTTCTTCACCGAGCAACGTCTCAAGCAGGTCCTCCAGTGTCACCAATCCTTCCAAACCGCCGTACTCATCCATCACCGCACTGATTTGCACACGGCGTGACAGCATCTTTTGAAAGGCCTGGTAGATAGTTGCAGTTTCCGGGAGTATCAACATGTCGCGGCGGAAATCCGCCAATTTCCGCTGGTGCTCGCCCTTGGCGTACGCCAGTAACAATTCCTGCCGCAGAACAAACCCAACCACACAATCCGGGTCGCGGTTTTCATAGACCGGAATACGGGAAAAACGCCCTTTCTCTGCATCTTCATACGCCTCTCCCACGGTCACATCTTGGGACAGCGAAAAAACCACCGTGCGCGGGGTCATTACCTCCCGCACAGAGTGGTCCCGCAAGGTAAAGAACAAGTTGCGCAGAATACTGGACTCCCGCTGCTCCAGTTGTCCTTCCGCTTCCCCAATCTCCGCCATGATGGCAAATTCATCGCGACTGAAGCCGGTCAGGGTTGGGCCGTGGGACAGGCCCCGGGTCAACCATTCCGACATTTTTACAAACGGGTGTAACAGCCAAACCAAACCGCGCAACACATAGGCCGTATGAGGAGCCAACTGGCGCCAGTAAACGGCCCCGAGGGTTTTCGGAATAATCTCAGAGAAGACCAAAATCAACAGGGTCAAAATAGCCGATGCGATCCCCAGGTACTGATTGCCAAATACTGCCGCAGCCTGTGCACCGGCACCGGCTGCGCCCGCCGTATGTGCAATGGTATTGAGGGTAAGAATAGCGGCCAGAGGCGCATTGATATCCGATTTGAGTTTACGTAGTAAAGGCCCGGCCTTATGCCCCTCCCGCTCCAACAATCGCACGTAGGGCGTTGTTACACTGAGAATGACCGACTCGGCTATTGAGCACAGAAAGGAAAAGCCGAGAGCAATACAAATATAGGTAATCAGTAAAATCATATAACTCAGATTGAAGCGGGATAGGAATTAAATTTTCGCGCACCACCCATGACACAGTAAACCAATGCAATCATAAGCCCTGTAATAAAGCCACCGAGATGAGCCGCATTGGCCACGCGAACACCAGTGAAATAGGTGAGTACCCCAAGGGCACATAATATTAACCACACCAGAGCCACAGTAATGATACCCGAGGGAATATCCCTCCAAGCCGGCTGCCAGCGCTGCACCACCAGTACGAATCCTACCAGGGCATATACAACACCTGACATCCCACCAAATACGGCTCCGGGCTCCCAAGTGTATTGAAACAAATTTGAAGCAATCCCACCAAGCAGAACCAAAACAACAAAAATAATGGGACCACCCCGAGCCTCCAGTGGACGCCCCAGAATCCAGATGCCCAGCGCATTAAACAAGGCGTGCAGAAACGAGAAATGTACTATCGCTGGCGTCCATAAACGCCAGAGTTCACCACTTTGCAAATGCCAGGCCAGTGAAGACTGAGCAGATAGTAGGCTAGTATCTGCATCTGGGTAGATCAAAAGCCCAGAAGAAAGGCTATTCGTCTGTAAAAACCATCCAAAAAAACACAGAGCGATAAGGAGTAAGCTCACCGGCGTTTTATCCAGCGGAAAGGCGGGTAATATTCCGGGCCGCTCCTGCCCCGTTTCCACTTCCCTCTCTCGTTGCCACTCTACCTCGTTGTGGGTTGCGGAAAGGCCTGGGGACTGGGGTGCAGCCGGCTCAGCTTTTTGCAACTGAACACGATCCAAATCAATCTGTCCCGACTCCCAACTGTTTAGTAGAGGTTGCAATACTTCCACTATTTGAGCATCGGACGTTAACAGTAATTGGCGATTTTTTTCCTCAGCAATTCTCAACGGCAATTGATACCGTTGTATAAAGCGGAAAAGTGCACTGAGATCCCTTGAGATAGGAAATGAGTAAACTGTAATCCAATCACTCAATTGACATTAACCTTTTTAGCCAATGGAAAAACTCAAAACCCTCACAGAAAATTGATCGGGGAGAAATAATTGTGGTTGAAAAAGCCCGCTGAATACTGAGACTCCTTTATCCAAACATTTCTCCCGTCAGCTCTTGTGGAGAGGTGAAAATTTCTAAACCGCCATAGCCCGCATAATAATCCGTTTCTTTAACATGGGGCTCGCATCCACCATGCTGAGGCCGGTGTTGCGCAACCAGCGCCAGTGTACATCACCGGCACCGAACAGGGATTTAAACGCGCTCATGGCTTTCAGGGTAGCGGCATTATCGCCGCGCCGGCGACGTTCGTAGCGCGCCAGAACTGAAGCGTGTGAAGGCTCCAGCCCTCTCGACATGGCGCGATCAATTTCATCAGCCAAAACCCGGACATCTTGAAAACCCAGGTTAACGCCCTGGCCCGCCAGGGGATGGATGCTGTGGGCAGCGTCCCCCACCAAAACGGCACCGGGGCCACGATAGCGTTCCGCATGACGTGCGCGCAAAGGAAATGAAAAACGCTCACTGACCGCTTCCACATTGCCCAAGCGGCTCTCAAAAGCCTTTTCCAAGTTCAGAGCAAACGCCTGGTCATCCAGCATTAACAGCTCTCGCGCCAATCCTTCATCGGCAGACCATACCACCGCGCAGTGGTTTTCATCACCGAGCCCGGCCAGCGGCAAAAACGCCAACGGCCCGGTCTGTAAGAAACGCTGCCAAGCCGTGTGTCGGTGGGATTTTTCACTGCGTGCGACACACACCAGTGCGGTCTGGTGGTAATCGGTGTCCTGGGAACGGATACGCAGTAAATCCCGGACTTTTGAGCGAGCGCCATCGGCACCAATCAGCAAGCGGGTGCGCACTATCTCGGGCTGCTGCCGCAGCCCGTCTGCATCACTCAAACGCTCTTCACCGCGCGGCTGGAGGTGCCAGAGCCCGCAGTCGCGCCACCAACTTTCCAGGCGAAAGCCATTGACCACCTCTACATTTGGCAGCGTCTCAAGACGTGCTCTTAGTGCGGCGACAATTACATTGTTTTCGACAATATGACCGAGGTTGGGCAACTGGACATCGCGACTGTTAAAACGCACCGATCCCGTTCCATCGGCATCCCAAACGCGCATTTCCACGTAGGGGCAGGCGCGACGGCCGGTAATGGCATCCCAGGCCCCCACTTCTTCAAGGAGTTCACGGGAGGCTTGAGTCAGGGCAACCACCCTTGGCTCGTACTCTTCCGACAGCGGGGGAACGGCCTCGCTGGAGGCCTCCAACAGGGCTAGGCGCATGTCCGGATGACGGACCGCCAGCAATGCCGCCTGGGCCATGCCCACCATGCCTGCACCCACAATGGCAAAATCCAAACGATGTCTGTTCATAAAAGCCTATTCCGCTGAAGTGCCACCGGACATCGCCGGTTCACGGGCACCGTTAAAGCCCAAATCCTGCCGCCTGGCTGACAAACTCTCTGCGCACCGGCGGCATCATTGTAAGACCGAGCATTCCCAGTTGACGCATTCCCTGTTGCAAATAGCCTGAAGAGGCAAATAGTGTTGGTATGCGATCACTAAACCCGACCGTCAGGCGCTGGTCCCACTGGCGGGCCTCTCCATATTTCTGTAAAAGATCGAGGCGCTCAGGCAATGTCTCTGGCGATGACACCGCTGACAAAACCTGTGCAAGCCCATAGCAATCCCGCAACGTCAGGTTGAAGCCCTGACCCGCCACCGGATGTAAAAAATGCGCACAGTTGCCCATCAACACCACATTGCGGCGCCACTGCTCCTTCGCTAGAGATAAGCTCAACGGGTAGTCCTGCATAGCGCCAGTACGAATAAAGCGCCCCGCGCGCCAGCCAAAAACCTGCTGTAGCTTTTCCATGCGCTCGCTTTCCGATAGCTTTTTCACCCGCTCGGCTTCTTTATCTTCACAAGCCCATACCAGTGCTGCGCGGTGCTGGCCCTGCCGTTCGGGTAGCGGCAGCAATGCCATGGGCCCCAGGCGGGTAAATCGCTCGAAGGCCACTCCATCGGGGGAGTGTTGAAGACCAACAGTAGTGACCAGAGCCCGCTGTTGGTATTTTACTGCGCTGATTTCGATCCCCAGCTGACGACACAGAGGGGAATTTACCCCGTCTGCGACCACCAGCAAACCGCAGATCAAGCTCCGCTCGGGAGCGCTCTCTGCGGTCCTCCAGCACAGGTTTGCTCCCGCAGGAGTCATAGTAATGTCAGTTACCTGAGCTGGGGCCAGTATTTGAGTAGCAGTGTTGGCCAGGGCGTTGTGAAGAATAGGACCGAGGGCAGCGTTCTCGATAACCGCGCCCAAGATGCCCTCAAAACTGCTTTCCTCTCGCTCTCTTGTTGATAGGGAGGCCCCGATTGCATGTCCACGGTCACTCACATGAATACGTTGTATGGGCGCACTGTAATCCCGCAGGACTGGCCACAAACCGAGTTCCTTAAATAACTGCAAACTACCCGCTGCAATCGCTGTCGCCCGGGTATCAAAACTCGGTAACCGTATACTCGCAGCCGCATCCGGCAGCGCTCTCTGCTCCAATAGTGCCACACTGAGCTGTGGGCAAAAATGCGCCAGCATCAACGCCAGGCTAGCGCCGGCCATGCCTCCACCGACAATCGCCACATCCACTTTATGTATCGGTTCGCCCATCCCATATCCCCCAAAGGTTATCCGGCAAGCTATCATTGGCTACCAAATAATCCAGCAATAATCTCTAACGGGTCAGCAAGTCCCGCCCATGCAACATTGTGTACTCAATATCTTCAATCGTTTTCGGGGCTGCAGCAGATAGAATCTGTGCCCCTCTGTTGGTCAGAGCAATATCGTCTTCAATGCGAATACCGATCCCGCGAAACTCAGCGGGAATATTTTCATCGTTTATTGGCACATAGATACCGGGTTCAATAGTCATCACCATACCCGCTTCCAATTGACGCCAGGCGCCGTGGACACGGTAATCACCTACATCGTGGACATCCATACCCAACCAGTGACCAACGCGGTGCATATAAAAACGCTGATAGGCACCGGACTCTATCAGCCCCTGTATCTCTCCCCGCAGCAGACCTAAATCGACTAAGCCCCGAGTGATTTCCTCCACACTGGCAGCGTGAGGTTGATCCCAATGATTGCCCTCCACAACTTGATCAATCGCCGCTTGCTGCGCAGCCAGTACGATTTCGTAAAGTGCACGCTGGGCTCCATTAAAGCGCCCATTCACCGGGTAGCTGCGGGTAATATCAGCCACGTAGCCGCGGTACTCGCAACCCGCGTCCACCAGCACCATATCCCCGTCGGCCAGCGCGGCATTGTTGCTGCAGTAGTGCATAATCAGCGCATTGCTCCCGCCACCGACAATTGTCGGATAAGCGGTTTCTCGGGCTCCAGAATTCACAAACGTATGCAGGAGAGCGGCCTCCAATTGAAATTCGCAGAGGCCCGGCTGACAGCGGGTCATTGCCCGGAGGTGCGCCTCGGCACTAATTTCTGCGGCCTTTCCCATCAGGCGTATCTCTTGAGAGGACTTGATCAGGCGCAACTCTCGCAGTTGATAATCCAGGTCGACCATCTCCGGTGCGCCTTTGCCATCGGGCGCCGCTGCGATCCGTTGCTGGTAGCTGCGGATGCGTCGATCTAAGTGGGGGTAGCGCCCCATGGGAAAATAAACTCGATCGCGCCCCTCCATCAACCCCGGCAAAATGTCATCTAGGTCGCCGATGGGAAAGCCATCGCTCAAACTGCATTGTCGCGCGGCTCGCTCAGGTCCCAGTCGCGGGCCATCCCACCTTTCTTTCTCCGCATCGCACTCACGACAGAACAATAAGGTTTCCCCCTGCGCGCGACCGGGAACCAACACCAACAGTGATTCAGGCTCTTGGAACCCAGTGAGGTAAAGAAAATCACTATCCTGACGAAACGGGAAAAAAGTGTCGCGGGAACGCAACTGCTCACTTGAAGACGATACAATTACCAAACTACCTTCTGGCAATTCTGCCATCAGGCGGCTGCGTCGGCTCGCGTATTCAGCTCGGCTGATACCTGTTACTTTTTTTGAAGTCTCAGACATCAGTGAATAGTGGGGCTGTTATCGGACTCACTGCCCTTTACTTCAGTAAATATATTAAGTACGGCGACACGCACATATTCCTGCAATTCCAGCAATTGTTGCTCAGTTTCTTCGCCCTCTTCCACTTGGTCAGAATCCAACTGGGAGATTGCACTAATATCCTTCAAGGCTTCATCACTGGTAGGCATCAGTTTGTCGCGAGCGCCACCGATACCGAAGCCATGTAAAAAACCTTCACACCAATGCCCCAGTGCTAAAGCGCGTGAGGTCACATCCTCGTCATCACACAACAACAACTGAAAGGCAAAGTCAGTGCCGCCAAGTTGCTTCTCACTTTCTTCCGCAAGCTGAAGAAAATCGCGATTCAAGTCTGCAGGCATCGCTTCCAAGTCGAGTAATTTCCCCAACTCACTCTGCCAGCGGTTTTTGTCCGGCCGGACGCCTGCCACTAAAATGCCACAGATAAATCCATGCAGCTCACTGGGGTCAGCTTGCCCTCCGGCAGAGAGAATGGCATTGGCGAGAAGTTCAAATCGGCTAGCTTCAGAAGTCATGATTACTGTACAGCTTTTCCTGGATGTGGCTTTTCTATCCGGCTGGCGCATTGCAGTTAAACCGGAAAATCGGGGTTTTAAAGACAATTTTGTGATTGTCCGCGCAGGCGGAGCGATTGACCCACCAATACGCCGGCAATATAGTAGCGGAATCCTTCGCAGTCTGTCGTGTTGCGAACCCAGACGTCGACCTCAAATGCAGGAAATATGGATAAGCTGCAAGCGCTAGAAAGCACCGTGGATTCACTGATCGCTCACTGTCAGCAACTGGCGGAGGACAACCGTGAACTGCGCCGGCAGGAAGCCGACTGGCTGCGTGAACGCCAGCGCCTGATAAAAAATAACGAGGCCGCCCGTTCGCGGGTCGAAGCTATGATCAACCGTCTTAAGGGGCTAACGCAAAATTCCTGATGTCTGAAACCGCATCACCTCCCGAAACTGTAACCGTTTCCATTCTCGATAAAGAGTACCGTGTCGCCTGCGCGGAGAGCGAATCTGCCGGGCTACAGGCATCGGCACGTCTTCTGCATGAACGCATGTCCCGCATCCGCGCCTCGGGAACTGTTATCGGATTGGAACGTATCGCCGTAATGGCAGCACTGAATATCGCCCACGAGCTTATTCAGGCAAAAGCCGAGCTCAGCTCCATCCCTCTACAACAGGAAATGCTAGAGCGCCTTACCGACAAGGTCCAGGATGCCTTGGGCGAAATGGACAGTGAAGAAAAGTCACCGGAATGAGGTGACAAAAAGCGGCTTTGTGCTACTGGTCAGATCTTTTCAATTTCCAGTTAACAGGCCGCCTCACTACAAGTTATAATTAGGGCATACCCTGGGGTGTTGGCCAGCAGACTATGTCCTTGAGCCGATAATCTTACCCCGGTGGTGTCCAGCGGGTGCTGGTGTGCAAGTCCGCCTTGAAGCGGAAAGCCTTATGTACTCCGGATACTGCCACCTTGAACCTTACGGTTCGAGGCGCCGTCTACAGCCGCACACTCGGGGTACCCTATTTTTCCCACTCGCCCCCCAGAATGATTGAAAATAAATCGCAACTACGTCGCCGTATCCGCGCGGAGCGACGGGAACTTGGCGCCTATCAACAGCGTCTGCATGGCCGCGCAGCTACCACTCTCTTGAGCCGCACCCCACAAATGAATCGCGCTATGCACATCGGCATCTACTGGCCTATGGATGGCGAACTCGATATTCGCTGCCTCCTGCAACGATTCCCTAAAAAACAGTTCTACCTCCCGGTACTCCCGGCTGAGCCACACCCCCACCTCAGATTCAGCCGCTGGCACGGTGGCCCGTTAACATTTCGCAATCGCTACCGCATTCCAGAACCCGTCGCCGGACCCTACCGCGCTCCCAATTTACTGGATCTGGTATTGGTGCCACTGGTGGCTTTTGACCCCAGTGGCTCGCGCCTGGGTATGGGTGCGGGTTTTTACGATCAGACTTTTGAGCACAAACAATTACTGCCGGGAATTGGTCCACAGCTGATTGGTGCAGCCCACCAGCTGCAGTGCCTGGATCATTTACCGACGGATAATTGGGATATTCCACTAGACATGGTGGTCACTGAGAAACGGATTTATCGGTGCCGTTAGCGGCAGTACAAGAAACAAAAAAGCCGAACACTTAAGTGTTCGGCTTTTTTGTTTCTTGCTCGTGGGCAGAGCGCCCCCCGGCATTAGCCTAACGGGTAACCACTCCCTGTTGCAGAGCAGCCGGCGGTTCGGATTCAGAGGTAAAAACCTCAGATAAACCACTGGTACTCAACAGAACGCCCGCGACAAAGACAACCACGGCGATTGTCAGCGCATCGGCTTTCATTGGGACCATCCTGTACGATCAACTTTGTTTTTATATGCATTTCGCCCCGCATATGACCTATGCCACTGCAAAAGTTCCACGCCAATAGAAGATACTGAAGAATCGGTGCAATAGTAACCGGTTATTGGATATTTTATGAGTTTTCTGTCGCATTATTAGACAAGTAAGTTCGACAAAACAGGATTTTCAGTCTATACCCGTCAAGTTAGTTGAGACGCTTTTCTTAGCTAAACCCGAGACTGGGCTCAGCTACCCAAAAACAAGCGATAGGCCGGGTTTTGCGTTTCATCCCAAAAACGGAATTGAAGCTGTTGTAAAAGTGCCAATAATTCGCTCCGAGCATGCGGCTCTACCTGCAGACCTACCAGCACGCGCCCGTAGGCAGCACCGTGGTTACGGTAATGGAACAGAGTAATATTCCAGCGTTCGGCTAGATGCTCTAAAAACTTCCGCAGCGCTCCTGGCCGCTCGGGAAATTCAAAACGATAAATCACTTCATTGCACAAACCCGATACCCTGCCTCCAACCAAATGGCGAATATGCAATTTTGCCATCTCGTTGTCGGTCAGATCGGTTACCTGATAGCCTTTTGCTTCGAGGCGACTTAACAGCTGGCGTCGGTCTTCCTCAGACACCACCTGCAGCCCCACAAAGATATGCGCCTCTTCCTCACTCGCAAAACGGTAGTTGAACTCAGTAATTGACCGGTCCCCCAGGTCACGGCAAAACTGCAGGTAACTGCCGGGGCTTTCCGCTATGCGTACGGCGATTACTGCTTCACGCTTCTCCCCAATTTCCGTTCGCTCGCTGATATAGCGCAAACGGTCAAAATTGATATTGGCACCACTGCATACTGTGGCAAAAGCACCGTTGCGGGTCTCGCTCTGCTCCAGGTACTTCTTCAGGCCCGCGAGGCCAAGCGCTCCAGCGGGTTCGGCAATTGAACGAGTATCCTCGAATATATCCTTAATCGCTGCGCAGATTTCGTCGGTACTGACGGTGATAACCCCATCCACGCTTTCACGTAATACCCGAAAGGTCTCCTCACCGACCTGCGCAACCGCCACACCATCGGCAAATAACCCCACTTCTGGCAGCCGTTTGCGTTCACCAGCTTCCAGCGCGGCTTTCAAGCAGGCAGCATCCTCCGGCTCGACACCGTACACCTTGGTTTCTGGGCGAACATACCTGATGTACGCGGCCATGCCCGCAGCCAGCCCTCCACCACCAACCGGTATAAACACTGCATCCAGATTTCCCGAGTGTTGGCGTAGCAGCTCCATTGCAACCGTGCCCTGCCCCGCGATTACATCCGGGTCATCGTAGGGGTGCACAAATACCAGACCGCGCTCTTCTACCAATTCTCGAGCCCGTGCAGCGGCTTCTTCAAAAGTATCTCCGTGCAACACCACTTCAGCACCGCGCATACGCACCGCACTTACCTTAATTTGTGGCGTTGTCTTTGGCATCACGATAGTCGCCCGCACACCCAGTCGGGCGGCCCCAAGGGCGAGGCCTTGGGCGTGGTTACCAGCAGACGCAGCAATCACCCCACGTGCGCGGTCTTCGGCAGGTAACTGCAAGAGCTTGTTGTAAGCCCCGCGAATCTTGAATGAAAACACCGGTTGCAGGTCTTCGCGCTTCAGCAAAATGCGGTTATTAAACCGGTGGGAAAGTTGGCGCATTTGCTCCAATGGTGTCTCGGTAGCGACATCGTAAATACGTGCGTCTAAAATGCGCTTGATGTAGGACTTGGGCATGGCGTGTTTTCAGGCTGTAGCGGTTAATTTCTGTGCGCGACTCAGCGTGGAACAGGAGCAACTGAGGCCCTGTGTGGGGGCGCAACACCAGCATGACAGTCTAAGCCCTGAGAAGCATATTTGCCACAAAAAACAACATATTGCGCTTTTTTCTATCGCTTGACACAAATTAAAGCGAAATAATTGCAAAGGGAACGATCCAGAGTATGACCCAGGATGAACTGAAACAGGCGACAGCTCGCGCCGCTATCAACTATATTGCCCCGCGTCTGGAGGACGACTCCATTGTCGGCGTAGGTACCGGTTCCACTGCTAACTTCTTTATTGATTATCTGGCAGAGATCAAAGGTACCTTCGATGGCACTGTTGCCAGCTCCGAAGCCTCCGCAGAAAGACTCAAGTCCCACGGTATCCCAGTCTATGAACTTAATGCCGTCGACAGCATCCAGTTTTATGTGGATGGTGCAGATGAAGCAAATCCCGCCCTGGAATTGATCAAGGGTGGCGGCGCCGCACTGACTCGGGAGAAAATTGTTGCAGCCTGCGCTGAAGAATTTATCTGTATTGCCGATGAGAGCAAATGGGTAAAAGTGTTGGGTGAATTTCCATTGCCGGTTGAAGTCATTCCCATGGCCCGCTCCCTGGTCGCTCGCGAGCTGGTTAAGTTGGGAGGTGACCCGGTTTATCGTCAAGGTGTGATCACCGATAACGGTAACGCCATCCTAGACGTATACAATTTGAGTATCGAAAACCCAACTTCATTTGAAGAAACTATCAACAATATTACCGGGGTGGTCACCAACGGCATTTTTGCCAAGCGTTCTGCCAATATTTTGCTGCTTGGCACCAGCACCGGGGTGAAAACCATCACTGTATAAATATGCGTAAATAATTATGCACAAAAAAAATAAAAAATGTGGGCTGGCCCTTTTGCTTAGTGTTGTGGCACTGAGCAGCGGCTGCGCCACCAGCCCACCGAATAATCTCGACAATATCTGCGCTATTTTTCAGGAGAAAAAGAAGTGGTACGGCGAGGCAAAAGATGCAGAGGACAAGTGGGGCGCACCGATTGCCGTGATGATGGCAATCATGCATCAGGAGTCCCGCTTTGTGCACGATGCCAAGCCTCCACGTACAAAAATCCTCGGTTTTATCCCCGGACCACGCCCGTCCGACGCCTACGGCTACCCACAGGCGTTAGGAAGTACCTGGCGCTCATATCAACGTTCTGCATTTAACTATGGCGCTGATCGAGATGATTTTCGTGACGCTATCGATTTTATTGGCTGGTACAACAACACCAGCGCTCGCCAGTGTCAAATACGCTCTAATGACGCCTATAACCTTTATCTAGCCTATCATGAGGGCCACGGTGGGTTTAACAGACGTACTTTTAAAAGCAAGGCTTGGCTTAAAAAGGTGTCCCATAAGGTTTCGGCAAGAGCACAAAAGTACCAGCAACAACTCAATAGCTGCGAAAAATCACTGAAAAGACGTAAGAAATTTCTCGGTATTTTCTAATTGCCAAATGGTAATACGCCTGCCACCGTCATCCATCCGCCCAACCACGTGAGCACTGATTGCACTAGGGATGGTGCTTTTGAGCCGTTCATTTTATGACCGCTGATTCGCAGCGAGAAAAATTCTCCGAGCTGGCGGAAAATGGCGCTACAAGGCACCAAAAACTGACTACCCTGAAAACTAATAGCCATACGCTTAAGACTTGGAACTGTTAACGGTACAGGCCCCGCAAGAAGCATAACGTTTGCAGCCCTAACGTGACGCTGGGTGCTCCCTCAGAGAAGCAAAAGCGTCCTTACACTTTTTGGAGCGCCCGATGAATCTCTTTTCGAAATACTTGGCTGTATTTACATTACTCCTCAGCGTACCGCTGGTCTGGGCACAACCTGCATCTCCCCAGGCAAGTGCCCCCAAAGCTGCTTTTAGTGAACCGCAACTCAAACAATTTGCCGACGCCTACCGCTCTATTGTGATGTTGAGCCGCGAATATGCGCCCAAATTAAAAGCTGCCGCAGACATCAAAGAGGCGGAAATAATCAACAAAGAGGCTCAGGGCAAAATGATCGCTGCTATCCAGAAGGCCGGCCTGTCAAAAAGTAAATACCAGGAAATTGCCAATAGTATTAAATCAAACCCAGCGTTACTGGAGAAGGTCAATAAAATTTTACAACAGACCCACACCCCGCAATAGCCGATTCTATTTTCCTCGCGGCGCTCTGATCAACTCACTGCGCCGCTTAAATCCAACTTTACTGCCAACACCTGGCAGATAATAGTTAAATGGGTCTTTACCCAATTACGATCGAATGAACCCCAATCCCGCAACAAATAATAGCCATCGTTATGCCGTACCCCCTCCTGCATAAACTCAACGAAAGTACCGTGACCAGGCAACCCCTTCGCAATAATGTCCTGAATAGTACGCCGTGGCCAACCGGTCGCCTGCTCGAGAGCTGGATTGTTTGCGCGGGGAATAGACTCAATCAGGTAAGCGATCAACATTCTCCGACAAATTGTCGGGTTTAACTGACTTTCAACGAGCGCAGTGGGCATTTGACCGATCCTTCTCGAAAGTAATTTTTCTATTGTTGACGAATATGACTTGCAGGTCGAGCCAGTGTTACCCGCTAGCAGTTTAGATTTAGCGGGCATTCAGTATTTTACCTCCTGATTAGATGGCCCAAACCCTATGGAAAAACCAGTAATCAACGGTTTTAAGCGTAAAAAAATATACAAAACGGGTATCCTAACAACTTTGATTCTCTAATCGTGTTTTCCTGAATTTCCCACCTACTATCATCAAAAATTAGAACTGACTTGCACATAAAACACACAGACGCCTGACTTTCCCGCTTTCTTTGCGCATAATCCCTACCGCATATTAAAAACAAAAGCAGCAGACAGAAAATAATGGTGAGGCTGAGAGAGTGGATATTGAAAACCCCAAATTCCGTGAAGCGGGGCTAGGCATCCTCGCAGCAGCGGTGCGCGCCCAACTAATCGGTGCGCAAGCTGCGGGACTGGACTGCCAACAACTACTACACGACAGTGGAATCACCCACGCTCAGCTGGACGATCCCGACAGCCGCATTGGCCGGGAGCAAGTGGCAAGCCTGCTACGCTTGGAGTGGGATTTGTTGAATGATGAGTCTGGAGGCTTTCTTGCCCGCCCTTGGCTCCCTGGGACTTTTGCCATGATGGGCCATGCATGCATTAGCTGCCCTAACCTCCGCCGTGCCCTGCTTCGCTCAGGCCGCTTTATCAGCATGGTGAGTGACGATCTGCATATCAAGTTAGTCGAGGATGGCGAAGAAGCCCGACTGATCATCCACCATAGCAATGATAAAAACCTGCCCAATCAAATCTTTGTCGAATCCATCGCGGTAATCTGGCTGCGCTTTTTCAGCTGGCTGATCGACCGTACTATTTTACTGGAGCGAGTTCTTCTGGCTTTCTCCCCCCCCGACTATAACGAAGACTACAGCGATATGTTCCCCTGTAGACACTATTTCAACCAGGCAGAGACTTGCCTGGTGTTCAGTACCCGCTACCTGCAGATGCCGCTGGTTCGCGATGAACAGCAGCTAGCGGACTTTCTTTCTCGTGCGCCGGAGTGCTTGCTGACCCAATACAAATCTGACCACAGCTTTACCGGTCGTATACGCCGTATGCTGCAACAACAAAACAGCATAGAGAACCTATCATTGGATGATGTCGCCGCGCGGCTTTATACATCACCACAGACGCTCCGCCGCCGCCTCAAAGAAGAGGGCAATAGCTGGCAAGATATTAAAGACTCTGTCAGGCGGGATATGGCGGTGTATCAATTGAAACAGCAGGAAACCGCAGTAGCGGAAATCGCCGAGCGTCTCGGCTTTTCAGAGCCCAGTGCCTTTAATCGCGCCTTCAAAAAGTGGACAGGACTGGCGCCGGGTGCCTACAGGGAGAAGTTTCGCAGCTAGAAATTCAGCTGAATAACAAAAGTGCCCGGCGGTAACAACGGGCACTTTCATTTCGTCTATTAATTTTTTACACTCACCAATTTATCCATAACTGTGATTTATTTTCGAGTGACTAGGGTTCATAATTAACCACACGCACACTGATTCTTTCAGCATTTAAACCCCTTTGTTCTTTTTTCTCTACCTCGCCTTCTGGAAAAGGCTTGGCCGATCCCATACCGGTCGCAGTGATACGGTTTGCCGCTATGCCTTTTTGCAACAGAATTTCCCGCACCACATCTGCCCGTTCCTGAGAGATTTCTTGCTCGGCAATTTCATTGCCTTCACCCTTTACATGCCCTTCAATAGCGACAGATAAGTTGGGTTTTTTTTGCATGATTTCTGCTAACGCTTCAATATCCGCAGCCGATGGATTAGTAATCTTCGCAGTTCTCTTTTCGAAGCTAACACGTATTGGAAACTCTCGATTAGGCTCGCGGGAAAAACTGCTGAGGTAGTCACGCAAATTATCGGAAAATTTGTCAGGCCCCAGATTCTCCGCCATTTTTTTCTGTTCAAGTTGAGAGTCACCTACTGGCTCCGAAGCCGACTCCATAAAACTCGCCTCCTCGGAGGTCATGGACGGATCACGTTCAGCTTTCTCATCCTTCCCCTTCAACATACACATATTTAGTGCGTACAGGGCAACCAATACCAGCAGTAAAGGAAAAAACCAACTGCTGAAACTGACATTTTTTTTCGTCTCTTCGGGTCCTTGTATTGCCGAAGCCCGAGGCTCCTGGGGCTTGGCATGACCATATGTCACCAGCGCATCACCCAACTTATCGAAATTGGGAACATCAATGGCTTTTAGCAAGTCATCAGGTATATACCCCTGTAAATATTCTCTCTGGCCAATCAGAAATGACGCTAGGTCAGAGATATCCATATTTTTGGACTTTGCCTGGCTTTGCATAAGTGCAGTCACTATCGGTGCAGATACACTTAGTAAATCTTCACCCTCTTTACCATTTTCTTTTCCGGCAACTTCCAAAACTTCTTTTTTTCTGCTGCTAAAAATTGTTTCCAGCATTTTAAAGCCGGTATTTTTTAGAAACTGTAATTTTTTTGGATCGGAAACAGCGCTACTGAGAGAGGATAAATCCAGCGCCTCACTCTCTGAAATCATATTGAATAGATAGCCCATCCCGGTCTTACTGCTGGCTCGGTTCAACATACCGGCAAGAATATAGGAGAAGCTTGAACGCAGCGCTGACTCACCCTGCCCGGAGGGTAAATTCAAAGCTTTTGCCAGAGCATCAATGCCTCCAGAACCCAGCTGGCCAATTGCCCTATCCAACAAATTATCCGCCATAGCTGAACCTCATTCTCTACCTCAAGGCCTGGAAAATTATGTTCACTGACCCAGACCCAGCCCACGTATCACCGCTCAGGTGTTTTTAACCACTCTAATCCAAAATCCAAATTGGACAGAATTAGTTGGGCGCCGATACCTAAGGGATATTTAAATGCCAACCGCTATTCCCAAAGCGTCAATAGATTTAGGCGCCTTACTTGAGTGTACGGCAGTACCTTCACTGGATTAGGTTAATTTGGAATAAGTGCAAAGATCTTCGAGTAAGAATTTTAAACCGGCTGTTGCAGCCACGTCACCTCCGCTGGCGTCTTTTATCATTGAACCCGGACACCACCGCACTATGGTTATAGTTACAACCATAAAATAAAAAGAGGCCTAAACCGTGCCTACAGAAGCCTATATCTACGATGCTATCCGAACGCCGCGAGGCAAAGGTAAATCCAGCGGCGCCCTTCACGAAGTCAAACCCATAACCCTGCTCTCTGATCTCCTCAAAGAGCTACAAACCCGCAACGCAATTGATACCGCCCAAGTTGACGATATTGTGATGGGTTGCGTCACTCCCGTCGGAGAGCAAGGGGCAGATATCGCAAAAATTGCAGCACTGGCTGCCGGTTGGGATTGGGATATAGGAGGGGTGACACTCAATCGATTCTGCGCCTCCGGCGCTGAGGCCGTTAACCTGGCCGCAACCAAGGTCCGCTCTGGGTGGGAGCACCTGATAGTCGCCGGGGGTGTGGAGTCCATGTCCCGTGTACCTATGGGCAGCGATGGTGGCGCCTGGGCAACTGATCCGCGTACGGCAATAGACACCGCTTTCTCCCCACAGGGCATCGGAGCTGATCTGATCGCCACACTCGGCGGCTTTTCCCGCGAGGATGTGGATAACTTCGCCCTCAACTCTCAAACTAAAGCAGCTGCAGCTTGGAAACGGGGGGCATTCACGAACTCCGTTGTCCCTGTACGCGACCAAAATGGTCTGCTCATTCTCGACCATGACCAGCTGGTGCGCCCCGATACCTCGCTGGACGGGCTAGCGCAGCTGAAGTCCTCCTTTGCAGGCATGGGGGACTTGTGTTTCGACAGTATTGCCATTTCCCGCTACCCGCAAGTCGAATCTATCAACCATGTTCATACCGCCGGAAACTCCTCCGGTATCGTCGATGGTGCCGCGGCCCTGCTAATTGGCAGTGAGCAAGCCGGACGTGACCTCGGCATGCGCCCGCGAGCACGTATCGTCTCTGCCGCAGTCGTGGGTACAGAGCCCACCATCATGCTAACCGGTCCCGCACCGGCAACCCGTAAAGCCCTCAAAACGGCGGGGCTAAACGCGCATGACATCGACTTGTACGAAGTGAATGAGGCCTTCGCGGCCGTCGTTTTACGCTTTCAGCATGAACTGGATATAGAGCCACAAAAAATCAACGTCAATGGCGGTTCCATTGCAATGGGACACCCTCTGGGAGCGACCGGTGCAATGCTGATTGGGACCCTATTGGACGAGCTGGAACAGCGACAATTGCGCTATGGCTTGGTGACGTTATGTGTAGGCGGCGGTATGGGCGTAGCAACTATTATCGAAAGAATTTAGGGGGCAGATGATGAAATCCATTCGACTGGAAAAAGACAATCACAAAATTGTTCACTTAATCATGGACAACCCCAATGCCTCGGCCAATGTTATGGACCGGGACTTCACTGACTCACTAAGCGAAGCAGTTGAGCAACTCAAACAGCAAGATTTTACCGGCATTATTATTCGCTCAACAAAAAACACTTTCTTTGCCGGCGGCGACCTGAAATCCCTGTACTCCGCACAGATTGAAGAAGCAGGGCCCTTTTTTGACTCCTGTGAATTGTTAAAGGCGAACCTGCGCTGGCTTGAGACTCAGGGCAAACCTGTCGTGGCCGCCATTAATGGCGCAGCTCTGGGGGGTGGCTGGGAAATCGCCCTAAGTTGCCACCATCGAATTGTCATCGACAGCCAAGCGGTGAAGCTGGGACTACCTGAAGTCACTTTGGGGCTTCTCCCTGGCGGTGGCGGCTGTGTGCGTATGCCTCGGCTACTGGGTATTCAGGAATCTCTACCTTATTTACTGGAAGGTAAACAAATAAGACCGCAACAAGCACTCAAGGCCGGCCTTGTTCATCAGGTCGTTGTCGATGGGGATGAACTGCTCAACCAGGCAGTCATTTTTATCCAGAAAAATAGCCAACAAGCGACTCTACAACCCTGGGATAAACCCGGTTATCGAATGCCTGGGGGAGATGCGAGAAACCCCAAAAATGCCCAACTCCTAATGATTGCTCCAGCAATGCTGGAAAAGAAGACCAAGGGTTGCCTACCCGCACCAGAAGTCATTATGGCCACGGTTGTCGAAGGAGCCCAAGTCGACTTCGAGACCGCAACACGCATTGAGTCTCGTCACTTTGTCACTCTGGCTTGCGGTCAGGTTGCCAAAAATATGATCGGGACCTTTTGGTTTGCGCTGAATGAAGTTAAGGCAGGCGCGTCCCTACCGCCAGCGGCACAAAATCAGCAAACCTCTCCAATACAAAAGGTTGGCATACTTGGGGCCGGTATGATGGGGGCTGCTATCGCCTATGCCTGTGCCGATAAGGGTGTCGATGTAGTGTTAAAGGATGTCACTCTGGAAGCCGCCATAAAGGGCAAGCAGTATGCAGAAACAGCTCTGCAAAAACGGCAACAAAAAGGCCGTATTAATGAAGCTAAAGCACTTCAAATCCTGTCTCGTATTCTTCCTACAGAGAGCAATACTGACTTATCAGACTGCGAATTAATCATTGAAGCCGTTTTCGAAGACCGTGAGCTAAAAGGAGCAGTCACCCGGGAAGCAGAATCGCAGCTGCCACAAGATGCAATTTTCGCTTCCAATACCTCAACATTACCCATCACTGGATTAGCCCAAGCCTCTCAACGTCCACAGCAATTTATTGGCCTGCACTTCTTTTCACCCGCAGACAAAATGCCACTGGTAGAAATTATTTGCGGGGAGCAGACTAGCGATAAAACACTAGCGCAAGCTTTTGCTTTCGTATTACAGATTGGGAAAACTCCCATTGTTGTCAACGATAGCCGCGGATTTTTTACCTCTCGGGTATTTGGCTGCTTTACCAATGAGGGTATTGGTATGCTGAACGAAGGTATCAGTCCGGCCACCCTCGAAAATGCCGCAGCGTTGGCTGGATTTCCGGTTGGTCCACTTGCGGTCAGCGATGAAGTTTCCCTCACTCTCATGAGCCGTATCCGCCAGCAAACGATCAATGATCTGCAAAGGGAAGGGAAGCCTGCGCCCACACACTCCGCCGATGCCGTAATCGATCGAATGCTCGAATTGGGCCGGGCAGGTAAAGCTATAGGGGGCGGCTTCTATACTTACCCTGAGGGCGGGAAAAAACACCTGTGGACAGGCCTTCAAGGTGAATTTTCCGCCAAAAATTCTGTTCCGGTACTCGACATCAAAGAACGGCTGTTATTTATCATGGCACTGGAGACACTTCGCTGTTACCAAGAGGAAGTACTCCGAAGCGTACGCGATGCCAACATTGGCTCCATCTTTGGTATCGGTTTTCCACCGTGGACTGGTGGTGCCCTGCAATATATCAACCAGTTTGGCCTGGAGAAGTTTGTGCGACGAGCCCAGCAACTAGCAGAGAGCTACGGTGACCGATTTACACCACCAGATATCTTGCTGAATTTGGCAGAAACCAGGCAGATTCTGTCAGACAACTCCTAACCCAGAACTAACACTGGTGTAAATAGTTTTCAGGCCGTTGGCATTTACACCAGTTATCCAAAACTCTGGATTAATATCAAACACTATGCGGTGGTGAAAGAATGGTACCAAGAACAGTCTATAACGAAGATCACGAGCAATTTCGCGAAACCCTGCGTAAGTTTCTAAAAAATGAAGCAATCCCCTACCATCGCCAATGGGAAAAAGATGGTCACGTAGATCGGAAATTATGGAATAAAGCTGGGGAGATGGGGTTTCTCTGCCCACAGATTGATGAAGCTTATGGCGGTCTGGGTCTGGATTATGGCTACAATTCGATCATTGATGAAGAAGTAGCAAGAGCGGGCCTGTCCGGTATTGGTTGGGGACTACATTCAAATATAGCCGTACCTTATATCATTAACTACGGCACCGAAGAGCAAAAAAAGAAGTATTTACCCAAGTGTATCAGTGGTGAAATGATCACTGCTATCGCCATGTCAGAACCTGGTGCCGGTTCGGATCTCCAAGGGGTGAGAACCACCGCTATTCGCAAAGGTGATCACTACTTACTAAACGGCTCGAAAACTTTTATTACCAATGGGCAGCAGGCCGACCTGATTATTGTGGTTGCCAAAACAGATCCCCATGAGGGTGCCTCCGGGGTCAGTCTATTACTGGTAGAAGCTGATAGTCCAGGATTCAAGAGAGGCTCTAACCTGGAAAAAATTGGTATGAAAGCCCAGGATACCTCAGAGCTGTTTTTTGATGATGTCCGAATTCCGGCTGAAAACCTACTGGGTGCTGAAGGGCAAGGTTTTATTTACCTAATGCAGGAACTGCCACAGGAAAGATTGAGTGTTGCCATTTATTCCATTTCAAATGCAGAGGCAGCGCTGCAATGGACCCTAGACTATGTTCGCGAACGCAAAGCATTCGGTAAACCCATTTCCGCTTTTCAGAATACTCAATTCAAGTTAGCCGAACTGGATAGCGAACTAACGGCACTGCGTGTTTTTGTCGACCGCTGTCTGGAACTGCACTATGACAAGCAGCTCGATGTAGCAACCGCAGCCAAAGCAAAATTACTGAGCACTGAATTTCAATGCAAACTCTTGGATGAATGTGTTCAGCTTCACGGCGGTTACGGGTATATGTGGGAGTATCCCATCGCTCGCTCCTGGGCGGATGCGCGGGTAGCTCGAATCTACGCCGGCACCAATGAGATCATGAAGTTGATTATTGCCAGAGAACTTCTCAGAGACACCTGAAATTAACCGTTATTCCCAAGACCCGACTCTCTCCCAGATAACCATAAATACAGGGGAAAATAACGCAATGATGAATAGTCCTCCACTGCAGGGTCTAAAGGTGCTCGATTTCTCCACGCTCCTACCCGGCCCCTATGCCACGATGTTGTTGGCCGATCTGGGGGCTGAAGTACTACGTATCGAATCTCCTACACGCCCTGATTTATTGCGAGGATTTCCCCCCATGGTGGGGGGGGACACCTCCGTATCCGCAGCTCATGCCACGATTAATCGCAATAAACGTTCTCTGGCTCTCAACCTGAAATCCCCCCAGGCAAAAAACGTCATTCAACGGTTATTACAACAATACGATATTGTTGTTGAACAATTCCGCCCAGGCGTTATGGATAAACTCGGCTTTGGCTACAGTGTCCTGCGTGAACATTGCCCCAATATTATCTACTGTTCAATCACCGGCTATGGTCAAACCGGACCATTGAAACAGCGTGCGGGGCACGACATAAATTACCTAGCACTGTCTGGTCTCGCCAGTTATTCTGGGAATCGCAATGGTGGCCCAAGCCTAAGCGGTACCCAGATAGCCGATATTGCAGGCGGTTCCCACCATGCAGTGATGTCTGTACTGGCAGCAGTATACCAGCGGCAAAGAACAGGTAAAGGAAGCCATATTGATATCAGTATGACGGATTGCAGTTTTGCCTTAAATGCAATTAGTGGGGCCAATGCCCTGGCTTTAAATTCTTCGCCAGAACTTGAATCTGAACTGTTAAATGGCGGAAGTTACTATGATTATTATTGCACGTCCGATAACCGCTATCTCGCGGTTGGCAGCCTCGAACCTCAATTTGCCGAACAGTTCTTTGGTAAAATAGGGCACTTGGAGTGGCTGGGGCGTATTGTGCAACAAGACCAACAAGACGCACTTAAACAGGACATTGCCGACATTATTGCAACTAAAACACAGAAAGAATGGATAACTGCATTCCAAGACATCGATGCCTGTGTTGAACCCGTACTCAATTTTATCGAAGCTGCTAACAGTGAGCTTCTGCAATCTAGAGAAATGATCTGCGAAGTCAATGGACACCTCAAGCAGATCAATACACCCTTCAGGTTTAATGGAAGTAAGCCCCAGCCAAACAATCCTGGAGCAACGTTGGGGGAACACAATCAAGCCATACTTAAAGAGTTAGGCTATAGCGCCGAGGAAATTCAAGGAATCTGTGGGCTACAAACTACTCCCAACTAACCAAAACTGAATTCAGCGATCATTAGCTACGTCAATAGGACCGACATCGGCAACTAAACGCCGTTCAAATTTATTTGAATAGTGAATAGACATTTATTTTTCGCATTATTCCGGCGGATTAAAAGTAGTCAGATACTGCTTTTAATCCGCCCCGCCACCACACCCGCCGCCACAACTGCTACCCGAGACAACAGATGAGTCGCCACCCGAAGAACTATCAGAAGAACTGCCAGAGGCACTATTTGTAGAGATACTTCCAGCACAACCAGAAGCACAACCAATATGGCTGGCACAGTAAGGATCTACATTAACACCACCATTATTGCCAGAGGCAAACTGATTTCCTCTGCAATTCAGCTTGTAAAAAAAACCATCTCTAATTTTCAATTTCTTATCAATAGAAAAAAGTAAGGGTAGTTTTTAGGCTTAACCGGGTCAACACCACTATTTATACAGGCAATTCTCCAAGCTCTTTTTATGCTATCATCAACCGCCCCCCCCTTTGGTATAACTTCGTTTGGCGTATGATGAAGAAAACGACCAAATGATTTACGACAAAAATTTTTATATGAACGTGTACTTAATATAAACTCATGCCACGCCACATCAACCACTTGCGATGGCATCGCCACCATTTTTTACCCGCTGTTTGATTGATAATAAAATACGCTCTCAAACCATTGATCACTATATCCAACTGCTTTTTATTGAGGTGTGGATATTTATCTTTTACTCGACACTTAATCGATGGATGAAATTCATAGGCTTCGACAAACTTCAATCTGACCTTCTTTTGATAAAAATAAAAAGTTACATAACCCACTAAAAAAAGACTGAATACGATTAATCCTTCAAACACCATACCTATTCTCTTCACACAATTACAGCGACACAAAGGATATCATAGCCAGTACAATATCGAACATTTACATTTGTCAATGCCCTTATTGGTACAATCGTGCTGAGCACAGCTCCCCAACCCACACTTAAAATTCTTTCCCAGTTTAACTAAGTTATGGCAACTCAATTATTCTTACTATTTCCTATCAGAACTCTGTCACACCTAAAAATTAAATATTGCTCAACGCTGGATCTCAGCTGGCTTCCCAGGAAACCACAAATTTCTATTCGGATGGTCATATACAGGTGGCGCAATCTGTCTTTCATAGACTCCCCTAAAATCAGAGGCTCCCAACATATGGAAAGCACCATGAAAAATATTTTCTCTATTGAGCATTTCGACCTTAGCTTTTCCAAAAAACCATTCTTTGCGGAGATCAATACCGAAATACCAAAGAAATATCGGCCCAGCGGGTAACAATAGTATCGGCAAATGCTCTTTTTTTAATGTTCCCTTTGATCCAGTCAGGTCGAGAGGCAATAAACTGGCAGATTTGTGGTGCAAAGGTACTGGGAAATCAAATTTTAAAAAGCAGTGGCCGCTCAATTGCGGACCTGCCGGCGGTCTTTGTCAATGTTTTGATCGCCTTTTATATTTCAACACTTCGGACAGTTTCATACAGCTATAGCCCCATAGTCACTGTACTGCTCG
>NZ_JALBWM010000090.1 GCF_023895975.1 Microbulbifer okhotskensis
GGTAGTTCAGTTGGTTAGAATGCCGGCCTGTCACGCCGGAGGTCGCGGGTTCGAGCCCCGTCCGGTCCGCCATATACAAAAAGCCCATTTCGAAAGAGATGGGCTTTTTTGTATATGCAGAAAATATATAAATATTATTTTTAGGGGCGAAGACGCATCCCTACCCCTCCACCAAATCGCCCTCAATTTTTTCAACACTTCCATGGAGAAGCCGCATCAGCTCCTCCATCTCTGGCATTTCCTGAAACAGCGCTGCCTCACCAGCAATTTCATCCCAGGGCGCCCTGGAGTCAACGTACAGATGAGCAACCACCCTTCCATTGATATCGCCCTCAACCAAACCTGCCGGCACCCAAAAATGAGAGGTATTACTTATCAAGTGAGGGACAGTGCTGCCGCAACCGCTGCAGAAATCGGAACGATAGCCTGTTGCTGTTCTGTATGAAGAAATCCTGTCCAGCCCCCGCACCCAGCGAAACTGTTCACGCTCAATAAACATGGCTGTATCGGAAGCCGAGCCACTCAGCTTGCGACAAAGCGAGCAGTGGCACTGGTACAGATTAGGTACAGGCTCATCCAGTTGAAACTCAATAGCACCGCACAGGCACTTCCCATTCATACCTTTCTCCAAAACGGTTATTCAAAGTCATCCGTGAAATCGCAATAGGTTAGCAACGATAGTCCAATGCTACCTAAGATTCCTACAAGCAGCAGGTGAAGTAAATGCCAGTTGTCGCACCATTCAACAGGCAGCGTAAAATTTATGCCGACCTCGGGTTCACCTTGGCGGTGAGTACGTGATCTTCCCAGCAACCATTAATTTCTAAATACTTTTTTGCCTTACCCTCAACTGAAAAACCCAGGGCGGCCAGCAAGGCATCCGACCTCTCATTGCTCGGCATATAGTTGGCCATCACCCTGCTCAACTTAAGAGTGGTGAAAGCGTAGTCAACAGCATGGGTGCAAAGGGGCCTCATCAGGCCCCGTCCCTCTTGGACCCAATCCACCGCATAGCCCATATTACAGGCCTGAAGTGGGCCTCGAATGATATTCGTCAAGGAGTAGAGCGCCAGCACCTGGCCAGACTTAGGGTCAACAGTCATAAACTGCAGGGACTCTCCAGAGCCAATTCGCCGATGCCAGGCATCGACGCTGTGAAATTCGGCCTCCCGCGCTGGCTCCCAGGGTCGCAAATGATCCGTATTGTGTACATAGAAGGCGGAAAGCGCAGCGGCATCACACACTCCCAGAAGCCTCTCGTAAAAAATGTCTCCCCTGCGCCCTACCACACCCATAACCCACTTCAAGTAGCTCAGCTTCCTGGGTAAAACGTTTCACCGGGAAGCTATCTGGAGGTGCGATCACTGACACTTCGCAACCCTCTGGCGGCATCTCAATAAATTCAAGCGCACGATTGTATTTCTCTCCCCGCTCCAACACAGCTTCAAACAGGCGCGCATGATCATGGAAGAATTGCTTAATGAACTTTGGAGTCGGCCCCTTCAGCTTTCGGTAACCCAAGGGCCTGGATAGGATCACCGTAATATGGCGCGCTCCTTGCTGGTAAGCACGCACTATCGGGATCGAATCGGCCAGACCTCCATCAGTCATAGGCTCACCATTTACTTCAGGAAATTCCCGATACGCAACCGGTATCGCACAAGAAGCGGGAAAAACCTGATGCATGTTTTCCGGCGTCACCTCCAGGTAACAAGCCTCTCCTGTATTGATACTGGTCGTTACCGCATAGAGCGGAACCCCATTATTTACATAATTATCCACGCTCAGTGGTATATCTTGGTATGAGGCATGCCACAGCCAGCTGATATCACAAAAGTGACCTCCGCGAAGATAACGGCGCCAATCAATGAATTCTGCTCGGCGAGCATGATCCAATAAAACCTGCCGGCTCCGACCATGATCCCCCGCCAAGTAGCCAATTAAATTAGTAGAACCCGCCGACACACCGATGGCAAAGTCGAACGGCCGGTAGTCCGCCTCCAAAAAAGCATCCAATACCCCGGCAGCAAAGATACCCCGCATTGCTCCCCCCTCAACGACGATCGCGGAACGAGAATTCTGGTTAAACAATATCGAATCCATAGCTAAAAAGTCGCCATTAGTTAAAGTCAAAACTTATCCGTATCGAAGTGCCAGATACCGGGACAAACTGATATACAGTATGTCCCTCTGAGGCATGCCTTTGCCAAGCAGATTCCAATAGCACTATGATTAGGACTTCGAAAAAACCTGTTTACAGTTGAACCAAGTATGCCGACTATTGCTTTTAAGGCGCCATGGAGCCGCCAACTCCTGATTATCACCACCCTATGTTCAGCGCTTTTACTAGGGCTGCCGTTTTTCCTTGCATCAAAAGCCCCCTCTTTCCCCTCTACCCTCTATAGCATTGCTATTGCACTTCCGCCGGCGATACTGATTCTGAGTGCCGCCTTTGCTATTCGAGGCTATGCCGTTAAAGACAAAAACCTTTTAATACTGCGTCCCGGCTGGAAAACCAAGATTCCCCTCGACGGACTGACAGAGGCAGCCGCCGATCCAGATGCCATGCAAGGATCAATCCGCATCTTCGGTAACGCCGGCTTATTCGGATACATCGGCCTTTTTCAGAACCAAAAGCTTGGCCGCTACCGCGCTTTTGCTACTGACCAGCAGAAGTCTGTCGTTTTGCGCTTTCCAGCACAAACCATAGTGATTACACCGGATAAACCAGAACAAGCGGCAGATATACTGCGCCAGCATAGCTAGCCAATATAAAATGGGTACAAAACCCGATCAATGCTGCCCATCAAACAATCACACCAAGCATCTATAATCGACAGGAAGTTAACGCCGATGAGAAAACTAACGCTCACAATTTTTATTATCCTGCTTGCCCTCACAACCAAAGCGCACTCCGCTTGTGTGATTTTGCTTCACGGGCTGGCAAAGTCCGACTCTTCCATGACGAAGCTAGAGAGGGCCATAGAGGCAGCAGGCTTCAAGACTGTCAATGTCGACTACCCCTCCACCAAATACCCCATTGAAACCCTGGCCAATATGGCCGTTGCGCCCGCTATTGAACAATGTGGCGATGAGCAGGGAATCAATTTCGTTACCCACTCTATGGGCGGTATTTTAGTGCGGCAGTATCTAAGCTCGACCAAAGTCGAACAATTAAACCGTGTTGTTATGCTGGGCCCACCCAATAAAGGGAGTGAAGTGGTCGATAAGCTGGGCTCATTTCCAGGCTTCAAGTTTGCCTTCGGCGATGCTGGACTACAGCTTGGCACGGGTGAAATGAGCGTGCCCAACAAGCTTGGCGAGGCTAATTTTGATCTAGGCATTATTGCCGGAACCCGCAGCATCAACCTGATCCTCTCTCGCTTTATACCAGATACAGATGATGGCAAAGTTTCTGTATTGAGCACCAAACTCGAAGGAATGAATGACCACCTTAAATTGCCGGTAACTCATGTATTTATGATGAAAGACAAAAAGGTCATCTCACAGGTTATTCATTACCTGAAATATGGTGTTTTTTCTCGGACCGATACCCCCAACTAAAAAGACTATTGAGCGACAACGTCCGGAAACTCTGCCTGCATTGTGCAGGCAAAATATACACTCAAAAATCACAACGAGAATTCACCCTTATGCAGTGGCAATGGTGCAGTTTTGATGAGTTAACCCTCGACCAGCTCTATGAAGTTCTACGGGTCCGACAGGAAGTGTTTACTGTTGAGCAGGACTGCGCTTATCAGGATGCAGATGGCAAAGATCAGCGCTCCTGGCATCTTATCTGCTGGGAAGGGGACAACAAAACACCAGAAATAATGGCCTATCTTCGTGTTGTATCCCCCGGTCTAAAATACCGGGAGCCCTCAATAGGACGTGTTCTCACGGCAGAGGCCAGTCGCGGCACAGGTCTCGGCAGAGAGCTTATTCGCAGGGCTGTTGCACACACCTGTACAGAGTACCCGAACACCGGGATTCGAATTTCCGCTCAGCAACACCTGGACAGCTTCTATGGAGAATTTGGTTTTGAACAGGTGTCAGAACCCTATCAAGAAGACGGTATACCGCATATAGAAATGCTGCGCCCCGCCCGCTAAGGGGGGACGCAGAGAGAAAAGTTAGTTGCTCGCCACCGAATTCGCACCCACTGATACCGGCGCGCTATCGCGCTGTCGCACGCGACTGTAAAGGCAAGAAGCCGCTATACCCGCTGCAGTCAGTATCCACACCGAGTTTACCACCAGCGATGCACGCACAAAGGCATCCCCAGCAAAGAGAGCTATATGAACGGCAACGGCACCCACACAGGCCAGGATGGTGGCGATACGCAGGGACATGGACCATTTAGCCGCGGTTCCAGTCAATGCCGCCACGACACTGAGCAGCAAAGTGACTACCCAAAATACTTGCGCAGCATTGAGCTTAAATATCAGATAGGTGATCGCGCTCAGTGCGATCGCAAATGGAATTCCCCACACTTGCGCGGTCCAGACCCGCTCCAAGCGAACGGCAGGATTGCCTCGCTGGCGCTTGCGCACAAACCAGATGTTGATCCCGGACACCACCAACAGACACATGCCGACTCCCAATAGGAAATACGCTATTTTTACCGGGAAGCCCGAGAAGTGGCCAAAATGCAAACGGTATGTTGAGAGATACACCTGCTTAGCAGTATCACCCTCAGACCACCCCTCCTTCTCAATCAAACTGCCATCGGGGTTGAAGTGGTAACGCTCCCCCCAGACCAAACGCCCGGGTACACGAGTCCACACCTCAGCTACCTGCCCCTCGCGCCCAGGAAAGGCTACTTCCAAACGCGTGCGCTCCTGCTCCGGTGCAATGCGATCCATTTCCGCAAGAATTGCCGCGTAGTCTGGAAGGGCCACCTCGGGAGCATTTTCCTCCATCACCGGATGGTCCCGGTAAAGCATATGCTCGACCTTCTCCGCATCCCCCTTAAAAAATACCCCGGCTATAGCAAATGCGGCCACCTGGGAGAGGCCGATAAACGCACCGGTGATCGCAATCGCCAAGTGAAAAGGCGATGCCCAAACACCCAGACGGTTATGTAAGTCCACTTGCTGCAAGCGCTTGGAACCAGACAGACGGAAGGAAAAGGCGTCCTTAATAATTTTGGGGTGGGCCAGTAAGCCGGAAACAATCAGTGCCGACATCACTACCCCGATCAACCCCACCAAGATAACGCCAATGCTCGCCGGCAGATTAAGGGCGTAGTGCAGATAGACCAAAAAGTGCGTCCACCTGTGCTCCACCTCACCCAGCAAGGCACCATCCTCAGCCACGTAGCGCTCAATATCACCCACCTCAACCACCAATCTGGGCATGTCCTGATTGGGAATGGTGAACGAGATCGACTCAAACTCTTCTTTTTGTTCCTTTGCCAGCGCAATTGCCTGCTCAGTCGCAGTCTGATACACAGAGGCAGCGACATTGAGGTTTTCTAATTCAGAGGCCTGCTCCCAGCGCTCGAATTCATTGTAAAAAACCGCGAGAGTGCCACTAACACAGACAATATATAGCAGTGTCGATATCGCCAAACCGAGAACTGAATGCCCGTCGGTCATATCGCGCACAAAACCGGGGGTTGGTTTAAAGGAAAGCTTCACATTAAATTCCTACTCAAATCCGTTTCTCTATGCTGCCGTAGCCGGGACAGTAAACATCAAAAGCAAACCGCTGAGCACTGAAAATGCCAGCAGGGCCGCAGAGGGACGCAACAGCTTTTTATCGGCACAACACCAGACCATCGCCAATGTCCACACCGTTACTGACAGAAAGGCCCCACCCACAAGGCGAACTGTGTCAGAAAAACCGGTAAAGCCAAAGAACAAGAGTCCGGCGATTAATCCACTGGCAGTCGGTAAAAGGAATGCAGCCATAAAACGCAACAAGCCCCGCAACCACAATTGGCGCAGGGCTTGAGGTTCGGGCGCACTCCCCGAACGCTGTTTTTCAGCAGCCCTGGGGCCGATGGGCCAATTCCCCTTGAGGGACAGCAACACAAAGACCCCGAGCATCACTATCAGGGTAGCAATACTAACCCCGTATTCCACCCCCACGACCGAACTCCAACCGAAGGCTGACAACACCAATGCGCCCCAACCCGACCAGACACGCAGCGGCTGAGAACCACTGCGGCACCAAGCGGAGTAGAGAAGCAAAATACCAACCAGCGCTAAAGCACTCGAGACACCGGCAATCGTATACAAAGTCATTGGCATAACCACCACAGCGAGAGACTCGACTCCCGTCTGATTGCTAAAACGTAAAAAAGGGAGCCTGCACACAGACTCCCCCTATGGACAGGCTCCCAGTCTACACTAACTTAAAAAATGTAACGCGCTTCGACAGTGACATAGCGGCGCTCACCGTAGAAGCAATCACCACGGCTCAAGCATGCGGTGGTATGAACCTCATCGGTCAGGTTTTTTCCTGTTAACTGGAAGCGCCAGCTATCCAAGGTATATCCGATAGATGCGTCATACAGAGTGTATGAGGGGTTATTCGACGGGAAGGTACCAGTCGGATCTTCAATACCGGTGTAACTCTCACCAACATGGCGAACACCCATACCAATATTCAGCCCAGGCACCAAATCGCTAAGATCATAGTCACCCCAAAGAGAAAATAGTTCTTCAGGTACCGCCTCAATAGCAATACCCACTTCGCCCGCAACATTACTCTTAGTAACTTCAGTATTGGTGGTGCTATAGCCAGCTACTAAGCTGAGCTCGCCCAGTTTGCCGGTTATTTCCAGCTCTACACCATCTATTTCAACCTCACCAGTTTGAGTATCAAAAGTGATATCAATAGGATCTGTTGTCAGGCGGTTTTTCTGCACAATATCGTAGGCAGCTACTGTCACTAATAGGTTAGTGCCCTCAGGCTGGTACTTAATACCAACCTCTACCTGCTCACCTTCGATCGGTTTAAAGGAGCTTCCATTTCGATCGGAACCACTTACCGGCTCGAAGGACTCAGAGTAGCTAATATAAGGGGATACGCCCATATCAAATGCGTACATCAGCCCCAGGCGCATAGTGGTAGCATCATCTTCCACAGCGTTGGAACCTTCAGTCTGGGATTCTGTAGAGTCTCTACGCACACCCGTAGTTACAGTTAGATCCCCAATCGTCATATGGTCTTGGAAATAAAAACCCAGCTGCTCAGTATCAGTTTCCGGTCCATTGGAAATAGCCACATCGGGGATATAACCGTACTCCGGATCGAAGATATTGATCAGACCACCATAGGCATAGCCGTAATCGTTGTCCGTAGTCGCATCCTGGCTATCTAGGCCAAAAGAAACTTGGTGGTCTACGATACCCGTAGCCAGTACTCCCGACATGCGCAAATCAAAAATCAGCATATCTGTGCTGGCTTCACTACTAAATGCAACTCGGTGCATCTCACTGATATTTGGGTTAAGGCGGGCCAAATCGAACGAGCCATACATGGTATTGTAATCAACATCACCTTTGGCATATCGCACGCTGGCATTAACACCCCAGTTTTCACTGAAGCGATGATCAGCCCAGATACTATAAGCTTTTTGCTGTGTATTATATTGATCCCAACCTGGCTCACTGAGGAAAGTATCAGTTGGAATATCGCCGTTTACATTATCAATACGGGTGCCACCCCAAGGAAGGAAGGCAGTAGAAGTACCACTCTCATCGTCTTGGAATGTAGTCTGGAAAGTAATCTCAGTGTTTACACTTGGATGCCATGAGATGGATGGCATTAACAAGGTGCTATCATTTTTTACATAGTCGACCTGGGTGTCGGCACCTCGTTTGTAGGCTACAACCCGATAGAGCCACTCTCCATCGCTATCAATTGAACCGGTAAAGTCAGTCGCAAATACATTGTGGTCATAGCTACCCGCTTGAACCATTACCTCGCCACCAAATTCCCGCTGCGGCCGCTTAGTCACCAGATTCACGATACCACCGGTGGAGCCTTGACCATAAAGCGCAGAAGAAGGACCTTTGAGAACTTCTAGCCGCTCATAGGCATAAAGGTTTGCGCGGGCGCTAGTATAACTACCAAAAATAGACTGAAGACCGTCAATAAAAATCGTAGGATCAACACCGCGAACCAGCGACCAGTCCCCGCGGACATCTACGCCGTATGTACCACCGTTCACCCCAGGAGTGTACTGCAGAACATCCTGAACAGTTTTCGAACCAATATCGTTAAAAAAATCACGGTCCAGGACAGTGACAGAGAAAGGTGTTTCGTGCACGGAAACATCGAGCTTGCCCACCGAAGTCTGACGGGAAAGATTCAAATGTCCCGTAACATTCACCTCTTCAATACGCTCATCTGTTTCATCCGCCGCAAAGGCCGCAGAAGAACCGCCCGCAGCAATAGCCAGCGCCAATAGAGAGCGACTGATTCCAGAAAATACAGGAGAAGCTTTTTGCATACTTTTAATTCGGGCGGTACTCATGGAGATCCCTCAATGCCAACAGAATTTTGATGGATCACAGTTTGGCTGTGATCCAGGTAACTGGGCGCGAATCCTAATAGGAATCGTTATCATCCACAACATTATTGGAACATTTTTTATGAAAAATGCTCTCACAGCAGAAAATGACAGAGAAAGCGGTCTCAAAAGACAATTTTTCAACATTTAGACTGCACTAACGTGCCAGAAGCTTCCCTCTATTGAGAGGGTAAAAGGAACATACTGAAGGGAGAGTAATGGCTGGATGGCTGGATGGCTGCTCAGTGGCTGCCACCCAGATTAGGCTTTTATTTCAAGCCCTACATTCAACTATGAAGAACATGCTGTGCATTTAGGGGTAGGTATAGCTAGCCTGCAAACCCAAAGGCATTCCCAGGGTCCAGTAAGCCACCAGGAATAGGGACCAGCAAATCAGGAAAACCACCGAGTAAGGCAACATTATTGAAACAAGTGTACCTATACCAGTACCTTTTACATAGCGCTGACAATAAACAACTACCAACGGGAAGTAAGGCATCAACGGGGTAATAATATTAGTGGATGAATCACCCACCCGGTAAGCCGCCTGGGTAAGATCAGGGGAGAAACCAATCTGCATTAGCATCGGTACAAATATAGGAGACAATAGCGCCCACTTGGCCGATGCGGAGCCCACAAACAAGTTAATAAAGGCTACCAGCACAATAATGCCCATCAGGGTAATTGGACCCGGCAGCTCCATCGACGCCAGCAGACTGCCGCCCTCAACAGAGAGCAAAGTGCCGAGGCCCGAGCGGGCAAACTCAGAAATAAACAGCGCGCAAAAGAATGCCATAACGACGTAATAAGCCATGGAACCCATGGTCTTGGACATCGCATCAATCACATCCTTACTCTGACGGAAGGTGCCTGCGGCATAGCCAAAAACAACGCCGGGGATGATAAACAGCAAGAAGATCAACGGAACGATAGATCTCATCACTGGCGCACCGAACGAAGCCAGTTGCCCCTCGGCATCGCGCAGCGCGGAGGCCTCCGGCAACATCCAGGCCACGAGCCCAACAACCCCGGCGATCATAACGGCCACCGCCAGGTACATTGCCTTCTTCTCGCGGGCACCCAACTCCTGCATCACCGGCATATCGGTCTCATCGCCATCAATGGCAACATTCTTCAGGCGAGGCTCGATCACTTTATCGGTCAGCCACCAGCCCAGCAGCGTCACTAGCAGACAAGAGGCTGAGGTGAAGAACCAGTTGTTTAAGGGATTAACCTGTAACCCCGGATCGGCAATCTGGGCGGCGGTCTGGGTGAAGCCCTGCAACAGTGGATCGATCGCAGAGGGGACAAAATTGGCAGAGAAGCCCCCGGAAACACCAGCAAATGCCGCTGCGATACCCGCCAGTGGATGGCGCCCCGCTGCATAGAAAATCACACCACCGAGAGGAATCACCAGCACATAGCCCGCATCCACTGCGGTATGGCTGACAATCGCCACTAATATCAGCATCGGGGTTAACAGCATCTGCGGGGTTACCGCCAGCATTTTTTTCAGAACCGCATTAATAAAACCGCTCTGTTCTGCCACGCCCACACCCATCATGGCTACCAATACCACACCAAGCGGTGCGAAGCCGGTAAATGTCGTCACCATACTGGACAAGAACCGGGCCATCTCACTGCTGGAAAGTAAGTTGGTGACCTGAATCGCTTCGCCTGTGGCTGGATGTAAAGTTTCAAAGGTCACACCAGATAGAAACCAGGAGAGCACCCAGATCGCAACCATTAATACCAGAAAGAGAACAGCGGGATCGGGTAACTTGTTACCCACCACTTCGATAAAGTTTAGCGCTCGATTGATCCAACCATTCTTATTGTCGGAGTCAGTACTCGCACCAGGATTTCCCTGAACGTTTTCCATGTTAGAACCCTGTATTTTTATTGTTTCTTATCATTTTTTATCGTTGTAATGAGGCTGCGGCACACAGCCTCAGGCTTGCTTAAAAGCGCTTCACCCTATCTTGCGAATCCCTACCGCATAACGCAACTTTTCAATAAACGGCGCCGAGTAAGCGCGAGCCTTAATAGCCCCCCTCTCCAACTCTTCCTCAATCTGGTCCGGATTGGCCAACAACTCGTTGTAGCGCTCGCGGGCATCGCCAATCTGGTCATTGATCAACTCAAGCAGCTGCTTCTTAGCCTCCCCCCAAGCAATCCCCTCTTCAAATGCTTTGCGCATCTCTGCGGTCTGCGTTTCGCTGGCAAATGCCTGCCAGATTTGGAAAACCGTCGAGGTATCGGGATCTTTCGGCTCACCCGGCTCCAACAGGTTGGTCTTGATCTTGTTGATATGCTTTTTCAGTTTCTTCTCAGGCAAGAACAAAGGAATGGTGTTGCCATAGCTCTTACTCATCTTGCGACCATCCAAGCCTTGCAGAAGAGCCACATGATCATCCACCACCGCTTCAGGCAGGGCGAAGTGTTCCCCGTAGTGATGATTGAAGCGCTGAGCAATATCCCGAGCCATCTCGATATGCTGAACTTGATCCTTTCCCACCGGCACTTTATTGGCATTGAACATCAGCATATCGGCGGCCATGAGGATCGGGTAACTGTAAAGCCCCATGGTGACACCAAAGTCAGAATCCTCACCGTCAGCGCGGTTTGCATCTACCGACGCCTTATAAGCATGGGCGCGATTCATCAGGCCCTTGCCGGTCATACAGGTAAGGAGCCAGCTCAGTTCCGGGATTTCGTGAACATCGGACTGGCGATAGAAAACCACATTATCCGTGTTTAAACCAAGCGCCAGCCAAGTTGCGGCAATTTCCAGGGTGGATTGGTGCACCTGCCCTGGGTCCTGGCACTTGATCAGCGCATGGTAGTCCGCCAGGAAGTAAAAAGATTGGTTGCTCTCATCCTGGCTCGCGGCGATGGCCGGGCGGATTGCACCCACATAGTTCCCCAAATGAGGAGTACCGGTTGTTGTAATACCAGTCAATACGCGCTGTTTGGTCATAAATCCTTCGTAGTCTGTACTGTCATCGGGCAATAAAGACCGAATAATAACCCGTTAGCGCCTGCGGGTGTATCAACCGAAGGTATCGACTCCCCATAGCCGTACCAACACCCGGCTAACCCTAAGCTTCAACCGCTGCAGTGGTGGAAACCTGGAATTGGCGCTGATACTCACTGGGTGAAATCCCAAACGCCCGACGGAAATGGTGGCGTAAGGTTGCGCTACTCTCGAAGCCAGCCATTTGGGCTGCTCTGTCTACAGACTCCTTACCGGACTCCAGCGCCTTCTGCACCGCCCGCAAGCGTTGCTGAATTAGCCACTCCTTGGGAGCAATTCCCATGGACTGGCGAAACTTTCGATCAAAGCTGCGGCGGGACAAATGGGCACGCTGCGCCAAATCATCAATCTTGATAGCGCCATCCAAGTTGACTATCGCCCAATCCAGCGCGGCGGAGAAGTGATCCGGCCGTTTGGCAACGGGCATCTCCACATATTGGGCTTGGCTACCCCGCCTATGAGGTGCCATCACCAATCTCCGCGCCACCGAATTGGCCAATTCATAACCATGGTTGCGCCGCAAAAACTCAATCCCCAGATCAATGGCGGCAGTACTCCCGGCTGAACACGCTAAACTTCCCTCCCACACATAGAGGACATCTCCCACATACTCCACCTTAGGGAAACGCTCACGAAAGTGATCGGCATAAAGCCAATGAGTCGTTGCCTGACGGCCATCAAATAGCCCAAGTTCTGCGGGAAGAAAAGCACCGGAGCAAAAGGTCAAAATCTGACGACCAGCAGCCGCAAATTCAGCCAACTCCCTAGATACCCGCTCCAAATAAGCATCTTGTGGTTGTGTAGCAGTCGACCAGCAAGGGATCACCAGCAGGTCATATTCCATCAAACTCTCTACTTGTCGACAGGCCAGCGCTAAGCCGCCGGTAGCTAGAGCGTTTTCCTCCGCGAAAGTTACAATTTCACCACTGTAAAGCTCGCTAAGTTCCGGGCGGGGTAAGCAAAAGAGTTCGGTAGCGCAACCTAGCTCGAAGAGTGAGACTTGGCGGTGGGCGAGAATAGCTACCTTTTGAGGCGGATATGATTCTTGCACCAACTCAGTCATATAAACCTCCAAATTCCAATATATTTACCGATGAAAAGTAACCACATACAACAGTAAATTCCTATCGGCGCTCAACATCAACTCCCTAGGGAGCCACTGAATCCTTCCGTAAGAGTACAGCTGCTGCGTTGTAGCTCTTGCAGAGGGTTGCAGTCATTTTCGGCGAGCTGCACCTAACACCTGCAGCCTTCAAGGCCACAGAGATATCACGAAATTACCCAAAAGTTCCCTTTTAGCAGTCACTGAAAGCTGCGATAGTGATTGGAGTCAAAACCGGCCAACCCTTTCCTCCATATAAAATGGAGCAAATTAATTATTCGAAAATCAAACATTCACTCTGCAAGCCATACCCCAGCATCACAAAACTTAACTAACAGACGCAGCCTATAAATGAAAAAAATGATATTACGCAAAAAATCTTAACGGAGACCCTGATGCGTCTAAAAATAAAACAAACTGTTTGGTTTCACATCAAAATACAGTAACCAGTACCAACTACCCCCCCTCACAGCAAAAAAGTAGCAAAATACACTATTGATAGCGAAAAATTATCGACCCATAATATAGTTAGCCTCATCAGTGTTGAAAGCGTGCATTAAACCAAGAATCACTCTCCCCCGCCCTTACTAGACAACTATAGATAAACAGCATCAAACTAAAGGCATAAACCACGTGCTCAGTGTAAAAGTTAAATCCGAAATTTTTGGAATCACAAAACCAGAAGCAAAAATCCCAGAAATTAATCTAAGACTAATTAGCGAAAAAATCACCCTGAAAGAAGTTATAGAGAGGTCTGTAAAAGAACAAATAAAAGCAATGCAAAAAATCTCTCTAACCAACACGCAAATATACGACCACCTTACCCATCAATACTTAGATGATGAAAAAATTCAGCAACTCGCGTCAACTGGAAAAATATCTATTCATAAATCCAGCGTAAATATTGACCTGGAGATGGAGACCCAAAGAGCCGTGAGAGCCTTCACTAAAAATAGGTTTAAGGTGTTTATTGACGGCCGAGAACTAAGCAACCTCAACGAAACCCACCCCTTGTACGATGGCTGCAACGTCACTTTTATCCGGCTCATACCACTTATCGGAGGCTAACATGGAAACCCAAATAATTACTAGTAAAAAAAGCCAACAAGTACTAGATGTTTTTAAGGAAATACTTCCCGAAGGTGAAAAATTACAGCGAGTCTACTATTCAATAAAAGTAACCCCCCCAGGGAAAGGCCTATGGGAAAAACATAAGGACCAGATCGAAACACTTTTAGGTGAGAAGTTCCCAAACATTTTGATAGACCTCTATGCTAATCCCGAAGAACATCAAATCAAGAGAAACTACAACAATCAAGATCCATTTCTAATCAAAGAAATAGCGATCTACTTAACCGGAGTCTATCTTAAAGAAAATCCATCAGAATATATAGCCACGAAAATTTTAGAGAGGTTAGAAAAACTTCTAAAGAATACACCCAGCACAAAAGAAAAGATATTAGCCAAGCACCAAGATATACGCCCAACACCCGAAGACTTCGTGAAAATACTAACCAACAACTTACATTACGAATCAATTGCACAGGGACTTAAAAATATATTCTCCGGGGAATACAACAAGATACTGGATATAGAAAACCACCATCACCCAGATGATATAGCAAGTAACAACATCTTACTGCACGGCTGCAATGAGGATTTCAGCCGCCTCTTAGTCAACCTATACCATTCAGAGAAGTTTGACTATGATTGGTTTAAGTCCTGCAGCCTTATATTTCCCAGCTTTGTGAAAAAGTACTGGGACCCAATCAACAAGAACTCATACCGGTGCACCCAAGACGTAGAAAAATATAATCTCACGGAAGATTTATTAGACACATATTCTAAACACTATCAAAGATTGCTTGTTCAATTACGACCAAATCTGAAGAACTCATCTAGCATTACCGAGGCCTACAGCACTTTCTCCAGATTCCACAAGGAAGGGAGCTCCGAAATACTCCAAGGTTTGAAGCTCTTGGAAAGCTTAGACCGAACCGCCAAAAATCTTAAGGTTGAATCTGAAGGTATCGACACTTGCATTGTCAATATGTTGCACATCTACGATTATGCAGAAGGAGAAGGTGAAACCCTCCTCGCCAGTCAACTCAAGGAGTTTAAAGAGAAAACACTTCTACTTGCGTACCCCTACGCAGGCAAAGCCAGAAGGCCCATACTCAAAGCACTACAGTGGGAAGATATTCTCACTCTACACGACAATCTATTTCATCTGAGTGGTGCGTCTCCTGACACCTCAGAGGACCCAGGAGATATACACACTTCTGAAAGTACGACAGAGGGCGTGATCGACCGTAAAAAATACCTGAAACGGTTAGGTTCTCCAGATCCGTCAAGGCTTATTAAGTTCACATCCGCAATACGCGGCTCGAACATGCGCGGCGAAACAATTTTGCTGATCATTAATGCATTGTTAGGTCTTGATCGAGAGAAAATAGAGAAAACACTAAAAAAACATGGGCAAGTAGCCATAAAAGCATACGGACTACTACCTCTAGAGGGAAAGAATGAACTTAAACAACGATATTTAAAGTTCAAAGAGATGACCAAGGAAGCAGCCAAGTATGGGCAGGAGCGTTGCGCCAATACAAGAGCTGCGGTTATTTGTGGAATGAAAAATCTGGCTCAAACCGCAGGCTTTTCCGATGAAGTCAGAATGGGATGGGCAATGGAGGCCGGAATTGCCTCTGATATGCTTCCATTTAATGAAAAATACGCCGTATTGGACTGGGAAGTGTCCCTACATCTAGAAGGCATTGCCGTGAAGATCAATGTACATAGAGGGCAAAAACTTTTAAAATCCGTACCTCCAAAAATTAGGAAAAGCGACATCTATCAACAGATGCGTGAGTGCCAGGAGCAAGTCAAGCGACAAGCGAGCACCTTCAAAAAAACACTCGAATCAATGATGTGTGATGCTGAGTTGATCGAATCAGATGAGCTAAACACTCTAGCCAAACTCCCTGTTGCACGGCAACTATTGAGCCAACTTATCTTAATGGACAAACATGGTAGGTTCGGCATATTTTCAAACACTACAAAAGCGATAATCGGCCTAAAGGGAGAAATAACCCCGATACAAGGTCCGCTCACAATTGCCCACGTCTATAGTTTATTCGACTCAGGTGTGCTTTCCGATTGGCAGCGCCATATAGTTGATAAAAAAATTGTGCAGCCATTTAAACAAGTATTCCGGGAGTTATACATCGTATCTCCAGCAGAAATAGAAGCAGGTAAAAATTCCAGGCGATTCTTTGGTCACACTGTGATTGGATCAATAATGAGTAAGTTGCTGCAATCCAGAAGCTGGAATCAACATGGCGGAGATGAGGTAACTATTTACAAGCAATTCACACAAAAAAACATATTGGGTTACCTTGACATTCCTGAGGCACGCTACTACTTATCCCACAATGATAAACTTCCACTCCAAGAAATATGGTTCTCCAAAGATGGAAATAAGGTACCACTAAATTCAGTGGACCCTATTGTATTTTCAGAGTTCATGCGCGATATAGACCTAATTGTTTCTGTCGCCCGAGCTGAGGGTAGTGAGTCCTACTGGTCCAAGGAAACCACTGAACGACGCACGGAACTGATTGCAAGCCTGGTACAGACCGCCGGGTTGAACCAAGTAAGATGTGAAGGTCATTATGCTTATATCCAAGGCAGTCTTGCCAAGTATAGAATACATCTCGGCAGTGGTGTCATCCATATCCAACCTGGGAACTATCTATGTATTGTACCCGGGAAAGCAAAGCAAGAAGACCTATATCTTCCATTCTCAGACGCCGATATTAGAATGGCTGAAATTGTCAGTAAGATTTTTCTATTAATCGCTGATGACAAGATTGAAGACGAGCAGATACTTCGCCAAATTCAAGCATCAATGAAAGAGCGAACAGTGAATGTAGAATAAAACTTAACGATTAAAGAATACCTTAGCAGGCGTATTTCAACAGCCTGCCAATTTTACTTTGTTCATTTTTACACCGATTTGTATGGAGCAGCCCTGGAATCATGGGCTTATCCTTAGCTTTTATTATAGGTTTACAACACTTCGGACAGTTTCATGCAGCTATAGCCCCATAGTCACTGTACCGCTC
>NZ_JALBWM010000091.1 GCF_023895975.1 Microbulbifer okhotskensis
TATTTTAGGTCTATTCTGTTCGTTTTTACACCGATTTATATGGGACAGCCCTGCATATAACCCACTTTCCGGCCTGAGTCTGTGAACACTGTCTTTACATGCTGTACTGGGTCAGCTTCTACTGCAGATGAAACCAAGGTAACGGTGACGATATCCGCTGAGCCTAAGGGCCGAATTTCAAACGTGTGAGATTCACCTTCCCCCTCAGGCCACATTCCGTCATTTAAGGCATCTACATCATCACCATTAGCCAACTTGACACCATCAACACTGATTATTTCAGCACCTCGGGTAACAACATCTGGTAAGTTTCCACCCCCCTCCTCATCAAGGTAGGCAACGACGGCTTTACGGGGTGGAGTGCTTGACAAAAGTGCCCACTGCAATCCATAGCCAACATAGACCCCCGATTCGGTTTGCGACAACCATTCATCGGTAGGAATCGTATAGTGAAAACGATCTTTCTCACGGCCGGAGGGGGTCAGGGCAAATGTTCTTAATTCTTCAAAGTAGGCTAAAGAATCATCTGTACTAGACGGATCTTGATCCTGAATTTCGCCATACCAAAGATAGAGCTCATTGCTCATTGAGCGCAACCAGTTATTTTCATCCTGACGGGTGCCTAAGGTCTCATCGTAATCGTAACCCGTAATAGGGTCAGTACCGCTTCTGGGGGAAACACACAAACCAGCAAAAGTCGAAACCGGCAGAAAATTGTCCTTTTCCCAAGAACCTCCAACCGGGGCTGGGTCCGGGGTCACTGCCCCGCTAGACTCAAAATCACTGCCGCCGCCCCCGCCACAAGCAGCCAGGCCTAAAGCCCCAAGCGCAATCAGCCCCTGTAAGGCAAAATTTCGTAGATGGACTCCCATTCCCCAACTCCTTTTTATTTTCTTCTGCAAAGATATGTAAAGGCGCTGAGATTACCACTAATAGAAACTCTAGGCGATATTCGAATTTTTCATCAAAGTAAATTTACTATGAATAAAATATAAAGGGCTTGAGCCTGCTGCGCTAAGAAAGCAAGCTCAAGCCCTGACTGGCGGTGTATTTACATGAGACCAATAAATAGCACGACTGTATGATTAGTCACTCAGCTTACCCAGCACCCCCTGCAAACTATCTTTGGCATCCCCAAAAAGCATGCGCGCGTTGTCTTTATAGAATAATGGATTGGCAACTCCGGCATAACCTGAAGCCATAGAGCGCTTGAGAACAACGACCTTACCCGCTTTCCATACCTCCAATACCGGCATCCCAGCGATCGGCGATCCAGGCTTCTCTACCGCATCCGGGTTAACGGTGTCATTTGCGCCAATGACCATGGCCAGGTCAGTACCCGGAAAATCCGGGTTGATTTCATCCATCTCCAAAACAATGTCATAGGGCACATTGGCCTCGGCCAACAATACATTCATGTGCCCAGGCAAACGACCCGCTACCGGATGAATACCAAAACGTACTGTCTTGCCCATCTTCCGCAGCCGATCGGTCAGATCACTGACAGCCTGCTGAGCATGCGCTACAGCCATACCAAAGCCTGGCACTATGATAATGTTATCCGCAGATTTCAGGTCTTCGGCAAGCTCTTCCAGATCCACGGCGATAGCTTCCCCTTCCACTTCATCTACCGCCACTTCACCGCCATCGGAGCCAAATCCACCCAAAATAACACTGATGAAAGAGCGATTCATTCCGCGACACATAATGTAGCTGAGGATGGCACCTGAGGAGCCGACCAGGGCACCGACAACAATAAGCAGGTCATTACCCAACATAAACCCGGTCGCAGCTGCAGCCCAACCTGAATAGCTATTCAACATAGATATCACAACAGGCATATCCGCACCGCCAATGGCGGCCACAAGATGTATCCCCAGCAAAAGCGCGATAGCGGTCATCAGCAGTAAATTTATCACCGTGCCAGGATTAATTTCAGCGGGGACAAAAAGAACCCCAAGCACAATACAGGCTGCTATCGCCGCTAGGTTGAGCCAATGACGCGCGGGTAGAGTAAGAGGCTTACCGGACACCAGCCCTTGCAGCTTACAGAAAGCCACTAACGAACCCGTCAAAGTAATTGCACCAATAAAAACACCCAGATAAATTTCTGTGCTGTGCACAACATGAGCCGAACCGTGAAGGCTTACCTGAGGGGCTAAAAATCCTCCCCAGCCAATCAGCACAGCTGCAAGCCCAACAAAACTGTGCAGCAAAGCCACCATTTGTGGCATTTGGGTCATGGCAACACGCTTTGCCAATGAGAGGCCAATTACCGCCCCAATCAGCATTGCGATCACGACCATCCACAGTGCACCGGCAACGATGCCGGCAATGGTTGCGATAATAGCCACAGCCATGCCGACAATGCCGTAAATATTTCCTCTGCGTGCAGTTTCGTGGCTGGAAAGCCCGCCAAGACTCAAAATAAACATTACCGCAGAAAAGAGATAAGCCATTGCAATCATACCGTTCATCTCGATCTCTCCCCTTAACGTCTAAACATTTTCAGCATCCGATAGGTCACAAAAAACCCACCAAATACATTAATACTTGCCACCAGCACCGCAACAAACGCCAGCAAGGTTACCAAGCCGGAACCTGTAGCCCCGATCTGTAGTAGTGCACCGACAACTACGATGCCGGAAATCGCGTTGGTCACACTCATTAGCGGCGTATGCAGAGCATGAGAGACATTCCAAATAACTTGCCAACCGATAAAAATGGCGAGAATAAATACCGTAAAGTGAGAGACAAAGTCTGGTGGTGCCACCTTGCCCAACCAAAGTAAGAGAACCGCAGCGACTATCCAAAAACCAAAAATTGCCAGAGGAGACTTTTTCTTATCTGCTTTTTTCTCTACAGCAGCTTTCACATCTTCGATGGGTTTAGCCGTGGATTTGGGTTGCGCCGAAATTTTTGCTGCTGGCGGTGGCCAGGTAATTTCACCGTTCTTGACTACCGTGGCTCCCCGTATAACTTCATCATCGAAATTAATGGAAATCTCACCATTTTTTTCTGGCGTCAGTTCGGAGAGCAGGTGAGCAAGGTTAGTAGAGTAAAGCCTTGAGGATTGGCTGGCAGCACGGCTAGGTAGGTTGGTATAGCCAATAATGGTGACATGATTGTGTACTATTTTTTCATCAGCAATCGTGTAATCACAATTACCACCCATTTCGGCTGCAAGATCGACGATCACAGAGCCTTTGCGCATGCTGTCAACCATGTCCGCCAACCAAAGCTTAGGCGCCGGCTTACCGGGGATCAATGCGGTGGTTATCACAATATCAACATCTTTGGCCTGCTCTCTGAACAGTGCCATCTCTGCATCGATAAACTCCTTCGACATCTCTTTGGCATAACCACCGGAGCCAGAGCCTTCCTCCTCAATCTCGACCGTTAGAAACTCTGCGCCCATTGACTCTACTTGCTCACGTACTTCAGCTCTCGTGTCAAAAGCTCTGACGATAGCGCCCATACTTTTCGCGGTACCAATTGCAGAAAGACCTGCAACTCCCGCACCGATCACAAGTACCTTGGCGGGCGGTATTTTACCCGCAGCAGTAATCTGACCGGTAAAGAAACGTCCAAAATTATGTGCGGCCTCAATGATCGCACGATATCCAGCGATATTGGCCGTTGAACTGAGCGCATCCATTTTTTGCGCACGGGAAATACGGGGAACAGACTCAATCGCCAGAGCGTTTATTTTTCTGTCAGCCAATTTCTGTAGCAAGTCACCGCTCTGTGCCGGTTTCAAGAAGGCTATCAGCGTTGCCCCTTCAGGAATTAAGGCCAACTCCGCATCTGTGGGAGCTTGAACCTTGAGTACCACCCGAGCATCAGCAAGGCACTCGTTAATATCCTCGCAAATCTGCGCACCAGCCTCGATATAAGCGTCGTCTGTAAAGCTGGCCCTGCTACCAGCCCCCTTTTCCACCGTTACGGAAAAGCCCAACTTACACAGGCGTTTTACGCTATCGGGAGTTCCTGCAACACGCGCTTCGCCCTCTGCAGTCTCTTTAGGTATAGCTATTCTCACCACCGTGCCTCTCTTAGTTAGTATTATGAGTTTACTGCTACATCTACCTCGAAAAGTATTGGGTTGCCCAATTTATAGTCAAATCGAGTGTAAACGCCGTAACAGGGGATGGAAAGAGGAATAGACTGATAGCGGTAATTGGTGAAATTTATAAGGCTATGAAAGTATACCGAATAAGCATGTGGATCAAACTAATAAGATAACAATCGTCTCGACTGTAACCAACTCGACTTGCAGGCAACTTAAAAGTAATTTCCTGCAACTTGTTAATTCGATCAATGCAAGATTTATTGAATAAATAGTCGTTAGTGACTATTTATTCAATAAAAAATTCCACCAATACAAGCAGTAACTCCATTAAATTTTTTCTGCTTTTGATGGAATAGCATGATAACCATCATATAAAGCCACTCTATAAATGATAGCCCCGCCAAAACAACCATTTCTCCACAATTAATTTTGCGTTGAAAGAGCCGAGACTCACTGATAGACCGCCCAAATCCCACACAGCCCGCTACTTGTGCAGAAAAAGCGATATCTTCAGAATGCTGCACCAAAAAATAGCAGAGCTAATTACTCGCACTTGATGGAAAGTTACAGTTTACTCTGCAAAACCTCCCCAGCCTATTTGGCACAACTATTGATTAACAATTGGACAACCTTATAAAAATTATTAGACGAGTACCGCAGTAAACAGTGACTAACAGAAGCCCCGGAATCATGCTGGTTGATGACCACCCCGAGCGCGCTCACCTAGTTTGTGAGCGGTTACGTGCAGCTGGCTATACCATTCTCGCTCAAATCAATAGTGCCGAAGGGTTACTCTTTCAGGTAGAGAAATATCGTCCTGATATCGTATTGATCGATATCGAATCCCCGGATCGAGATATTTTAGAAAGCCTGGCAATCGTCAATCGAGAAGCTCCCACACCCGTGGCTATGTTCTCCAGTAGCGGCAACGCTGACTTCATTAGCCGTGCCGTCGATTCCGGAGTCAGTGCCTACATGGCAGAGGGGATAACACCGGAACGTGTTGCGCCGGCCATAAAAATTGCTATGGCACAATTCAAGAACTTTCAACAACTGCGCCAGACCCTTGAGCGAACCAAACAGCAGTTATCAGAGCGAAAAACCATTGAGCGAGCCAAAGGTTTATTAATGGCCAAGAAAAATCTCAGCGAAGATGATGCACACAAAACCCTGCGTAACCTTGCAATGAACGGCAACTCAACCATTCATAGCGTCGCTGAAAAAATTATCCATTATTTCCAGATTGAGCACTAAACTACCGATGTCTGCCCTCCTGCGTCCAGAAAAAAAATCCCTTAAATTGCTATACCTGCGCCTCACCGACAGCGCACCGTTAATTATCGCTAAGGAGAAAGGCTACTTTCACCAGTTTGACCTGGATGTACAGCTACAACGGGAAACCACTTGGGCTACGCTGCGTGATAAATTAATAGGTCGTACTGCCGATGCTGCCGCCATGTTAGCGCCGATGCCACTCACTCTGCATCAGGCTTTACCCAACTGTCATGAACGATTGTTAAGTGGGCTTATTCTCAGCTGCAATGGCAACGCCATTACCCTGTCCACGGAGCTTTTCAAGCGGTTGAAACACTACGGAAAAAGCGAATCACACCGGGATATAGCTTTAGCATTGAAACGTTACCGTGATGAAAACTCAAATTCGCCACCGGTAAGACTCGCCACTGTTTATCCTTTTTCCAGCCATAGTCTGCAACTGCGTCATTGGTTGCGCTCCGCCAATATCGATCCAGACAGAGATGTACAGCTGGTCGTACTTCCGCCCGAGCAAATGATGAAAAATCTCCACAGTGGCGTTATCGACGGTTACTGTGTAGGGGAGCCTTGGAATACCCTCGCCGCTCACAAAGGGGCCGGTGTGGTTATTGCCGCTTGCAATACCCTGTTGCCAGCAATGCCGGAAAAGGTCCTTACGGTTACTGATAGTTGGCACCAAGCCTACCCAGCCACCCACCTGGCCTTGCGTGCAGCCTTGCTCAAAGCCTGTACCTGGCTTGCAGCCCGCGCTCACAGATGCACCGCCGCCAAGTTATTATCACAGGAACAATACTTAAACCTGCCCGAAGAGCTGATACAGCGTTCACTCAATGACCTAATTCTCTATCGCCAGGGTCAGAAATTTCTGGTTAACCCCGGGTGGCACCTCTTTGCCCACCTGGAGAACGACTGTGGTCGCCCCAGCAAAGAAAAAGCTCAACAGTTTCTGGAAATGTATACCGATCCCAACAGAGCCAACGGTCAGACAGCGGATGCCTTTCGACCGGAGCTCTACCAACAAACGGTAGATTTCCTGCACGCACAAAAATAATGGCACATTAATTGAATGGAAATAATTCGATGATGCAATTGCCTTACCTCGGGTGCATCAGCGCGGTGAAGCGGTTGTTCGCCGAATACACGGGCAACGAAGTCCATCATCTGCAGCCAAGCGGCTGTGGCTTTGGGCTTTTTTTTGTGCCTGCGGAATTAGCAATCAAAGGAAATGCGCATGTCCAGTGAATCTCTCAATCTATTCTCGTTCCGCGGGAAGATAAAAATACTCCACCTCACCTGGGTGGCCTTCTTTATCACATTCTTTGCCTGGTTTAACCACGCCCCTTTGTTAATGGCGATCTCTAAGAGTCTCTCATTGACATCGGACCAGGTGAAAACGCTACTCATTTTGAACGTAGCCCTGACCATCCCTGCACGAATCATCATCGGGATGCTTACCGACAAGTATGGGCCGAAGCTGACTTATTCCCTACTACTAGCCATAGGCAGTGTGCCCTGTTTTATTTTCGCCCTGGCTGACAACTTTGTGCAGGCGGCAATCGGCCGTTTCCTGCTCGGTTTTATTGGTGCGGGGTTCGTAGTGGGTATTCGTATGGTATCGGAGTGGTTTCCCGCCCGTCAGCTGGGTACCGCCGAAGGTATCTATGGCGGTTGGGGTAACTTTGGTTCAGCAGCCGCAGCCATGTCCCTGCCCACTATCGCCCTGTTATTTGGCGGTGATGACGGCTGGCGTTACGCCATTGGCCTCACCGGGGCTATCTCACTGGTTTACAGCGTAATTTATTATTTTTCCGTTACCGATACTCCCAAGGGATCAACTTATTTTAAGCCCAAAAATATCGGTGCAATGGAAGTCACCAGTCCTGGAGACTTCGTATTGTTACTGGTTATGAAAGTACCCATGTATGCAGCGCTCGCACTGCTCACTTGGAAGCTGTCCAATGGGGTCCCCTTGATCTCCAACCTTTCTGCCAATCTGATTTATTGTGGTCTGACACTGCTCTATTTGCTGGATGCACGTAAAACTTACAGCATCAACCGCGAAGTACTCAGCAATCCACCAGCGCCCATGCATCGCTACAAATTCAAGCAAGTCGCCGTGTTAAATTTACTCTACTTTGCCACCTTCGGTTCCGAGTTGGCCGTTGTTTCCATGCTACCACTGTTCTTCTCCGAAACTTTTACCCTCGATCCGATTAAAGCTGGCCTGCTGGGTTCCGCCTATGCCTTCATGAACCTGATGTCACGCCCCGCCGGCGGACTGATCAGCGACCGCTGGGGCCGTAAGCCCACCTTGTTAATACTCACTGCCGGCTTAGCCGTGGGCTATTTCACCATGAGCCTGATTGATGCCGAATGGCCTCTGTACCTGGCCGTAGCCGCTGCCATGGCCTGTTCCTTCTTTGTACAGGCTGGCGAGGGGGCTGTATTCGCGGTAGTGCCCCTAATCAAACGTCGCCTCACTGGGCAAATTGCCGGTATGACTGGCGCCTACGGTAATGTCGGGGCAGTTTTCTACCTCACCGTATTGAGCATGGTGTCCTACCAAACATTTTTCCTGGTCATCTGCGCCACAGCACTATTCGGTTTTGCCACCCTACTTCTACTTGAGGAGCCGGAGGGACAAATGGCCGAAGTACTCCCCGATGGCAGCGTGTCTATGATCGATGTCGCCTGATAACGACACGATAATCACAGCGGGACCACTCTGCGACGGTCCCGCAATTACTGCTAATGTGCAGCACAACTCCGAAGGTGCACTGCAGCTATTCAGCGCCTCCTGCGCAGGTCTTCGGCAGCATAATGACGATGCTTGTGCCGTGCGTCTCCCCGCGAGCGCCGAATTGCAGCGCCACGGTAGCCTTGCCGCAGTGGCCGACGGTGTCGCTAATGCCGAGGCCGGTGGCGAAGCGGCTCGTGCTGCAATCAATGGCTTCTTTTCCGACTATTACAGTACCCCGGAAACCTGGTCGACAAAGCACGCCGTTGCACGGGTGCTGCACTCTCTCAACAGCTGGCTATTTCGACAAAGTGGCGGAAGTAGCGAAATCAGGCGAGGATGGCTGACCACGTTTTCTGCGGTTATCTTTAAAGGTACCAGCGCCCATTTAGTGCATATCGGTGATTCACGTATCTATCGTGTGCGTCATGGCAAACTGGAGTGCCTGAGTCGTGACCACAGCCACACTCTGGGGCCTGGACGCACTTTTCTCAGCCGCGCTCTCGGCATGGATGCCCATATCGATGTGGACTACCGCTGCGAAGAATTACAGCTCGATGATATTTTCCTGATCAGTAGTGATGGTATCCACGATTTCCTCTCTGAAATGGTTCTGACCGAACTATTGCTCGACTTTTGTAGTTCCACACCCCGACAACTAATTGATACGGCCCTGCAGGCAGGCTCTACCGACAATCTGAGCGGCATAGTTTGTCGGGTGAACTCCGTAGGGTTACCCCAGTGCGATGAGCTGGCCATGCGCAACCGCGAACTGCCTTTCGCACCAGACCTGCGCCCGGGTCAGCAACTCGATCGATTCCTTATCCTGCAAGAACTGCATGCCAGCAGCCGCAGCCACTTGTATCTCGCACGCGATCAGGAAACTGATGCCCTGCGCGTCATAAAAACTCCCTCGGTAAATTTTTGTGATGACCCTCTGTATATCACGCGCTTTATTGCCGAGGAATGGACCGGGCGACGCGTCTCCCACCCGGGAATTATTAAAGCGTTTGCGCCTGCTACTGAGAGACGATGCCTTTACCATATTCTCGAATATATTGAGGGGCAAACCTTGCGGCAATGGATGCAACTAAACCCCCAACCCAAGATTCATCAGGTACGGGACCTACTTGGCCAGTTGGTCAGTGCGCTGCGCAGCCTGCAGCGTCTGGAGATTGTGCACGGCGATCTCAAACCAGAAAACATCATGATGCGCAACGATGGCCGCCTGGTGATTATCGATCTCGGTGGTGCTGACGGACCCGGTCTCCGGGAGCAGCTGCATCTATCTGGAGAATGCCCCCCCGGCAGCAAGAATTACGCGGCGCCCGAATTTTTTTTCGGCGATAGTGCCAGCCACCGTTCAGATATATTTTCCCTGGGCGTTATCACCTATGAGTTACTCACTGGCAAGTACCCCTACCCGGAGCGCCTCGGCAACCATCACTATCGCCTAAAAAGTTACAATCAAATGCGGTTCACTAATGCCTCTTCATACCGCAATGATATTCCTCACTGGATCGACGCGGCCTTACAAAAAGCCTGCGCTACAGATCCTATGAAACGCTACAACGCACTATCGGAATTTGTGCAGGATCTGCAAATTCCCAACTCGCAATTCAAGGCACCGCAAAAACGCCCTTTGCTTGAACGCAATCCACTCCTGTGCTGGCAGTTGCTGGCACTATTGTTACTACTCTCTCATCTGCTGTATTTTTTCTAGGACAAATACACAAAACTCGACTAAGCACTTTCCCAGCGCAGAAAAATTATTCAATGCACCACATTGTTGCAAAAAATGTGGACAATCAGGCCAAGTCCCCTTTATTCCTTACAATAAAATTGGCATGAAGATTGAATGTATTTAATTACCAACAAAATATTCCCCCACTTCGAGGCAACGGCGCCTGTACTCTTCGGCAGAAGAGGAGATGCCCTTGCCATTCCATCCGGGTTCTCTTCCTGCCGAACAAAACGACTTGAGACGGCAGGATTGTAAATGACGGAAAATGCAAAAAATCAAAAGCTGATCGTGATTGGAAACGGTATGGTCGGGCACCATTTCCTGGAGCAGTTGGCCAGTCACCAACAAGCCACTAATTTTGATATCACCATCTTCTGTGAAGAGTCCCGGCCCGCCTATGATCGGGTTCATCTCTCTGAATATTTTACCGGGCGCACCGCAGTAGACCTGACTCTAGGAGATATAGAACAGTACCGACAGTGGGGTTTTGAAACCCGACTCAATGACAAGATTGTGGAGATCGACCGGGAAAATAAAACCGTTTGCACCGCAAGTGGTATCTCCCATTCCTACGACCAGCTGGTACTCGCCACCGGCTCCTACCCTTTTGTGCCTCCAATCCCCGGGCATCAGCACGAGCGCTGCTTTGTCTACCGCACCCTCGAAGATCTGGATTCCATCCGCTCTGTCGCCGGCACTGCCAAAAGTGGGGTCGTGGTGGGGGGTGGCCTGCTCGGTCTTGAGGCAGCCAACGCCCTGAAGGCGCTGGGACTTGAGGCCCACGTAGTGGAATTCGCTCCAGGCCTGATGACTGCCCAGCTCGATGACGGCGGCTCTGCCCTGCTGCGCAATAAAATTGAAGCCCTCGGAGTTAAGGTACACACTAGCACCGCCACCGAACAGATTGAGGAAGTCGATGGCCACCTACGCATGCAGTTCAAAGGCGGTAGCGAACTGTGCACCGATATGATCGTATTCTCTGCCGGTATTCGCCCTCAGGATGAGTTGGCAAAATCCGCAGGCCTACAAACCGGCGAACGAGGCGGTATCGTCATTGACAGTGGCTGTCGCACCTCCGATTCAAATATTTTCGCTATTGGCGAATGCGCCCTATACGAACAACGAATTTTTGGCCTTGTCGCTCCCGGTTATAGCATGGCGCGCACCGCCGTCGCCCAGTTAACCGGTGAGGAAGGAACTTTTACTGGTGCGGATATGAGCACCAAGTTAAAACTTCTCGGTGTTCAAGTCGGTTCCATTGGCGATGCCCACGGCCGTAGTGCGGGGGCCTCTGCTATTACTTTTGTCGATGAGCAGAGTGGCGTTTACAAGCGCATGATTACCGATAGCGAGGGGCAAAAGCTGCTCGGCGCTGTGATGGTTGGCGATACCGACGACTACGACACCTTACTACAATACCACCTGAACGATATCCAGCTGCCCGAACATCCCGAGCAATTAATTTTACCGACAACAGATGGTACCGCACCGACTCTGGGCGCCGCCGCTCTGCCCACTTCCGCTACCGTGTGTTCTTGTCACAATGTGAGCAAGGGACAGATTGTTGATGTTGTCGCAGGTGGCTGCCATTCCCTGGCCGAAGTTAAAGATGCCACCAAGGCTTCTACCGGTTGTGGCGGTTGTGCCGCACTGCTTAAAAATATCGTCGACGAAGAGCTGGCTGTGCTGGGAATGGAAGTGAACAATCACCTCTGTGTACATTTTCCCTTCTCTCGTCAGGAGCTATTTCACATTATTCAGGTGGAGGAAATTAAAACCTTTGCCGAGCTATTGGACAAACACGGCTCCGGTCATGGCTGCGAGAGCTGTAAACCCACAGCCGCATCAATATTCGCTTCCTTGTGGAATGAGCACATTCTGGAGCCAACTCACGTTGGCCTGCAGGACACCAATGATACCTTTATGGCGAATATGCAAAAAAATGGCAGCTACTCGGTAGTGCCGCGTATTCCCGGTGGTGAGATCACACCAGAAAAGCTGATCGTGATCGGCGAAGTAGCCAAACGCTACGACCTCTACACCAAGATTACCGGTGGTCAACGAATCGATTTATTTGGCGCACGCCTGGAACAATTACCAGAAATCTGGAGAGAGTTGATTGATGCCGGTTTCGAAACCGGCCACGCCTACGGAAAATCCCTGCGCACGGTTAAATCCTGCGTAGGCAATACCTGGTGCCGATTTGGGGTACAGGATAGTATTTCCATGACCTTGCAAGTGGAAAACCGTTATAAAGGTCTGCGCTCGCCTCACAAAATAAAAATGGCAGTGTCCGGATGTACCCGAGAGTGCGCCGAAGCACAAAGTAAAGATGTTGGAATTATTGCGACTGAAAAAGGTTGGAATCTGTTCGTTTGCGGTAACGGCGGTATGCGTCCCCGGCATGCGGATTTATTTGCTACCGACTTGGACGACGAATCACTTATTCGCTATATCGATCGCTTCCTGATGTTCTATGTACGCACCGCCGATAAATTACAACGCACTTCGGTATGGCTGGAAAATCTGGATGGCGGCCTAGACTATCTGCGTGATGTCATTATTGATGACAAGCTGGGAATCTGTACGGAACTGGAAGCACAAATGGAGCGAGTGGTCGATACCTACCAGTGCGAATGGAAAACCGCAATCAATGATCCGGAAAAGCTCAAACGTTTTCGCCAGTTTGTCAATAGCGACCAAACTGATGAAAAGATAATTTTTGTCAAAGAGCGCGGACAGCTACGTCCGGCAACCACAGAAGAAATTGTGGAAACCGCAGAACCTGCTTGAGCATCCCTCCGGCAGGACAATCTGCCGGATTTAAACTGTAAAAACATTAATTTTAAATCCTTTCCATCCCTTGTGAGGAAATTATTATGAGCCTGGCTGCCCTGCAACAAAATTTAAATAATTCATTTGCCATAACCCGCCCCCAATGGTTACCAATCTGTCAGCGATCAGACTTGGTCACCAACTCTGGGGTATGTGCCCTTTGGGGCGACACTTCCGTATACTCAACGGAGACTTTGAAAACAGTGACCAAAACTGTTGATCAAAGAAGTGTCGCCCTGTTTTTTTTACCCGAACAGGAGCAGCAGCTTTACGCCGTTGACAACTGGGACCCAATCGCACAAGCTGGAGTGATTGCACGAGGAATTATTGCGGAAATGGAAGGGGAATTAACTATTGCTTCCCCACTTTACAAACACCACTTTCGCCTTAGCGATGGAGTCTGCATGGAAGACAGTAGTATCAGGCTTGCCACCTACCCACTGGCATTTAATGGGGATATGGTTTACATCGGCAGCAATAAGATACAGTAATGGCCGTAAAGGAATTTTTGAGCACGCGCCGCTCCTGCACTACCTGCCCCTATTGTGGTGTGGGCTGTGGAGTTTCAATTAACAGGGAAGAGCGCGCGGAGGAAACCGCCATTTCAGTAAGTGGCGATACCCAGCATCCCTCTAATTTCGGAAAGCTGTGTGTCAAAGGCTCTGCGCTCGGAGAAACGATTGATGAGCGCGGCCGCCTTTTACGCCCCCGTTTACAGGGAGAGGATTGTGACTGGGACACCGCCCTGTCATTTATGGCTGATGCCTTTAAACAGGTAATTCACGATCATGGCCCTGACTCAGTTGCCTTTTATCTATCCGGCCAGCTGCTCACCGAAGACTATTATGTTGCCAATAAGCTAATGAAAGGGTTTATTGGTTCTGCCAATATCGATACCAATTCTCGGCTTTGCATGTCCTCCGCTGTAGTGGGCTACAAACGTGCATTTGGTGCCGATGCTGTACCCTGCTCCTATGAAGATCTGGAGCATGCCGAGCTGATTGTACTTATCGGCTCCAATGCCGCCTGGACTCATCCAATTTTATTCCAGCGTATGCAGGCCGGCGCTGCAAAATTAATTGTGATTGATCCCCGCAGTAGTGCAACCAGTGAAATGGCTGACCTGCATTTGGCCATCAAACCTGGTACAGATGCCGCCCTCTTCAATGGCTTACTGCGCTTTCTCAGTAGACATCACTACCTGGATACTGAATACATCAACAAACATACCCGCGATTTTTCCGGTACGCTGGTTGCTGCACAAGACTGGTCACCGGAACTGACCGCCGCTACCTGTGGTCTCTCGATTGAAGAGCTGCTCGAGTTTTTCCAGGAATTTGCTGCAACAGAAAAAACAGTCAGCTTTTATTCCCAGGGTATCAACCAATCCAGTAGTGGATCAGATAAAAACAGCGCGGTTATTAATTGCCATCTGGCCACTGGGCGTGTGGGAAAGGTTGGTGCGGGACCTTTTTCCATTACCGGTCAGCCCAACGCCATGGGTGGGCGCGAAGTAGGGGGCCTAGCCAATACGCTCGCAGCACATATGGAGTTCACGGATCAGGATATCAAACGCGTCGGTCGTTTTTGGAATACGGATCGTGTTGCCACTAAACCAGGCACGAAAGCAGTGGATATGTTCCGCGCAGTGGAATCTGGGCAAATTAAGGCAATCTGGGTCATGGCAACCAATCCTGCCGTCAGCATGCCTGAAGCCAACCGCGTTACTACTGCGCTGAAGAAGTGTCCACTTGTCATCGTATCCGATTGCATCGCCAATACTGATACGGCACGCTGTGCAGACTTGCTGCTCCCGGCAACAGGTTGGGGCGAAAAAAATGGTACCGTCACCAATGCAGAACGGCGTATTTCCCGTCAGCGTAGCTTTTTATCCCCATCTGGCGAAGCCCGTCACGATTGGCAGGCCATCTGTGGGCTGGCACAACAGATGGGCTACGGTGAACACTTTAACTACTTACACCCTGCTGATATTTTTCGCGAACACGCCCAGCTTTCCGGTTTTGAAAATAATGGCTCAAGAGCTTTCGATATCTCTGCGTTCGCCAATATCGATCACAGTGAATACGACGCATTAACTCCCGTACAGTGGCCTGTCAACGAAGAATACCCTGCTGGCTGTAAGCGTTTATTCACCAGTGGCCAATTTTTTACCCGGGACCAGCGCGCCCGCTTTACCCCCATTACTCCCCAATCACCTCAGCAAAAAACGAGTGAAAACTATCCCCTTTGCCTCAATACCGGCCGCATGCGTGATCAATGGCATACCATGACCCGGACTGGGCGAGTACGTAAATTACTCGATCACAGCGAAGTGCCAGAAATTCAAATAAATCCGCAGGATGCTTCCAGCTATCGGATAAGTGAAGGGGCATTAATTGAATTATGTAGTACTGCAGGCAAAATGATTGGACGCGCTGTTATGAATGGGGGACAAAATCCCGGAGAGGTTTTTGCTCCCATCCATTGGAGTGAGGCATTTGCTCAAGATGCCAAGGCCAGCGCCTTGGCAGCCTCAGTAGTTGACCCCTATTCTGGTCAGCCAGAATATAAACAGATCCCGATAAAAGTCAGTGCGCTCGCGGTCAAACACTACGCCACCCTGATTTGTAGAGAAGACTTCGCTGAAAAACTGTGGGACTGGCTTCAGCAGGCAACGGACTCTAGTATCCTACATTGGTATCGGGTCCCCCTGAATACTGGCTATCGCTACGAAATAGCATCAAGCCAACCCATTCATGGACGAGAACTGGTGTCAAAAATATTATCCCCTGAGCCCAGGTTATTCTGGCAGCAATTGGCAACGCCAAATAGTCAGCGCTGGATTGCCTACGACAATGCCTTAAAAATACTGATTTTTTCTGGCAAAAACTGGCACCAACTCCCAAGCAGATCTCAACTGGAAAAATATCTGGACATCGACTTACCAGAATCCCCAGCACAACTGCTCCACCCAATAAAACCGGGTGTAAAAATCGTCTGTACCTGCCTGCAGGTTTCCCGTCCACAAATCGAGGATGCCATCGCCCAGGGCCTTAACAGCGTAGAAACGCTGGGAGAAGTCCTCGGCTGTGGCACCAGCTGCGGCTCCTGTAAACCAGAGATTGCGAGTATTATTCGCACTGCCAATGCTTCAGAAAAAACACCATCAATTGCTGCACCAATAAAACAGGGTTCAACCGAAAAGAATGCTAACGTGCAAAGAAGTGTTGTCCAGGCGTTTATTCCAGAATGAGATACTGACTTGTAATTCGTTAGAAAATTTATTGACTGGGTAAATTCAGTTAAAAACTTCTGGTAAGTTGCGGGGATGACAAGCGGCCAGCTGGGTATCACTATCACTCAGGTAGTCTACCAGGCGCTGTACCGGGCCTTGCGAAAGTGCATTCGAGGGCCTGACCGCGTAAGCCGGTAAACTGGGCAGTTGCCAAGCTGGCAATACTTCCTGTAGCTCATCCTGCGGGCGAAGGAGGAAACGGGGAGGCACTGACAAGCCCAAACCACAACTCGTCAATCGGTAGGCGGCTTCAATATTATTTACTGTAGCCACCGGAGTGTAATTAATCTCGTAGTCACCGTACTCGCGATGATTAAAAGTACGGTTATTGGGGCGCATTGTCAGTCCTATCCAAGGCCAGGCCTCAAGCTCACGGGGGTGCTCAGGCACACCAAAACGCTCCAGCATATCGGCACTGGCGAGCAACACTCGCTGCAACTGAAAAATTTTGCGCGCTTTCAGAGTGCTATCAGGCATATTGCCGAGACGAATGGCGAGATCAAAACCACCACCAATTAAGTCCTCGTGAAGGTCACTGCATTGAAACTCTAGGTAAAGACCCAACTCCTGCCTGGCAAAGTAGACAATTTTGCTCAGTAAACGGCTGTGAATTAAAACAGCTGGAATCGCAATTTTAAGTCGACCGATACTGCGATTTTCCCCCTCATTGTAAGCCCCAAGGCCATCGGTATACAGCTGCAATATTTTATCTGCCGTCTTGTAGACTTTCTCTCCGTCCTCAGTCAAGGATAACTTGCGTGTATTACGATACAACACTTCGGACAGTTTCATGCAGCTATAGCCCCATAGTCACTGTACCGCTCG
>NZ_JALBWM010000092.1 GCF_023895975.1 Microbulbifer okhotskensis
CTGGCCGTGGTTCCTACCTATTTCGCCCCCTAAAACTGTCCGAAGTATTGATACCACCCATTTGCAGATTGTATGTACCGAAAAACATTGCGTATCTTTTCATTGGGTTCTCCATTTTCTTAAATTGGGCTGCTTTCCGGGCAGTCCTGAAAGTTGCAGTAGGCTGATGGTGCCGGGTCGCGGTTAAAGTGTCTGTTGGCAAGGGTAGGTTTTCTTTGATGGTTGCATTAAGCCCTGCCATGCATGTATATGTAAGCATGCTAATCATGTACGGCAGCTTAACCAGTCTGTGTTTATATTTCGTGTATTACTCCGCCAGATATTCTTGTGTCTAAGTATGCTTTGTTGGTGATATACCTGTGAGTACACGGCTGTCTGGTTGACTATTGTCCAGTCGTTGATTGATCAGGTTATTCCTGATCAGTCGGGGTGTTGAGTTACTTCCGCTGCTCTTGTTGGGGGCGGAGTTCTTTTTTCGCAGATATTTTCAGTGTGCTGTAAGTATTGATGGAAAAAGATCGCATAATATTTCCACTGGATTTGCTAGGCCTGATGTGAGTGCCCTTACATTTAGCTTGATTGATTCAGCAATGTGGGGTCGGGAGATGTCAGAGCTCAGGTTGGCATTCGTAGGTAGAATATAATTGAAGCCGTCTTGTTGTGAGGTACGGCTTGAATAGGATAAATTATCGATTTGCTGTGGTCCGTGTAGTGGTTTACCTCTTCATAATACAGGAAATCTATAAATGAAAATCATCCAAAAAGTTTTTATTTGTTCTGCTATTTTTGTCGGTTGCTATACTCCTGCTCTGGCTATTGATATTCTTGCCCATAGAGGGGCATCCGGTGAGTATCCTCAGGGTACAGCTTTGGCGTTTGATGTGGCATTACAGCAGGGAGCTGATATTCTGGAGCTGGATGTACATTTGTCGGAAGATCAACACATTATTATTAATCACGACGCAGATCTCAAAGACAATGTTGGTGTGTCTGACAAAATTAAAGAGTTGACACTGAGTGAAATTAAAGCGATGGATGCAGGGCACGAGTTCACTCTAGATAACGGTGATAGTTATCCCTTTCGAAATCAGGGGCTAACTTTGATAACACTGAATGAGCTGTTTGAGCGCCACCCTAATACTATATTCAATGTGGAAATCAAACCCAATGATAAAGCGCTCTCAGAGATTCTTTGGCAGCTTATTGTAGACTATCGGATGGAGCAGCAAGTTACCGTTGCGAGCCAGCATAGCAAAGCTATGAATCATTTTCGCGATATTAGCCAAGGAGAAGTAAAGACTAGCGCAACCATAGGTGAGCTTATCGAGGCTAGCCTTGCCTGGAGTTCAGGTTTTGGTTGGGCGTTCAAGCCTAAGTTTGATGTTGCTCAGCTACCATATAGTATTACAACCAAACCCTACGTGCGTTTTTTTCAAAAAAAGGGGGTAAAGGTCGATCTGTGGACCGTTAATACTGTAAATGATATTGAGCGCAGCATTTCATTGGGGGTAGATGGCATTATAGGTGATTACCCTGAACGTATTTATGAGGCGCTGGAGAATGCTGGAGAGCGTTAAGTGGTTGAAGAATGCATGATTCGTATTGTTGGTATTCGGAGTATTTCGGGAGTTATGAAGCCGAGTGTTTGGTGTGAAAATATTTCGACGCCTTATATATAAAGTAGTTGTGCTACTGATGGGGCGGAGGGCGTACCGAGCATTTCAAGGAGTACTTTTCGGTGGGGCACTCCTACTGAGTCGTTTGTTGCTCAAGTGTGTCCATCGTTAACGGGTAGGATCAATATGGACTCCACATTCAACTAATGGCCCAGTTAGGGGGGGAGGGTTGGTTGACTGAATTCGTTACTCACTATGGCGACGAGATTTGATTACCTTGCGACAGCCGGCATAGGTAGGTATTGGGGACTATTACTTTTCTATTTCAGGTTTTTTTCCTCTCCGGGACCGGTTAATAGTTAATTTGTTTTGTCTTAGGCGGCACTAATAGGTAGGTGGTTTGTCTGTGTTTATATCGTCGGGATTCTAGAACTGATTAACACGCTATAACAGAGGACTTTACGCTTACTAGTAAAATACCCGATAATTGGCGCCCATACCACAGGCTGTACTTGGTACTCAGTATGTATGTCGGCCTGCGGCTTTAGGAATTGTATTCAAGACTTGGAGTGATCGGTGACGACTACAGTTGAACAAAAAGCGACCAATGTACATTGGCATGAGGGTGATGTAATCCGCGAGAATAGAGCGAGTATCCTCGGGCACAAAGGGGTGACCCTTTGGTTCACTGGCTTGTCTGGGTCTGGAAAAAGCACCGTGGCCGTTGCTGTTGAGAAGGCCTTGGCCGCACGTGGTGTGCTGAGCTATCGCCTTGATGGCGACAATATTCGCTTGGGTATCAATTCGAATCTGGGTTTCTCCGCAGAAGACCGCCAAGAGAATATCCGCCGTGTGGGCGAAATTTCCAAGTTGTTCGCTGATACGGGTATCGTAGTCCTTTCAAGCTTTATTAGTCCTTACCGCGAAGATCGCGAGACGGTTAGAAAGATGCATGAGGCTGGCGATCTTCCGTACATGGAGGTGTTTGTTGATTGCCCTTTGAAAGAAGCTGAAGCACGAGACCCTAAGGGCTTGTACAAGAAGGCTCGCGCCGGTGAAATCAAAGGCTTTACGGGTATTGACGACCCCTATGAGGCACCTGTATCCCCTGAGCTGCATTTGAATACAGCAGAAATGACTCTTGAAGAAGAGGTGGCGGTCATTATTGCTACGCTTCAGGAGAGAGGTGTTATCGCCAAAGATTAGGCGGCAATGCTATTTAGGTAAGGGAAGCCGTAAGGCTTCCTTTTTTATTTCTGGAGCATCCAGGGATATTTGCGCAACACTCAACAAGTCCTTCCCCTTTAAGTCTCCCCTGACGCCAACTACCAGTTGCCCGGCACATCCCTTCATATACTCAAGCAGTACAGATAACAATGTTGGCTCTGTGGAGGCGCTTATGTCAGTTAGGAGAGCTTGGATTCTCTCTATATTTCTCTTGGTTGTAGCGGGGCTGGGTACGGCTACTTGGTATGGATATAGCCAGCTGCCAAAAGTCCATGGGACCGTAGAGGCTCCGGTACTAGGTGTTCCGGAAGGTGTCCTGGACTACAAGATGACTCCGGCTTATACCGGGCCTCACCCAAGAATGATGTCTCGCCCCCCGGAATATTTCCCCTTTCCTGTCGGGATAGGGGAGGTGGGTCCTGTAGAGACCCTTTTTAGTGGGCCCTCCAGGTACCCGTTGTATTGTGGAAAAAACTCCATTACGGATAAGCAGCCTTTAGTAGATAACCAGAAAGGTGAGGGGGTGCCTGTATTTGCCCTTAATGATAAAGGCAGCAAGACAAAAGAGGTGATCGGATATAGTCGTGACTGTAGCCACCCTACGGAAGTCACTTATTTTTATCGCAGCACCCTAGATGGCCAATTTCACTACATGCATGAAGCCAGAAATGACATCGATAAGGTAACGGTTAATGGGCGGCCGGTAGATTTTATCGTTCGTGTCGAGACAGGTACTATCAATCGTTTCTTTTATGCAATAGCAGCCTTAAGGGGCGAGGGCGAATCGGCAGATAAGCCGAATGGAAGCAATTGGAATCGGCGTTTGATCTATCAGTTTCGTGGCGGTGTGGGAATTGGTGGGCGCCAGGGTAAGGTAAGCAAGGGTGATGTCACTACCCGCAGAGTGGATGAGCTTGCACGCGGCTATGCCGTTGTCTACTCCACCGCAAATCAGACTAGAAATCATTACAATATGTGGTTGGCAGAAGACTCTGCCCGGCGAGTGAAAAGGCAGTTTGAGTCGCTTTATGGTGAGCCGATGTACACGGTGGGAATCGGTGGTTCTGGCGGTGCCATTCAGCAATATCTATTTGCCCAGAATGCGCCAGGCCTACTTGATGCAGCTATACCACTCTACTCCTATCCCGATATGGTCTCACAGACAATTTATGCCTTTGACTGTGAACCCCTCGAGTACTTCTTCGATATTGTGGATAAAGATAATAAGCGCTGGGTTAAGGCCGAGGAACGTTCAGTTATCCAGGGACTTGCGGCAAGCGAAGGTGCTGCTAGTAAGTTCAAAATGTTAAGCCTGTTTGCGGGAATTTTCGATAGCCGCTACCGCCATAGGGTCAAGGGAGCTACCGAGTGCGTCGAAGGGTGGCGAGGTTTGGTCCCACTGGTAAATAATCCAAACTTTGTTCATTTTGCAAAAAGTTTTGCATCAGAAATTGTTCCCAAAGTGCACTGGACACATTGGGAGGATCTTCGTCAATTCTATGGGGCAAATGCTTCGGGTTATGCGAACAGTTCTTGGGATAATGAAGGTGTACAGTATGGTCTAAAGGCCCTTGTTAAGGGGGAGATAAGTATCGACACCTTTTTACGGCTAAATGCTGCCGTTGGAGGCTGGAAGGCGCCAGAAAATCAAAGCCAGGAGCAATTGTGGTTTTTAAATGGTGGTTTTTTCCCTGTTCGCCTATCACTTTGGAGTGAGCAAAATCTCAATATGGGCAACTTGCAAAATCCGGCAAAGCGTAGCCGGGCGAATCTGGAAGCTATCAACGGAATTTACCGCTCCGGTCATGTTTTTTTGGGCGATGTTGAAATCCCGATCATTGATGTGCGGCATTACCTCGATAAAGAACCTGACATGCATCATAGCTCAGCCTCATTTTCTGCGCGGGAGCGTATTCGCCGTACACGAGGGCATGCTGACAATCAATTGATATGGATGAGTCACAAAGCCTATAACCCGCTGACAGAGGCTCTGGATCTAATAGACCGCTGGATGCAGAGCATCATCGAAAATCCAGCTAGAGGTGTTGTCACCAATCGCCCGGATGATGCCACCGATCGCTGTTTTGACAGTGACGGCAATTTACTGGCAGCGGGCGCTAAAGTTTGGGATGGTTCATGGAATAGCCAGGCGCCAGGGAAGTGCATGAGAGCCTACCCAATACATAGCACCCCTCGCCAGATTGCCGGCGCGCCTGTCACCGACGATATTTTTAAGTGTGCATTGCAGCCGGTGGAGAGGGCCTTGGCTAAAAGTATATATGGTCCTTTCACTGAAGAAATCTCAAGCCGAATTGGCGACTTAAAGAGGATCTTCCCGTCTGGTGTCTGTAATTACAACGAACAGGACTTGGCGCGACCGAAAGAGCGGCTGATTCCGAGGGAGATCCCGGTAAAAATTGCAGGGCATTTACTTGATCCTGACTACCGCCAGGGAAAAGAGCTCCAGGGCGCAAGCGCGGATGAGTCAGAAATGATGGGGGTGCCAGTATCTTTGCCGGACGAATCGGATGAAAATTAAGCAAAATAAATTTTTGGCGCGGAAATTGTTGACAGGGGATCACAATCCGGTACTATGCGCCTCGCTCAAGGAGGCACGGCCTCTACGAAAAAGAGCAACGGGTGGTTAGCTCAGTTGGGAGAGCGACGGCCTTACAAGCCGTAGGTCACAGGTTCGACCCCTGTACCACCCACCAACTTCCCACCGGGAAGTTTACTGCCGAGGACCGGTAGTTCAGTTGGTTAGAATGCCGGCCTGTCACGCCGGAGGTCGCGGGTTCGAGTCCCGTCCGGTCCGCCAGACACAAAAAAGCCCTCAAATGTGAGGGCTTTTTTGTGTCTGGTTTTTGTCTGCCCTGCCTACCTATCTGGCTTGTGGGTTCAGTAAGATTATCTTTCGGCCGACCCCTTCGTTTCAAATTTTTGACTGGTGGCTCGCCCACTACATTTCCTCTGTCTTAGTTTTCAGGGTCTGCAGGCGAGTCGGCTGCATGATTTGTGAAGAAGGTATGCATGGGTGTTATAAGCGGCGATTAGTGATGGAAGTCCGCATTTCCATGTTGTACATATAAAAAGTAATTTTTTCTTCATTAACAGCCTGTTGCATCTCATTTGGGGTGAGGTTTATCCCGAAATTTCTCTTGATTTCTCAGGGCGGAGTTCATTTCTAGTCCCCCTCCCAGAATACCTTGCTCTTTGACTGTGGGGTTCAGTGGTTGTATTGGGAGGTTAGTCTGATGGGGTCTCTGATTTGAGCTGCCTAATCTGATATCTTGCCTGAATCAAAGTTGTTTCTCGTGGTGGTTTACGAAGGATGTTCTCGGGATTTTTAGATAAGTTGGATGTACAGGCGTTTACTACTGCGGCAATGAATGTTCCTTATGAGCAATTACATAGTGATCTGTTTCCTGGGATTGAGGTTTGGGTGCGCAGAGATGACCTGCTAGACCCTTTAATTTCTGGCAACAAGGCATACAAGCTTCTTTATAGTCTCGTTGAGGCTAAGGAGCGTCAGATAGAGACCGTAGTTACTTGTGGCGGCGCTTGGTCCAATCATATCCATGCGACGGCAGCTGCTGGGGCGCGATTTGGCTTCAATACGGTCGGAATTATTCGCGGACAACGCCCATCTAGCTTGAGCGCCACGCTGCGGGATGCAGAGCGCTTCGGGATGAAGTTGGTTTTTGTAAATAGGGCACAGTATCGGCGCAGAAGCGAGGTGGAATTTCTAAGTGAGGTGGAGGTAGAGGAGGATTCATCTCTGTTTGTGCCTGAAGGCGGGTCAAATTTGGCGGGAGTACGGGGAGCTCAGTTACTGGGGGAAGTGATTGGCAAGAGTGCTCCAGTCAAATTTGATCAGGTTTGGACGGCTTGTGGTACTGGGGCTACTTTTGCTGGGTTGGCTGCTGGTCTGAATGGGCCCCTTGTAGTGGGTGTGGAGGTGTTAAAGGCTGGTGATAGCGTGGTATCTGGAGTATGTACGTGGTTAAGTCTACTGAAGACCCGATTGACCAATGATAGGGTTCGCGTTGACCCTGATATTTTTACCAGTGATGAAATGGCTGGTGGTGTGGTATGCCTGCTCAAAGGCTTCCATGGAGGTGGATATGCAAAGTATTCAGATGAACTTCGGCGATTTCAGTGTGGATTCGAAGTCGAAACCGGAATACCTATTGATCCAATCTATACAAGTAAGCTGTTATTTGCATTATCGGCTTACGCAAAAGTCAAACACTTCAAGGAGAGCAAGAGAATATTGGTAGTACATTCTGGCGGTCTCCAGGGACGGCGAGGCCTTAATTGAGGGGCTGTTGCTTGTGGTGCTGGAAGGTTTTATTTCATCAATTTATCGGGGTTCGACTCATCTTCAGGTCTCCGGCATAATAGTGCTGAGTACTAGCAATTGTGCTCAAAGATTTTGAGAATGGGCGGATACAAAGCCTTTGTCTCAGAGGCAGTAGTTGAAGATCAAGCGGGGGAGACGTGTCAGAGTTTCAAAATATAGGACTTATTGGTCGTACTGAAAGTGAGAGTACGGTCATCTCCCTAAAGCGCCTGATGTCTTACCTGGAGGGGCAGGGTTATACCGTTGTTTTGGAAAAAGAAACTGCTACTTCAGTCTCCGAGCATAATACTTGCATCTCCACAAGGGAAAAGCTTGGAGAACTGTGTGATCTAGTTATTGTTGTGGGTGGCGATGGTAGTCTCTTGGGAGCTGCGAGAGCCTTAGCTCGTTTTAGTGTCCCCCTTTTGGGTATTAACCGGGGGCGTCTTGGCTTTCTTACAGACATTACACCGGAACAAGTTGAGTACAAGGTTGGCGAGGTATTGTCTGGTAAGTATATGGCTGAGAGCCGTTTTTTGCTGGATATGTCCGTTACGCGCGATGGGAAACCTGTAGGCAAGGGAACGGCTCTTAATGATGTGGTATTGCACCCGGGTGAATTCATACGGATGATAGAATTTGACCTTTATATTGACGGCCAGTTTGTTTATACACAGCGGTCAGACGGTTTAATTATTTCGACGCCCACAGGATCCACTGCATACGCGCTCTCAGGTGGAGGGCCAATTATGCACCCAAAATTAGATGCAATAGTGTTGGTTCCCTTAAATCCACACACTCTTAGCAGTCGCCCAATCGTAGTTGAGGGCAGTAGTGAGTTTAAGTTAATTGTGGGGAAGCAAAATATCGCTAAGCCTTATGTTACTTGTGATGGGCATGATCAGATAATTACCGAGCCTGGGGATATTATTCGTATTCATAAAAAACCACATAGGCTTACATTAATACACCCGTTAGATCATAACTTTTATGAGACATGCCGCAGCAAACTAGGCTGGCATACAAACTAACAAATAAGGAGTTAACATGTCATTTTTTGAGATTTCAGGCCGAAAAGTAGGTCCCGAATACGCTCCCTTGGTGATTGCAGAAATTGGCATTAACCATGGGGGCAGTCTCCATGTTGCAAAGGAAATGGCCGATGCTGCAAAGCGGGCCGGTGTCGAAGTAGTGAAGCATCAGACTCATGTTGTAGAGGATGAAATGAGTGCTGAAGCGAAGAAAGTCATTCCTGGAAATGCAGATGTTTCTATTTACGAAATAATGGAGGAGTGCGCCCTATCTATTGATGAAGAGAAGGAGCTAAAAGGTTATGTTGAGTCCCTAGGGATGATTTACATTAGCACTCCTTTTTCACGTGCTGCTGCCGATGCATTAGAGTTAATGGATGTGCCTGCTTATAAAATAGGCTCTGGGGAGTGCAATAACTACCCTCTCGTAGAGCATATAGCAAAGTTTGGAAAACCAATAATCCTCAGTACAGGCATGAATACTATAGAGAGTATACGTCCAGCTGTTGAAATTTTTGAAAAATATAAAGTACCGTATGCCCTTTTGCACTGTACAAATGTGTACCCAACGCCTCATTCGCTTGTCCGCCTAGGTGGTATGCAAGAACTTCAGCAGCATTTTCCAGATGCAGTAGTTGGCCTTTCTGATCACAGTATTGGTAATAGTGCGTGCTTAGGTGCAGTTGCTTTGGGAGCATCGGTTTTGGAGAGGCACTTCACAGATCACATGGACAGAAAGGGGCCTGATATTGTTTGCTCTATGGATGAATCCGAGTGCGCATCTTTAATAACGATGTCACGTGAAATTCATTCATGCTTAGGTGGAAAAAAAGAGGCCGCGCAAGAAGAACAGCCAACAATTGATTTTGCCTTTGCGAGTGTCGTAGCAATAAAGGATATCCTGGAGGGTGAAGAGTTCAATAAGGATAATATTTGGGTGAAAAGGCCTGGAACTGGTGAGATAAAGGCGAAGGATTTTGAACAACTCTTAAAAGGGCGTGCATCAAGAAAGATTGAAAATGGGCAGCAGCTTAGCTGGGCGGATATTGTATAAGATTATGAAGAAGATTCTTTTTCTAACTGGAACACGAGCAGACTTTGGGAAGTTGAAGCCTCTGATGCGAGCCGTTGAAGATGCTCAGGAGCTAGAGTGTCATATTTTCATCACCGGTATGCATACCCTGAATAAGTATGGGAAAACTGAACTCGAAGTAAAAAAGGAATTTACAGAAAATACGTTTGTATTTTACAACCAACATTTGGGGGAGCCAATGGAGGTTGTGTTAGCAAATACTATTAAGGGGTTGTCGCGTTATATTCACGAAAATAAACCTGATTTGCTGGTGGTCCACGGTGATCGGGTTGAAGCGTTGGCAGGCGCCATTGCTGGAAGTGTTAATAATGTTTTAGTTTGTCACGTGGAGGGAGGAGAGCGATCCGGTACTATTGATGAGCTAATTCGACACTCTGTGTCCAAATTATCACATTTACATATGGTTGCAAATGAGGAGGCAAAAACACGCTTACTTCAAATGGGTGAAGATGAATCTAGTGTTTTTGTAATAGGTTCTCCTGATATTGATATTATGAAATCGAAAAGCCTGCCCTCTTTGGGGGAGGTTAAATCTCGTTATGAAATTCCGTTCGAGCAATATGGGATATTGCTTTATCATCCTGTGACTACAGCACTAGATACAATTTATCAAGATACGCAGATATTGTGTGAGGCGCTTAAAAAATCAAATAAAAAATTTGTAGTGATCTTTCCGAATAATGATGAAGGTAGTCAGGTCATTTTAGATTGCTATGAGCAATTTAAAGGTGATGACAATTTTAAGGTTTTTCCTTCGATTAAATTTGAAAGATTCCTGACTCTCTTAAAAAATGCTCAAGTCATTATTGGGAATTCAAGCGCAGGAATTCGAGAGGCCCCCGCTTATGCGGTTCCCACGATTAATATGGGAAGCAGGCAGAACTCTCGATACCTGCATAATACCATTATTAACTGTGATTTTGATTTAGATAAAATCACAAATGAGCTGTCGAGTCTGTTTGATATGCCTGCTACAAATGTAGTAGAAGCTTCCGATTACTTTGGTAGCGGTAATAGTGCGCAACAGTTTATAGAGGTTTTACTTTCTAAAAATTTATGGGAGTTGAGCCCTCAAAAACTATTTATTGATAGGGTGGAAGCTTGAATAAGAATTGCACTGCAATCATCACTGCAAGAAAAGGCTCTAAAGGACTACCTGGGAAAAATGTTAGATTGCTTAATGGGAAACCGCTGGTTTGGTATACAGTAAATGCCGCCATTGAATCTAGAGTTTTTTCTAATGTCCTTATCAGCACTGATTGTGAGCAAGTTGCATCTATCGGGCAAGAGTTAGGAGGTAAAGTTGTTTGGCGCCCTGCTTCTCTCTCTGGGGATTCCGCAAGAAGTGAAGATACTGTAGAGCATGCGCTAAGAGCCTTTGACTGCGTCGGACATTATTGTCTGCTTCAGCCCACTTCGCCACTCAGAACTTCTAATCACATTCGGGGGGCATGGAATAAATATCTGAATGGAGAATTCGACTCTTTAGTTTCTGTTATTGAATGTGATCATTCTCCTTTCAAGACTCTTGTAGAGGCAGATGGAGGCGTTAAGCCAATAATTGAGAAGTCTATGTTGTCGGCCCCCAGGCAAGAGTTGCCAAGAGCATTTCGTATAAATGGTGCACTGTACTTTGGGAAGGTTGGCTTGTTTATTGAAGAGGCGAGCTTTTTTACTGGGCATTTAGGGGTGTTCGAAATGGATGTAAACTCAAGTATAGATATTGATAGCGATCACGACATGGCTAACGCTGAATATCTTTTAGAGAGCAAGCAGTAGTGTCAGGAGGAGAGCTTGATATCATCAGCTATATTGATTTGGGGTGATTCATATATCCCCCAAGCGTCACTTGTTTTTAAGCATTTATTGAAGTTAGGTGTTGTGTCTAATATCTATGTCGTAGATGCTAAAAATTTTTCTTCAAGACAACTGGCCCCAATTGAAAGTGATACTTATCAAAAGTTAACTACATCTAATGACGACATTGTTTCTGTTATAGAAAAGGTAGATGTCGTTTATTTTGGGGGTTCCCCTGCGAGTTATCAGGAGTTCATGAGGGTAAGCAATAAAATATTCATAACAGGCTTTCCCGGTGTTCAGGGTGAAGATTTTTATGAGGGGGTGCTTGCTAGAAAAAAAGTGGATATTTTGTTGATAAACAATAAGAGTGATCTAAATCGATTTAACTTGCTCAAGAGGGATTTTGAAATATCCTCTAAACCAGTCCTGTATGGTTACTCATTTGTAGCTTTAATGAAAAAGAAATCGAAATATATAGAAAATGATATTTTGTTTGTGGATCAGAAGGGTATATTTTCTTATCGTGAAATTTTTTATATTTTAAGGAAATTGCGATATTTGGTGAAAAGTGGCTATCGAGTGTCAGTTCAGCCGAGAAGTATTGGGTCGGAGATTTCAATACACGAAGGAAAGGGTGTGGCATCTTTCCTTTCTCTATTTAATATAATTTTCAGGGCTAAAATACGGACTTCTAGGGTTCCTGTAAGTGTTGCGATCGAGTGCTCCAAAGTTGTAGTCTCCATATCATCGACGGCACTCATTCAAGCAAATAATATAGCGCACGTAGCTTGCGTCAGTGATTTTGGAATTAAAAAAAGACTCTTAAATACCGTTTTTGTGGGTGCTGGCATATTTCGTTTATTCTCTGAAATTGAAGAGCTTCTAAGAGGGAGTGAGTTGCAGTTAGGTGAGGGTGCACCAGTATTTGATTCGAATCTTGCGGGAAATGCATATGAAAATTTACGAAAGGCGATTTTGCCTCTCTTAAAGTGAGTGTTCTATGAGATTGTTCGTTGTTAGCCATTTACTACAGTTCCATCAAGCTGTGGCGCTAATAAAAAAAAAGTCTTGGGCGGATTGTAAAGTTGTAATTCTCTATACTAAGAGAAATTATGATGTTCCATCGTCTATTAAGCGAGCTGCGAGTGAGGATTTTCCGGGAAGCTTAGAGTTTCTAGAACTGCCAGATGATTTTAATAGAGTCAGTATTGGCAACATGAAGCTTGCATCAAATATATATGGAAATCTTATATTGACCAACGGTGTATCAGGTCTTTATGTGTTTTCTTTTGAGGGGCATTATGCAATTTTGTGTTCGATAGCGAGATCTTCTGGAGCCTCTATAAATCTTATAGAGGAAGGTACCGCAACATATAAACTTATGCGCCCGAAAGAGTATTTGACTAGGCCAACATTTTATGGAAGTTTAAAGCGTAGTTTTGTTGAAGTTTTTCACGGTACTTCGATATTTGATTTAGTGAAATTTATAAGGGGGATTTTTGTAGATTTGGTGAGGCTGCCAATTCTTATTTATAAGTTCCTGCATAGCATTTATAAGTCGGAGTATGCTCAGGAGAGGATCGCGAAATTTTGTAAGACTGCCCCGAGCTCCTATTTCTCATTTTTCAAGTCTTTTGATTCAGTTTACGTAGAGTTTCCGGGTCTTGCGAAAAGAATTTTTCATTTTAATGAATCAGAAGAGTTTTCTGTACAGTCAAGCATTCTAGAGAGTTTTGATTTTGAAAGCTATGAAAGCGAGAATGCGGTCCTTTTTCTTGGGCAGAGGTATCCAATACCTTATAAGTTATATTCTCAAATAATTGTTGAGACTCTACTTTCTATAGAAGATGGAAGTGAGACCACCTTTATTATAAAGCCACATCCTAAGGAAGATCCGAGATTCCTGAGTGAATTACTGAGCGTTTTCGATATATTATGCCCGGGGGTAAAGTGTATTATTCTTGATCAGGACGCAAAGGTACCTGCTGAAAAGTTAATTTTGACTTATCGCCCTAAGAAAATAGTCTCAATAGCATCTTCTGTGTTAATGTATATGTCTAAGCACGTGAAAAATGTGAGAGATAATAACCTAGATCTTATTTGTATTTCAGATTATGCGATAAATGAGTATAAAGACCGATTAACTACCGACTGTAAACATTTGATTTTCAGTCATGGAAATATTTTAAAAAATTTTCCAAACATTAAATTTATATAGCTTTGGTAAGGGTTATTTGTGTCAGTTTTACTTTTTAGTAATTTATTGTGTGGTGTATCTGGTTTAGATAAATCTGTGGTTTATTCCGCTAATTCTCTGGCGAAAGATGGGTACGATGTCCATTTAATTAATGTAGTCGGAAGGCATGGCGGGTTTTGTGAGGCCACTCCAAAGTTTGAACTTTCAGACAAAGTGAAGCTCTATTCTCTTCAAAGTATGTATATCGATGGCGGTGCTCATGCAACAGATAAATTTGAAGAGGGATATAATTTAAAGCAAAAGTTCCTAACAGCTACCTTTAGCAAGCATGATTTACACGTAATAAGAGGAATACTCGAGTCCCTATGTGCTTCTGATACTGTGATATTTACCCACCCGCTTCAGTCGGTGCTTGCCTATCGTAGTAACGCTAAATTAAGGGCTAGAACACTTCTACAAATTCATGGGAACTATGAGGAAGAAGTCCACAATTTAGACTTGCTCATTGAGTCAAAAGTGGTAATTGACTATTTACAGGTGGTTTCTGAAGCTATGATTCCCGGTTTGTCGAGAGTCTCAGGATTCCCTGTTGAACAGATAGTTTTTATCCCAAATATTCACCTCCCAGCACTTATAGAAAGGGAGCAAGTTAAAGATAAATTTGCTGTTTGCATTGTTGGAAGTCTTCAGGTTCGAAAGAATCAACTTGATGCGATTAAGGCTATTGAGGGTTTACTCGAAGATCACAATGATCTAGAACTCCATCTTTGGGGGGGGGTAAATAATGATTATGGAAAATATATAAGAAAATATATTGAGAATAAAGGGTTGTCTAAAAATATTATATTAAACGGGCTCGGTACAGAAGCAGAAATATACAAAAATTGTGATTTGGTAGTTATGACCTCTGTTAGCGAAGGATTTCCATATATCATGATGGAGGCTGGCAGCCAGGGAATACCATTAGTGGTTTATGATTTTAAGTATGGCGCAAAGGACTTTGTTGAGGATGGGGTCAATGGATACGTTGTTCCTTGGGGGGACATCGAAGAAATGTCTAAATGTATCCTCATGTTGAAAAATAACCCCAATTTATTATTGGAGTATGGTGCTAGGTGTAAGGAAAAGTTTCACTCAGAGTTTTCTGAGGACAGCATCCTACGAAGATACCAAGATCTAATTGGTGTAGATAGAGCAGAAAATTTCTTTGCCTCAGATTGGGTTAGAAATATTAGCTCAATTGTTAAGCCTAAATTAAAGAAGCATGAAAGGGTGACTATTTTCAATCGTCATGTTTTCGATTATATTGAAGTTGAATTGGGAGAGGAGAGGGGAAGTGTAGAACTCTTTAGTTATGATAGTAGAGGCACCTTTAAAAGAAAGAGTAAGATAAAAAATGGAGTCTTGAAAGCGAAGCTGTTTCGACCCCTTAGCGAATTAGCATTGCCAAGTAGAAAATATATACTTTCGATTATCTCAAATGGCGAGCCACACTACATTCTAAATACTAAAATGAATGGTAATGTTGAATTTTTGCCACAATTTGATAGTCGTGAGTATCTTTCGGGAAAAAATGATGATTTATTTGAGATTCTTTTTTCGGAATGCAAGATTTCCTATGATGGGCTTAATATAAAACTACCAAGTTTTGAGATCCTACGTGGGGTAACAAATGAAAGGGGTGACTTCATACGGCATCAGGTTAATTTCAAAAGCTCTGCCGGAAAACATGAATATTATGTGACAGTCACAGGCGAGTTTGAATCGATCAGGCTCAGCTTTAATTCCGGAAGAGAGTTTCTTGTTAATGTCCCCAGGCTAACCATTGCTGAAATTTTAAGTCGCTTAGATAGCATAGAAAGCGAGATGCTACTCAATTACCATGTTAATGGTGTATATCTTTGGGAACTTGTTAAAGTATCTGTTTTCGAAGTGCTTGCTGAAGCTTTTGGGTTGTGGGGTAAGCATTTTTCCCGTCCAGTATCCTTTAAGAAACACTATCCAGGCTCCAAAAAAATTAGCAAGTCTCCCTCTTTTGAAAATGTTATATTCGAATTTACGAGAAAGGGAGATATAGATGAGAAGACTGCTGCTCTTCAAGATGCAAGTTCACTGGTAATTGAGTACCCGCAATCATATGGTTATACTTTAAAAAGCTATATAGAAAGTAATGTTTATCCAATATCAGAGTTTGATCGTGTTTCTGAAAAAATTTCCTTACGAGCTTGTGAGAAATACTGCGAGGATTTTGTTGAGGGTATTCTGGAGGAAGAATTTGGTGTTAGGTTTGATTTTTCCGGGATGTTTAACCAAAGACTGCTAAAATTTAAAAAAGAATTTAGTTATTGGAATAAATTTTTCCGGGATCGTGATGTTAAGAGCACGGTAATCCCGAGCGCATATTGGTCTTCAGGAATTGTTCATGCTGCGCGTATAAACGGAGTTAAAGTTTACGATGTTCAGTATGCATTGATTACTCCATTGCATCCTAACTATGGTTTTACAAATAGAAGACACTATTGCCCAGATGCCATCTATGTTTGGTCAAAATATTGGCGTTATGAATCTTTTCCGTATAAAGAGTATCACTATTTACCTAGGCTTATGAGTGAGGGTGAAGCCTCAGATATTGATAGTGATATCTTGATTCTCTCTCAACCAAGGATCGGCGATAGGTTAGCCAGATTTACATCGAAATTGGCCAAGCATCACCCGGATAAGAAGATTATTGTTGCGTTACACCCGGATGAAAGTGCAGACAATTACTCTTGCTATGAAGAACTGAGCCTAAGTGGGGTGGAGTTCATCGTTGGTAAAACTTTAAGTTTAATAAAAAGTGCTAAAATTTGTATTGGTGTATATTCAACAAGTATGTATGAGGCAGTTGCACTAGGGAAACCTGTGTATGTCGCCCCCCTGCCTGGCAGTGAAATTGTAGATTCGGCTCTTAAAGAAGGGTTGTTTAGAAGGGTTGAAAGCCTCAGCGATATTTCTGAATATGAAATCCCAGATATTTCAAAAGAAATTTTTGATGCTGTATGACCTGTTGAGTTTGCCTCATCGTAAGTAAAAGTTTAAGAACTTTGCTTTGTGCACCCAAATATTTCTTTATTGGGGTTTTGGGTGTGCCACCTACATAAACGTATGTTTAAGTGTAATTATTCAGCACTAAATACAAAGTTCCCCCAAAAATATATTCATGAGGCAATAGAGCAAAATTAAAACCTCCTGTCTAGCAGTCGATGACACTGAATAAAATTGACATCAATACAGCTATTGCTGATGCAGAAAATCTGTTGAAGAAAGATCAGCAGGTTA
>NZ_JALBWM010000093.1 GCF_023895975.1 Microbulbifer okhotskensis
ATCGATTACCAATAACCAACTGGCAGGGCAGTTACACAGAATTATTTACACCCTCCCTGTTCTACGCATGTTGTCTTCAATACATACCTTTACTGCAATCTTGGCACTCAACAAGGGGGTACCCCCTCATTTCAACTTAGCTCCTTTACTTTTCATCCGGGCCTTAATCTGAGCCGCAAAGATAGTAGCCTTAGTACGGGCATCTTCCGGGGATACTTCCCCCTTTTGGGGTGCGAGCTGTTTCTCCGTATCAGACAGTGGCTTAGTCGTCTTTGTCGTCATCCTTGCATATCTCTTCGATGGATTTTTGGGTTCCAGAGGCGAGGTGATCAGGTTCCTCAATATCCTCGGAAATTTTCTTTAGTTCACGGCTGCGGCGCTTGGCAAATTCTTCGATTTCCTTTTGTGTCCAGCCTTTCTTTTGTCTGGCCTCAGCCAGGCGTTTCACTTTATCTTTATCAGTCATCACAATATATCTCTTGTCAGGTAGTTGCCCCTGGCGATGTACTGATATCCGTATCTCTCGTAGAAGGCTCTTACCGTTTCATTAACCGGATTCATGATCCTAATATGATTGGCATTGATCATCCGCGCATAGATTTCATACGCTAGGATAATTGTATCGAATACATTGGAGCGATCGCCTAGGTCGCGCGGCATGGCTTCCACCACGTCCAGGCGCATCCCTGTGGCGTGGTAGGTGGGGAGGCCTATGGAGATAGCGATTAAGATTCTGTTTTCCCATAGCGCTATCTCGAAGCGCTTGGGTAGCTTTTCTTGTAGTAGCTGTAGTTTTGTAGCCAGTCCCAATTGTACTGCCGAAGCCTTGAGGATTCTCAGTTTTGGGTGGCCTCTAGGGCCTGAGAGGTTATCTGAGTTAGTTTCAAATTACCCGTTAGTGAATTCTGTGTAACTTCCAAAGCGAGTGCACGCAGCTTTTCATAGCGCTGCTCTGCCTCGATCCTTGAGGGTAGTGACATGGTGTTACCTAACTCCTTGAAGTCGTTAATTCTTTATTCATTTAATCGCAGATCGAAGGTTTGCCATACAACCCAGTAAGTAATCACCCTGACTAGAGAATCATCCCGTGGTTTCCTGTATCAGGCAAGTACAAAATGACAGTAGAAGTACTATTCCACCCCACGATCATAAGGCTTCACAAACACACCAGTTTCCCCTTCAAAACGAACACGACAAGTAACTAGAAAAGCTTCTCTTAGTTTATCCACTGTCGTAGTGAGGGCAGCTCCCCCCTTCTCAAAAGCACTAATAGTTGCAGGGCGAACTCCTGCCCTTTCCGATAGTTCTTTACCCGACCAATCAAGCCCAGCTCGTGCCATGCGGCACTGCATTCCATTCATACCTTGACCGTAATTTATTTACGCCTTAGCGTAATATCTTGTTGATTGAAGCGTTTTACCGTAATAATATTACGGCAGACCGTTACATAAATATATCTCAGGAAGCCACATCGATGTAGTAAGTGGCGTAAAAATGCTTGATGGACTGCAAGGAACTCGTACATGCATAACGGACCTCAGCTTACTACTCAGCTCTCCACGTATACCTACCTAAGCCAACTAAATGAACTTGCACACTTAAATCGGGCGCGAGAGTTGATCATGGAGTGGCCACACTCAGAGCCCCGAGAAGCTGCCCTTAAGGCTATTACAGAAGAGGAAAAGGCCATCCTACCAGGGCTACTCTTTCCATTTAAACGCTCTCTACAGGATAATGAACCCTAAGTAAAAGGTGTGTATAGGAAGGCTAATGGGGAAGAGACAATGGGAAACATCAAACAAGAAAATGAGCCAATTATCCAAATTGAATCACCAGCAGACACCGCCTAGCTGTTAAGTTTTCTGGTGCCACAAATTTTCACAGATGGGTTCAACTACTGATAGAACCTCAATACACTCATTCTCAGTATAAATACAGTAATGAACAATAGAATCTTCTCGATAAATATTGCAGCTAAACATGTGAAATCGCTCAATTAGATCTGATGCTCTTGTTCGCTGAAATGTAGCGTTTGGATTAGCTATCGTACTTTCAGGCGATAATAAAAAGCTTTCATCTGTTCTGTGGTAGTACATTGGGCCAGCCAGCGGAAACCTTATACGTAATGCTTGCTTATTAGAAAACTTGTCACAGTTAGCCTCTAAAAGTATTCGAAAACCCTCCGAGCTGTCATGGATCGCATTAAAAGAGAAGTTTCGATACTCGGGAAATGGGTTCCAGCTTAAATCCATAGTATTTCTATAAACCTAACGCCAGCCGTAACCGGCGTATTTTTGGTGAACTCAGCGAACGCAAAATGCGTCCGGGTTTGCAGCCTTGCTAGGCTTTACTCTTAGTCATCTTCAGGGCCTGAATAATCGTCAATTATTCGCTCTGCTTCTCGGTTATAGCCGTCCGCCAAACCTCTCAAGGTAACAGAAAACCGCTGAAATCCTGCGTTCTCTACATCCTCGGCCTTGCTCCAGAACTGGTTAGCTAGTTCTCGCTCCGGTTTTCCGGTTGGGTCAATACAATGAACACCGCGTGAGTTGTATGTGCCTGCCCTGTAACCATCTCGCATGTCATCTGCTTCACGGTTATTCAGTGCGGCAGCGACCGCACGGTGAATCCATAAGCCGTCTGGATCGGATGGGGTATGAATCAATACTTCGCCAATATGGATAAGTGCAACTTCCAAGTGGCCGGATTCCGTACAGACTTCCATTACTCTTTGGAGCCATTCAGTAAAGCGCCCTTCGCTGAACGTTCCATCTTGTTTTGTTCCAGGCGGTGTCCTCCATTTACGCAGGAGCCGGCGGGAATGTGTTGCAATTGCCTTTGATTCCTCGGTTGGTTCTCGCGGCGGTTGACCCTCTTTCTTGGAACGGTAGATAAGTCGAATTATCTCGCAAAAGAACTCGGGGTCATTGACTAATCTGCTTTCAAGGAGTTGGGGCGCGGCAGCTCTATCACGGTCGAGCAAAGGAATATATGCCCACTCAACCCTAAAGAGGTCATCTTGGTTCACCGAAGGCTCTGTCTGGAGAAACTTGATCAGTTCGACAATGTGGTACCTATCCATGGCGTAGCTGGGCTCACTGGAGGTAGGCGCTGCAAGTAACGCTCGAACACATTGGCTTATATCGATTGGCTGCTTGGTATGGCGCATCCTACCCAGACAGTGGATTGCTGCATGTGGTCTGCCATGTTCAATCAGTTTCTCAACTCCATCGCTAAGATCCCCATCGGCCTGATAGGCATTCGCGCCGGTGCGTGTCCAGTATTCACATTCTTGCGCCTGAAGCCATTGAGAAGCACGATCCCATGTTTCTTTGGTAAATGGCAAATAAGCCAGAAATTGTCCTACTTGCTCGGGCGTCCAATCAGATTTATCAAGGTCATCGCACCACTCCCAGCCTCCGAGATGGTAACGCCTCCAGATAAATCCGCTCACCAAGGCCCTGCGGTTATTGTCTGCTGAACCCAGGAAGGGAGGCAAAAGGGTGCTCTTAATGACTGAATCGGAAATAGCCCCTAGCGCTTGCCCAACCTGACCGGCTGAGTCAACTGATTCAGCAAAACGGATAACACCATCGGCACCATCTTGATGATAGATTTCTGAAATGGCCATTTCGCGTCGGGTGTTGAGCTTCTTTTGCTCCTCCTCCCAATTGCCGTTCTCTTCGTAGAGATCAAGGTCACGATCTGTAAAAAGGTGCTGATGTAAATTGAACGGGTTGGTGGGAGCAATTTGCTGGGCAACGTGTTCAATACTGGTAATCAGGTTGTCTGGCAACGCCCATTTTGCATCGGAGAAGCGTCGGTGTTCGTTTGTAAATTTCGTAAGATGGTCCCAAATCGAAAGTCGTTGATCTTCGGGGAGATTTAAAATGGGTGCGGAAATAAGAACTTGGAGAAGTTGATCAAAAGCAGGTTTAGGCAGGTTATCAAAATGGTCAATTAACTCGGAAAGCCGAGCGGTATCTTGACCAGCAGCAGTCACTGCAAGTTCCGCGTAAAAAGATGCCTGCTGCCAGTATTCCTTATGCGTAACGACTTTTTCCCAATCATCGGGGATGATCTTTCGGCAGGTTGGTTTGTATGATCCAGAAGAGATCTGATGCTGGCCGGGCAGAAGCTGAATGATGAGATTCCAGGCGATATCAGGACATTCCTGTAGGATCGTATGCACCGCCACTTTGCACTTGTCAACAGATGCCAGTGTTTGCGGAAGCCAGGGTAGCAAAATGGTAACCAGCGAATTGGCTGGGCGATTAGCCCACTGGCCGCCGGGGTCATGACAAGCAAGTTCACCAAGCGCAACACAGGCGCGAACCAGATATTGTTCATCCCAAGCCAGTCCTTCTAACGCCCAGAGTAGGCCGGTTAAATAATTATCGCCGGTGATGCCGTTGCCTTCCTGAGAAAAAAGCTCATCAAAAGGACAGGGTGTCAGACGCATCGCCTTCTCGACCACATCAAGAAATTCGTCCGGGGCAGCTTCGGCCAGAGTGGGCAGCAAACCGTTTAGACTGCCCCATAAAACCCAGTCAGCATCGATCAGGAGGTTACGTATCACCAATATGCAGGTTGTTTCAGCTTGCCCTTGCGAGCAGTTATCGCACGCCTCTTGTTGGCTGCCCAGAATAGCCAAACCCTCGGCTATGCCTTTTCGTAACACGTGTGAACATTTCAGCACCTTGCCATGAATGCTGGCCGCGTATCGCTCTTCAGCGGGCAGTTCAAATGCCGAGTCTGCCTCCTTTAGTACGGAAACAGCAAGCGACTTGAAGGTGTCTAGGTTCTGATCAAGAATACGCGATCCCAGCAGACTCCAAAGCTCGGCTCGATTAACAACTTTCCAGATTCCGTTTCTGAGAGACAACGGGCTATCAGAGCAATGTAATATTTCCCGTGCTTTCTTTAACCATTCGTCATAACTGAGGCCAAGCAGTTGGTTTATCGCCTCAATGTCACATTCATTTTTTTCGTTCCAACTCCCAAGCAGGACTGCTAGGGCCAAATAGGTGGCGTCCGGGTGTTGAGTCCAATCGGTTTTAGGTTTCTCCTGTGCCGCCTTAAACTCCTCAGGCATCTCCGCTACAACCCTTTGTTTAAAGGCGCCCAAAAGATCGTCCGGGATCTTGCTGGGCGTGATGGTGCCGGCATCCTGATTCCATGTTTGTACGATATCGACAACCCTTGACCAAACCCACTGCGGATACTGCTGCTGGAATTGGGAAATGTGGGAATGTAGCAGAGACAGGACAACACCAAACTCGTTACCAAGATCGTAGCCGAGTAGATGAAAGTGGTTCAGGAAGTCATATAGTTCGCCCCTTGAAACATCGTTGCCGCCATTTGCTCCCCTCAGGTGATGCCGAATGACCTCCAGTTTCTCGGCACTCTTGGATGGGCTGAAATTTGCCTGCTGGACGTTTCTGAAAAACTCATCAACATCTTTGGTGTGCCTCGCCTGGTTCAGCAACCATTGCACATTGTGTGCATCGGTCACGCTGAGGGGGCCTGTGATTAGTGCAATAACATCCTTATCCCTAGAGAAAACCGCACGATTGTTGAAATCATTCCAGGCGGCCTGCATCACCTCCCCAAACAGGGTGCAGCCTTGCGTGATGGTAATGGAACGCTTGATCTGCGCGAGAAGTTTCCGCCTTTCATTGCTGTTCATGTTTTCTACAACAACAACGAGATCGTCTGTATCAAAGCCGTCGATCTTGCTCTGAAGTTTGATCTCCGCAATTGGCCAGCAGGGAAGACACGGGGCATGACCACCAGTGAGCATCAGAGTAACAAAAGACGCCTGGACATGCGCTTCAAAATGAACACCGCTACCGCCTGTAGAAGCGGGATTGCTTAACTTTTTCCTCTTCACCATCAATGGTCGCGACTCCTCGTGGGTAACTTGGATGCTTAGCACTCGGTTCTGTGGCAGGCAAAAGTGGAGGCCGAAGGCCGGAGCTTTTGGCTGTCCAACAGCAGCAGCTTTGTACGCCCAGTATGGGCGTGGACTAATGGGGTGAAAGCCCCCTGTAGGAAGATCACCATTTAATGAGTTCCATTAAATGGTAACTACTAGCGAATGGCAACTGCAACGCCTAGAGGCCTTGTGGGGAGGGAGCCGCTAGCAAAACTACGAGCTGACGAACAGAAACATCATATAGGCTTAGCCTGGAGGTGAGGTGGCCAAGGACACCGAAGCCATGTGATCTAACGGGTAGAGAAAATGATGCAGCCGTGTAGTGAAAGTTCACGTTCCTATCTGGGGAAATCTATTTAACTCGCTGGTGTGAAACTGTCAGCATGGCCGCTGACTCATAAGTAGGCCCAACCCACTAGCCACCATCGTGGGGTAGACAAAAAAGGTGGGGCACAGCAGCGCCTCGATCAGTAATGACCAAGGTGATTAAACAGAAGCCAGCCGACGGCATAGTAGCCAAATGCCAAGATTAATACCTTGGACATGGTGAAGGCCCGAACCCAAAATCCATGAGTTAAAAGACAAGGCTAGCCTACCGATATGTTTCCAGTCGGATAAGTTGAGGTAGCGCACTGCCATGACACTCAACTCAAATAAAGAGCTGTTCGACATTATCGTTGGGCAGAGATTTATTACGGATAGGGAACCGCCCATTGCGGACCCGTACGATGGGTGGTGTGGGGTCTGGTAGTTAGATACTACCGGCTAACCAATTTATGCTTTGTTGAACACACCTGTCTCTTGAGCGGTCATAGAAATCAGTAGCTCCAATTCCTGATTAAATACTTCACGATAAACTCGTTTTACGGAGTTTTCAATTAGGCGATAATTGTTAGGTTCAAATTCATGGTTCAGAAAAGAGCTATGTCCCTCTTTATTTCTAAATGTCATAGCAATCATCAACCCATCGGTAAATTCCTGGTTAACAGCGACCTTCATGACTTGAGCATACTTGTTTATCAGAGCGCCCATGGTAAACGTATTGTTTGGCGTGATTTGTGATAGGTCTAAGACATCAAACTGATGAATTGGGTTATTTTCTAGCCCTTGTGGTGGTGGATTAGTTGAGAACTTATTAACACATACCCCTTTTCTGAGAAATGCGGCCTTTAGGGCTAACTCTACACCTATACCAATATGTAGACGTTTCATAGAGTTCCGAATGAGCAACTTTTTCCTAGCAAACCGAATATCCCGTTTTTTTAGCTTTGCTGCCTCCTCAAAGTGATAATCAGCTACCTCCAAAAGGTGTTCCGAATCCGAGGGCTTTAAGACTCGCGCAAACTGCGCCTTCACTTCATTTACAACTTGACTCATAACTGTCTCTAAAAACATAATGCCCAGCTTTGGGGCTGACTTGTAGCTGCGAAGCAGCAGAAGGGCAGTCCCAGCCCCGAAGAGACGACATAACCGCCTGTTATGCTTACTTGACCATGAACCAGCCATGGTAATAAGTTCCCTTTGAGCCTGTTACTTTTCTTTCGCAGGCGAAACCTTCACCATTAGCAAGAAATCCTGATACTTCTTTTGGCTTATCCGTGATAATTTTCAGGGGACCGCCACCATTTTTTTCAATAGCAGAAAGACAAGCCTTTAGCGTCCGGAATTCAGCATTCATTACACTTTTTGAATGTGCTGAAATTGAAAAAAAAGCGACAAGAGATGCTATGAGGTTTATTGCTGTTTTATTTTGGAGCACGAATCTTCCTTATTTTTTCTTTGGAGCATAACGCCGCTATCAATTGCGTGGCAGGTTACGGAGTCGGGTTGCATGGCTTTATTAGGTATTTTACTCTGGTGCCAGCCACGCATTTAAAGGCCGAATTATTGCATCTACATTGTAGGCATAGCTTTCCTGTTTATAGGAAGCACCTTGATATAGAATGTAATCGCAGCTCTCTGCTAAATATTTGTACAATTTATTACTTGATGCACAACAGTATAGCAACGCTACTTTAATAAGACTATCTTCTTTTTTAGCCTCGACAGTTATATATTCACCATCTTTAATTGGATCTGAAATAAGATAGCAATCCCAATTCTTATTTCTTAATCTTTCTACTATTTCATTATTCATTTTTTCAGATAGTATTGCTGCTCGAGTTAACCACCCATCATCTTAACTTGTTGGATTGAAAGGTAAGTTATTTGATATTTGCTGACTTACAATCAATTGTTTTTTTATAGCTTGAAAGTTTAAACAAGCAAACACTTCCTGCCTTAGTGATTCTGAATTCTCATCATAATTTGGTGGAAAAATACTCACCTGATTTCCTTCCACCGCAAAACATTCAATGAAGGCCATTGCCTGTATTACACCTATAGCTCTAAAAAAATTACTTGGATTTTGCCAAAGATCAGACTTTGCATGAGCGAAAATGTGCCTATTGAAACCTGAGTTGTTCTTGTATGTCTTAGTGTTTGCATAAAAACTATTTATAAGCCAGTTTCTTATTAACTCAAGAATAAACACTCTCTCATTTATTACTTTCAATACGGATGTTTCAATGTATTCTGCAGGAATCCAATCCGCATAATTAATATGCATGCTAATGACTTTCTCATTAGCTTTATCGATACATTTAGTAACTTTATCTATAATGTGAGCTCAGAATCATGTGCTTCAATTATTGTTGATATTATGTTTTCAACTATGGGGATTAAAGATGATATAGCAACAATTTTCATGCCACTATAAAAGGCAAATATAGCTTCCCGTATTAAGGGTACATGCTTACTAATAGCTTTAGATTTTGACAGTGTTTGTTCGGTGATGGGGATTATGTTGCTGAAATCATATATTGAAGTTAAAGATTGTTCGAAGTTTTTTTGTAAAATCTCTGTAGATAATTGTTTATGATTTATAACATTTATATTGCTCTGTTTGATTGCCGAAGATATCTTCCTATTCGCAATAAATGCAGGTAAAAACCAATCGACAGTAGACCAAAAGTCCTCGTGGTTTTTAATTGGTTTAATGTTTTTATTGTAGAATTCAATCTCCTCAAGTTTCTCCCGAGGATATAGTGCACTACCTAAATTGGTTTTTAGCAGTACACCTTTAGTTTTTGACATATAGCCAAATTCGACTTCTTCGATACTATCTACTGAAAGTCCTTTGCTAATAGCAAGTGACTTAATATCATCTAGAGCAACTGAACCCCACATGTTCTTATTTAAATAAATATGCCATATAGCAGTTAAGCTTTTATCTATCTCTTTTCTAGCCAATTTTACGTCCTCATCCATGCCTAACGACCATCCCATGCAGGGCCTTGTTATTTTTTATGCACCAAACGTCTACATGTTATGTCATTGCTAGAGCCGGATACATTTAGTACAACATGGTTCTTAGAGTTAACCATAGAGCCAAATAATATTGTATTGTATTTATCTTTACTGAAGGTATTAGCTGTAATATCAAAATCGGCTAATGTTCCCGCAAGATAATCTGGAATACGTATTAACTCATCAAAATTGTTCTTTCCTGACTTTTCAGGCGTAGGAAAGATAAATTTAGGTTTATCAAGCATCATTGGTGATTTTTCAGTCTTTAGAATATATCCATAATACCCAGTTAGAAACAAAAAATAAGACAAATCATAAATAAATCCATCATACCTTTCTGCTAGGGCATCTCGATCTGAAACCCACTGAATGTATTCAGGCTTCTTGGTTATAGTTAAGTGCTCGAATACTAAACCAGCAAACGCTGAGACTAAAAAAATCTGGCGGGCTAATTTTGAGTTGAAATTTTTCTTTTCAAAATCAGCTTCAAAGAGGTATGAACGTTTTAGTACGCTGTCAATATAACCGGAATCAAAAGTTGATTTTGAAGCAATACCATTCACAATATTTCTAAATGGACCTAGAAATGACAGCATGTTTTCATCAGATGCATAATCACGTAATAGATTTGATTTTCTGTCAATCACAAATGTAAACGTAAAAACTACGGGAGAATTAATATATTGAAGAAATTCTTCTGAAACTGTCCTGGTTGACTTTATGTCCTTTGGGGCAAAATGATTAATATATTTCTTTATGTTTTCAATTTTATCGTGGTTAAGAAGTATCGTAAAAGAAACAGTATCATTTTGTTTAGTTTTATCACCAAAGCAGTAATCGGAAATGACATACCAGGCTGCATTATCTGGCATTTCACAGAACCAATTCGACAGCTCCACTAAAGCAGATTTATTTAGAGTCTCCCGTATGGGAATCAGAAGTTCTAGCATCAGATCTCCGAAAAACATAATAGTTTATTAAAGAGCCAGTGGCTCACTATCGATTTGGCCACTATTTCTGAAGTAGACCCTTCAAGCTATGTAAAAAAAGCCTTTATTTACAATAGGTTGTAAGTTTTCGTTCAAATAACAGCCAGAGATAGTAAGCCATCGGCTCAAGTCGCCTGGTTCCATATCCCGCTCTTGAGCATATTTTACCTGCAATTAAATAAATAAGTTAGAGGAAAACTTTCTGTGGATGTTAGCTATGGATCTATAATTCTGGGCTGGCACCTGTGATTACAGCACCTACATTTGTATTTATATACAGTTGTGGGGCACGGCCATGGATGATATTCGTCACAGGCTTCCTAAGTACTCAACCAAGTTCATTCCCAGCGTTTGACTTCATATTCGCGAGGCCGGTCTAGCTTGTCGGATGGAATAGACATGTGTTCACTGAATAAAGCGCTTTATCCACTTTCATAAACTACGACACACTCGGGCGGGCGGTATCGCTGAGGTCGAGGCCTTCCTAAACCACCTGTTAGTCAATCGTCATGGTTCGGTTAATACCCAGCGGATTACACTAAATGCGCTGGTGTGTGTTTATAAACGGTTTTTTGGAGTCGATAGTTCCAACATTGGCTTTACGCCAGCCAAGCAATATCGTCGCTTTCTAGTTGTTTACAGCCGGAAAGAGATGAGAGCCATCATCTCAAAGCCTAAAGGTGCCTACTACCTTCAAGTTGAACTAATGTATGGCACAGGGCTCAGATGTGCCGAACACTTTTCATTGAGAGTCAATGGCATCGATTTTGGCGGTAACAACGTGTTCGTACGGGGAAGCAAAGGTAATAAAAACCGGACCACAATACTTCCACAAGACCTGATTCCTGCCTTGCGCACTATAGCCACTACTTATTTGGAGAAAGTAAACGGCTGCACACCGTTTACAACACCTGTAAACAGCATAGGCTAAGCGGCCTTTTTCTTAAGTAGTCCCTTTTCTTCATCATCTTCAACAGGAATCAAATGAGGTCGAATGATCAACACCCGTTCAGGGTTGCGCCCACTGTTCGGTAAACGCGTTGGAATGGAGAACTTCCCGTTGCCATCACGCTCCAAAGCACCACAGGCGGCCAGTAGTTGCTTTGCCTTCCGATCACTTAGCCCTTTGCAAACCTCTGCTTTGAAGGTGACCGGGTAAACGTAGTAAACGGTCTCAGAACATGCCTGTCCCTCAAGGGCGTTACTGTCTTGTAGCGTTTTCCGGTATCCGCAACGCTTCAAAGTACGAACAGTGTGATCATCAGCGGTGAAGTCTTCTCGATCCCAGCGGGTAAAGTGGGATTCTCCGTAGAGGTCAAAGAATAGTCTCACCGCTGACAAGGTCTGCCGGTCTTCCAGGTTTCCAACACCGCCCCGGGCTGATACCCAAGCGCTAAAGCAGGATTTGGCCGCTTCCATCGCCATGCCTTTTGGCCAATCTGTAATTCCCGCAGTGGAAGCCAGCTCCCCAGCAAAACCAACAAGAGCAAACTTCTCTGCTGCCCTTCGTACCTGGCCACTCACATCATCAGACAGCTCTGCGGCAAAGTTCACAAGTTCTCGGCGAATCTGGCTTGCCAGCTTTTCCAAGTTGCTAGCGCAAAGCTTTCTGATAAACGTATAAAGGGCCACTCCATGGAATAAGGCCGCTTTATCAACCATGTAGCGCGATAGCGCAGCGCCCCCAGCAAATCCATGCAGTTCATCAAAGATACCGGCACCACTCCCCGTATCTGAGGGAATAGCCAATAGCCGCACTTCTTGTCCTGCTTTTGCTTTCTTACCCGCTTCAGCCATCTGCTGATCAAGCGTGCGCTCTCCTGTAGAGAGGAAGACAAGCCTCCATTCAAACGCATTCCCGCGTACGCCTCCGCGATCATTAGCTCTTGCCTTGCCTGTGCCATTTCCCAGCATATAGGCAATATCCCCCACAATACGGGGATCGCATTGGCTGATCTCATCGAGAATTAAAAGGCCATCAGAGTGGGAGGCAGCAATACTTTCCAGCGCGTTGTCAGTACTACGCCAGGTGCGAACAAAGTCAGGCCCGCCATAAACAGAGGCAGCCACTTTAAGTAAGGTCGTTTTTCCCTGGGAGCTATCGCCAAAGAAATGAAAGCCAGTCGTTTCCATACCAATGAGATTTAATAGGGGGCCTGCAAATGCCGCTGAAACTGCAAATAACAACCGGGTATTGTTCTTACAATAGCACGCTACATGCTCACGCCATTGCTGAAGTTCACCACTAAACTTTATCTTGTTGAGATCCGGGCTTGTGGAGTAAAAATAGAGTGGCTCTACAGGAGTCCCCAGGGTTTCATTTGGTAGTAAGTAGGCATTGCCATGCCAGCCAAGTTTATTCACCAAGACATAGCGATTGGGGCTTTTTGCCGTTTGTAAGTACTGAACGATTCTGCGTCTTGGTTGCTGCCCCGCCTCAGCACGAAGGCCCATGCTATACAGTTGCTTGAGCACTTCTGCACCGCCTTCAGTTGCTAGATACTCACTGGGTATATTCCATTCTTTAACAATGCCATCAGGGTCAAGGAATCGAACCAACGTACCCCAGTTTCTTCCTTTGGGGTCACGAGTTAAAGCAAGCACATCCAGACGATCACAGATTCTCATTAGTGAAGGCTCATCTTCTGCCCCCTGAACCGGGAAGAATACCCCTCGATCATTTACTATGAATTGACCAGACTTGGGCCCTTTATTACTTCCTCCCTTATTTTGGGCTTGATGTTCTGTTACCACAGATTGATAGGGCGTTAAAAACTTTCCCTCTGTAATTAAGGTTGCAAGGTGCTCTCTTGTAATACCGGCAGCTTCCACATCAGCCGCATCGCCTTTTGCTGGCCATTTAGGCCCTAAGGACTCCAAACACACCACTGAAACCTTACACTCCATAGCCTGTAGGATTGCAGCCAGCTTGAGCATACATTCTTTACCTGCTGCATCATTGTCGGGCCAGAGAATCACTTCTTTCCCATGGAGAGGCTTAAAATCTGCCTTGCCCAATGCTTTACTACCACCGGGCCAAGTCATGCAAACATAATCCGGTAGCAGGTCAGCAGCTGCATCCGCAGCCTTTTCTCCCTCTGCTAGCAATACCGAAGCCTTAGAGCGCTTTGCTAATAGATCCAGCTTATAGAGTGGTCGGCTTTTTAACGGCTGTTTCCATCTCCACGAATTGCGGCTATTCGAATCCCGACAATAGGTTAAGGGGCGATAGTCTTTTGATCTTGTTCCATCTTTCTGAATGTCAAAACGCATTACCTTCATCAACAGTGAGCCGCACTGTCCCCGGTACTCCCAAACTTTAGAGGGCTTACCGTTATGGGGATGGGTTGTTGGGCAAGACTGCTCTGCTTCTAAAGGTACCGGGAATACGGCTTCCCAAGAGTTACCGGCTGGCTTTTTAGGTTTTGACTTATAGGTTGGGCTAGGCGGTATAGACTCCCCTTCAGAGAGCCCCAGAAATGCAGCAAGCCTTTGTGCTGCCTCTCCATTGTTTACCCCCTCAAGATAGGCAACCAGCGATACGAGGTCCCCACCTTTTTCATCTGCTGCAAAATCCGCCCATGCACCGGTATTACGATTTACTGAGAAGGACCCCTTGCTGCTATCAGATCGAATTGGGTTAAGAGCAATATATTCAGCTCCCTGATATGAGCCATCTGGAGCCCAGTGCGCCAAGACTTCATCAGCCCGATCAAGGGCGAAGTCTGCCACTCGTTTAATATCAAAGCGCGCCATTAGCTTTCCTTATATTTTTAGCTTTAACCCCCGCCCCATAAGGCTTTCAACAGAACTGCGGGCCTCACTCCTGTTACACCTTTTTGCTGTAACACTCTTGGGGTAACAGTAAGGTGTGACAGCGGAAAGCCAATAAATACGGGGCTTTCAGCGATGCTGTAACACCTGCACACCTGTAACACCTTTTTTAAAGAGGGGGTAAGATCGCCCCGAATAGAGGCAATAGTCTTATTTACCGTGGTTATAAATTTGGCGGTAGGGAAACCGCTACGCCCTTAGGTTCCGTAAACCGTTTTGCATCGCGTAAGTTGGCTAGACGGATACGTTTTGCTTTGTCCTGTTCGTGATATTCATCATCACTGTAATGGTGTAATCGCGCCAAGATCGCTAATTTAGCCTGATAAAAAAGCCAGGTTTCCGAGTTAGCGGTAGGGATACAACCATCGTTATAAAGAATAATTCGCCTCGGATCAGGATCTCCTTTCAGGGAGATTGCTGCTGCTCTTTTGGGTGTAATTCTGACATTGAAAAGTACAGGGTACTCTTCATAGTAGACAAATGATCTGCTGCTAAAACCAACTGGCTTATACTTGCGATTCAGTAATGCATAGCGACCACACGGTTGTAAATCTAGGCAATATGGCATGGCGAGGGCACGTATATTAGCTGACATTTTTAAGCCCTCCATTGCGAAGCTCTAGGGCATCAGCTTCCTCAGATGGGTGGTATTCGAGTTGGATACCATCCCAAACTAACCAACCTCCCAGAGAGAGACCTGCTCTAAGGCGGTAAAGGTTCACTACTTCTGTGTCAGGAAGGCCTAGTACTGTTGTATTAGGGGAGGAGAGATACCAATGGGCACGCCCATGTTGCTGATCAACAATAGGGTTAAATGAGTCAGAACCTACAGCTAGAAATGCTGCCTCACCCGTAGGCCATAGAAACAAAAGCAACTCATAACCAGGGATAGAACAGCCTCTATCAAATGTCTCCATGATAGAGCTGAGGAAGAGTTTCCGATCTTCAGCGCTCAGGTTTGAATTTGAGAGAAGTATTTTCTGCTCAAACTCAGCGCTTTCTGTTTTCCGATAGCTTCGAGCAAATTCAGCTACTTGCTGGTGTGTGTAGGGAGAGTAGGCGCGAAGAGTCATTACTTACCTCCCGCACGAGAAATGGCAACTCGATCTTGCACCCATTGGCAGACCTCAGAAGAGAGCCAACCACTAGCGCGCTCACCAAGTTTGATAGGGGTGGGGAATTCGCCTTTTTTCACCAGGGCGTAGATATAAGTCTTCTTGAGCCCAGTCTGACGCTCTACCTCTGGTAGGCGCAAAATAGGGTCTCTCGGCGGGTTAGGTAAAACATCCTGCACTTGGGGATGAGTATTAGAGAGGGGCATATTCAGTCTCCTTTAACAAACCACAGTGAACGTCTGTGGCGGTGAGGAGATTGAATCAATTACGAACGGGGCTTACCGGAAGTTTAAGCGGCACCACTTTTCAGAAGTTTAAGCAGCGCCACTTGTCGGAAGTTTAAGAAATGCTATTTTTCCAATTCTTTTTTTCTTCCCAGTCTAAGGATCTATGGAGAGTAGATAGCAGCTCAGTTTTCATACAGCGGAAAGCGTATGGCAAGCAAACCTTTTTAATCTTATCTTCGTTAACCAGCTCATCGGCTCTTGTGTCACCTGGAAATACTAGCCTCAAAAAATCTGCATTAGATAAGTGCTCCCCCTCAACAATAGACCAGATATACAGATCAATTAATGCAGGAACACGGTAGTCTCTTACCTTATCCATATCAATTCGGCGGGTATCGCGTTTCTGTAACGAAGGGCCTAAAAATAACTGTTCTTTACGATTAGCAGAGTAGGCACGGTCGGGCTCTAGCTGTATCCTAGATTCCCACAATGACCGACACACTTGGCGATAGCAAAGGGGGCCAGCTGG
>NZ_JALBWM010000094.1 GCF_023895975.1 Microbulbifer okhotskensis
ATCTGGCCGTGGTTCCTACCTATTTCGCCCCCTAAAACTGTCCGAAGTATTGTTAGGTAAAATTTCTCATAGCGTTTTTAGCCTCCTAGGTCAAACTCTGTTTGAGAATATGTCGTTCTCATTTAATGGCTATATGGAGGGTGGTGGCATGGAAATCAAGTGGGCGAATAGTGTGAAGTGCAATTTGGCCGTTGCTATGGCGGTGCCTTGCATACTGATGTCTGGCACAGCTACAGCTGTAAGCTGTGGAGATATCCTATATACCCAAGAGATTCTAAATGAAGATTTGACATGTACGGTGAGTCCCGCAGTGATAATTGTCGGGCCGACAGGGGGGCTCGATATGAATAATTATAATATTGAGTGTGATGGCACGGCAGTTGGTGTGGAAATGGATGGCGCGGTAGGTTATTTAACCGGTGGCGGCACTATATTGTCATGCGAAAGAGGGGTTAGGGTTGCAGGAGATGGTTTCCACAATATTTTAGAGGTTTCGGCTATTTCCAACAATTTTTTGGGAATTGAGTTGATTAGTGATTTTAATTTTGTTGGTTACTCAATTGCTACGGGTAATGGAAATACTGGTGTTCTTGTTAGCGGCGAGAGAAATACTTTGCTGTCAAATGACTTGGGGCAAAATTCATTAATTGGTATTCAGGTGGATGGCGATTGGTCAAATGTATCGCAAAATAATGTTTCTGATAATTTACTTTGGGGGATATATATTTCAGCCTCCAATCGGGGAAGCTACACCCAGAATAATGTGCAAATGAATGGTTCGGTTGGTATTTATATGGATGCCTCAGGACAGATGTATAACAATATTATCGGGAATGTTGCTGTAAATAATCCGGACTTTGATTTGCGCGAGTTGAGTGTAGATGCTTGCGATAATACCAATGTTTGGTTGGGTAATACTTTTTTAACTTCTAATCCTGACTGTTTAGATTGAGATGATTGTCAGAAGGTTCGGCCTGAGGGTGTTTCTTAATCTGGATCTTCTGGCTATCTTATTCCTGTTGTGGTGTCCCAAGTAGGTAAGTGGAACAGTGCTGTACTGGGTGTCACTTAGATGCCGAAAATCGTGATTTTAAGGATGAGCTTTCAGTCTCAGATCCAAGTGTTGAAATTGTTGAGCTTGGTTTTGAATATATATCTAATTCTTTGCCATGCCAATCTCATGGTTAAAAATAAATGAAACCAATAAATCTACGGGATCATCCAGAAGGTGGGAAATTCCTACCGGTATTCAAATCTGAGGTAATGGTCATCAAGCCCGATGGTCAGAGAAGAAGTGCATTGACTCATATATATTTTTATTTGGCTGCGGGTGAAGTCTCCCGATTTCATAAGGTAGAGTCTGATGAAGTCTGGAATCTGTATCAAGGTGAAGGGCTGTATCTTTATATTTGGGATGAGTTGGAAGACTCACTGAGCCGAATCGAAATTTCTGTAAAAAATAAAGTTTTTTGTTACGTTGTTGCCGCTGGCGTTTGGCAAGCTGCTGAGCCAATCGGTGATTCAGTTTTGGTTGGTTGCTCGGTGGGGCCGGGTTTTGAGTTTGCTGACTTTAAAATAGTTGATTCTGAATCCTGCCTTTCCCAAAAACTTTGCGATAGAGATCCCACCCTGCTTCGTTTTGTTGGTCGATAAGGTGGTTATCCCAGTTTAGAGAGAAGTTATACAGTAGGTGCTTGTCAATCTTTGCTTTCTACTCTGCCATAAAAATAATTCAGGAAGTTTTGATAATTCTTGGATTGGCTCGTTTCATGGTGGGATTCAGGCTGCTTTTCTTGCAGCCTGCTTAGTTGAGGGTAATTTCTACCGGCTTCTTAGTTAAAAGATACGGCCTGAATCGCTGAAAGGAAGAAGTCTGTGGGTGTGAATTCTGTCAAGCTTTCTATATTGTAATCAGCTTCAGCTAATGTCTCCTTGTTGCCAACGCCAATGGCGGTCATCCCCTCTGCCGATTTGATTGCTGCTATACCCGCAGTAGCGTCCTCGAAGGCAATACAGAACTCAGGATCGATCCGTAAACTTCTGGCTGCTGCGAGGAAAATATCGGGAGATGGTTTTGGCGCTGACATTTCCGGATCTGCAACGACTGAAAAATAACCCGAAATACCCAGTGCTTCTAATACAGCTGTAGCGTTTTTACTGGCTGAGGCCAGAGCGGTCGGAATGTGCCGTTCGCTTAGCCAGGCTAAAAGCTCGCTGGCACCGGGCAATAGATCTGCCGGTGATAAGCTGCGAATAAGTTCTTGATAGCGGCTGTTTTTACGTGCCGCGAGAGCAATTTTTCCTTCAGTACTGTATTTTGAACTCTTCTCTCCGAGAATGACTTCCAGGGAAGCCATTCTCTCCAGGCCTTTAAGCTTTTCCTCTGTATCTTCGGCCCAAGGGCGCTGCAATGCGTCGGCTAGCTGACGCCAGGCTTGTAGGTGTAGTCGTGCGGTATCGGCTATTACGCCATCCAAGTCAAAGATTGCTGCCCGATAGATCATTATGATACCTCCTCTATCTGTGCCATTTGAATGATTTCTGTTTGGCCCTTAGAGCCCAGTAACAGGATTTGGTCGCCGTGGTGTAAGGTGATTGCTTCACCCTTTACCAAGGTGTAACTCGTTTTTTTTCGGTCTACTTCTAAAGCGATAGTGCGGTCGCGGAATTGAAGGCGGAAGCGATAGCCATCCATTCCATCGGGAATGTAAGGATTAAAATTCAGTTCACTGCCATGCAGACGCATGCCGGCAAAACCCTGGACCATGCACATCCAGGTTCCGCCCATACAGGCGGTGTGTATGCCGTGTTGTGTATTGTTGTGATAATTATCCAGATCCATTCGCGCTACCTGTTGGAAGTAGTTGAGCGCTTTTTCCGGGTAGCCCACCTCACTGGCAATAATGCTGTGAATGCAGGCGGACAGCGTGGAGTCATGGGTAGTGAGCGGTTCGTAGAAATCAAAATCGCGGCGTTTTTGCTCGACAGAGAACTCAGAACTTTGCAGAAGTAGTCCCAGCACCACGTCGGCTTGCTTACAGACCTGATGCCGGTAGATCACTAGCGGGTGGTAGTGCAGTAGCAGGGGGTATTGGTCTGCGGGGGTATCTGCAAAATTCCACTGAGGTTTGTCCAGGAAGCTGTCATCCTGGGGGTGTATTCCTTGGGTGTCATTGTAAGGAAGGTACATGGTTTCTGCGGCACGCACCCAGTTCAGAGGCTCTTCTACTCCCAGTTGTATGTGTTCAGCCAATGCGGCACAGGCTTTAGGATCGAAGGATTTGAGCCAATAGAAGACTTCCGCCGCATATTGCAGGTGGGCTTGAGCCATTAGGTTGGTATAAAAATTGTTGTCTACCAGTGCGGTATATTCGTCCGGCCCGGTTACGCCGTTGATGCAGAACTGGTTGTCCCGGCGGGGGTTGAAGTGACCGACTTCCATCCACATTCGCGCCCCCTCAATCACCACTTCTGCACCTTTGCTGCGCAAAAAGTCGATATCGCCGGTCACCCGGCAGTAATGGCGCACGGCGTAGGCGATATCGGCATTGATGTGGTACTGGGCGGTACCGGCCGGATAATAGGCCGAGCACTCCTCACCGCCGATGGTCCGCCAGGGGAATAGAGCCCCTTTGCCAATAGCCATTTCCCGAGCGCGGGCACGGGCGGCATCCAGAATCGAATGGCGGTACTCCAGCAATCCTCGCGCTAGTTGGGGCTGAGTGTAGAGGAAAAATGGCAACACATAGATTTCTGTATCCCAGAAGTAGTGGCCATCGTAGCCATCACCTGACAGGCCTTTGGCGGCTATATTTGTGCGGCCATCCCGCCCCAATGACTGGAACAGGTGGTACAGGTTAAAGCGGATTCCCTGCTGCAGGGCATCATTGCCATTCACTTGAATATCCGACTCGCTCCAAAATTTTTCCATCTCTAACCGCTGGGATTTGACGTGCTTTGCGAAACCCTTGGTCGCGCAAAATTCCAGATAGCTACGCAGTTCTGCCGCTTCTATGGGTTCGGCATTTTGCTCGGCAAAGTAGGCAACATACTTTGTCAGGCGGATTGGTGTATTGCGCTGGGCATTAAAGCGGTACTCGATCGAAACACAGTCCTCGCTACGCAGATTGGAGATAGTGAATTCGCTGTCGCTCGCGCAATCATGCAGGGCGGCACTGCAAATCGAGAAGCCGCTGCTTTTGACGGAAAGGGGTAGTGCCAGGTAGGTACCGTCGGCTGTATTCCCCAGCCACTGGATATCTCCCTGGTCGATAGGGGAGGCCAGGCGGGGGTCGTCGCTACGCTCAGCCTGGGCCAAGTCGCCATCCAGGCAGGATTGAAGGCGTACTTCGCCATCAAAGTTGATTGGGGTGAGTTCTAGGTTCAAAACGAAAAGGTGCTTTTCTTTCAGCGAAACCAGTCGCTGCACCCTAAGCTCGATCGTTTTTCCTTTGGGCGAGCGCCAGGTCAGCTTGCGCTCGCTGATGCCGGCGACCATATCCAGGCGGCGCTCATAGTGAAGCAACTCGCCCTCGGCTAAGCTGAAGCGCTCTCCATCGAGGCTGATATGGACCGTCTTTCCATCGGGCACTGTCAACATGCGTTGGTTGTTCCGTGCATACCCGTAGGCCGCTTCGCCATAACCAATAGGCTCGCTGGCGTAGACACCGTTGAGGTAACAGCCATCGGTAAAGGGCTCAGGATCGTAGCCTTCCTCAAAGGCACCACGCAGACCGATATAGCCATTGCCCAGGGAGAAGAGGGTGGCGTTGAGACAGTAGTCCTCGGGCTGGAGAGTTTTCTCCACCAGGCTCCAGGGGTGAATACCATGTTTGATTTGTTGTTGCTTCATACCACGTTCACTGGATTGGATATTCAGGCGCAGCCCCAAGCCTGCTGGAATTAGTGGGCTGATGCTTTTCAGTCTATCCGCAAACAGGGTTTTTTTGCAATCGATTGCATTTATGTGTTTTTGAGTGATTCAAAGTAGAGGCAAGCCCCCATAGTAGATTGTTTTGTTAGTTTCAAACTATTGAATTTAAAGGATTATTTTCATTTTTGGACGCTTCTTTCTTTCTCTTACATTGTTTAAATGTGACTGCTTGAGTCACCATGGTCATATTTATTGCAAACGATTGCATTTCATCTTAAAGCTGATACATACTGGGGTTGTTGGGTAAGTGTGACTGCGGGCGCATTATCCTACAAAAGCAGAACAAAAAATGTACAATAACAGGCTGCTACGGCTGACGGCCCAAGCCATAGATCGAAAAGATTCTCTTATGAAAAATCAGCGCATACTTCTTTCCCTGTTCGCTATCTACTTCGTGTTTGCCATTCTGCTGAACAGTGTGGGTACTGTGATCCTGCAAGTGATTAATACCTACGGTGTGAGTAAGTCTGCCGCAAGCGTGTTGGAAGGCTTTAAAGATATTCCGATCGGCATTGTCTCCTTTTTGGTGGCCTCGCAATTACCCAGGTTGGGGTTTAAGCGGGCCATGTTAGTAGGCTTGGCCATTGTTACCGCGGCTTGTGTGGTAATGCCTCTAGTGCCCGGATTTTGGACGACAAAGCTGCTGTTTTTATCGGTTGGGGTTGCTTTTGCTCTGGTGAAAGTTGCGGTTTACTCCACCGTCGGGTTGCTTGCTCGGGGGCGCAAAGAGCATGCGAGTTTACTGAATACTCTGGAAGGGGTGTTTATGGTGGGGGTGCTCGGTGGCTATTGGTTGTTTAGCGCCTTTATTGATTCCTCCAATTCCGGCTCCACGGCTTGGCTCGGTGTTTACTGGGTGCTGGCCGTCATCTGTGCAATCGCTTTCGTGTTGCTTTGGGTAACGCCTTTGGAGGAATCCGGTACGCGGGTTGAGGGTGCGAGCCCTCGCCAGGATTTTTTGGCAATGGTTAAATTGATGGCCAAGCCCTTAGTATATATCTACGTTATCTCGGTATTTGTCTATGTCTTGATCGAGCAGGGCATTGGTAGTTGGTTGCCCACTTTCAACAATGAAATCCTGAAATTGCCTACGGCGATGAGTGTGCAGGCTGCCAGTATCTTTGCGGCGAGTCTGGCACTGGGAAGGCTTGGGGCGGGGGTGATTATGCGGCGGGTGCACTGGTATCCAGTGCTTAATATCTGCCTGTTAGCTATGGCCATGTTGGTGTTGCTGAGCTTACCATTAGCCAACAATATTGAGCCCAACCCTAGTGTAAATTGGTTGAGCGCACCAATTGCTGCTTTTGTGTTGCCATTGATTGGTTTGTTTATGGCACCGGTTTATCCAGCGATTAACTCTGTCATGCTCAGCGCCTTACCGACTCATCAGCACTCTGCGATGACAGGATTATTGGTGATTTTTTCTGCTCTTGGTGGTACTACCGGTTCATTGATTACAGGCTCGGTCTTTGAAGCTTTCGATGGCCAAGTTGCTTTCTATCTTTCGCTGATCCCGATTACGGTCATTCTGATCAGCTTGTTCTTTTTCCGCCGAGCGGTGGAGCGTGGCGATGAGAGGGTGGCAAGTGCTGCTGCGCCGGCGGGTTAGGTCTGTTTTACAAAACTGGACGGCGGGCCTAAGATGGCGTTTTTTCCGCGAACAAGGTGAAGTACGCCATGCCCAAGGATTCCTCCTCTCCTGTCTCTATGTCCGATATTGCGCGGCTGGCGGGAGTTTCTGAATCCACAGTTTCGCGTGCGCTGAATAACAATCCGTTGATCAATGAAAAGACCCGCGAGCGCATTCAAAAGATTGCCAGCTCAATGAATTACAAGATCAATGAGAGCGCGCGGAATCTGCGATTGCAGTGTAGCCATACTATTTCGGTGGTGATTAACACGGGCCACACCGGCGGCCAGACTTTCTCTGATCCCTTTATGATCGACATGATTGGCGCGATTGCTGATCGCCTCGCCGAGCATAAGTATGATTTGCTCTTTTCCAATCGTATTTCCAGCAGATCCGATTGGCATTCCTACCTGGTGGGGTCGCGCCGTGCAGATGGCGTGATCGTGATAGGGCAGGGGGTGGATGATGCCCCACTGCGAGAGTTGTATGAACAGGGAGATCCGCTGGTTGTCTGGGGCGGGACCAAAAGAACGGGTGCCGATTATTGTATTGTCAGTAGTGATAACCAGATGGGGGGGCGCCAAGCCACTGAGCACTTGCTGGGTCTCGGTCGGAGTCGAATCATTTTCCTGGGGGATATTGCCCATCCGGAAGTGAATGGACGCTTTGAGGGATACTGTTCGGCCTTGGCTGCCGTGGAGATGGCCGATAGTGCCAGGCAGCTGGATGTCGCTTTTTCCAGCGAGAGCGGCTATCAATCCATCATCGAGTTGATTGAGCGTGAGGGTTTGAGCTTCGATGGCATATTCACGGCCAGTGACAGTATTGCCATGGGGGCCATCAAAGCCTTGCAGGCCTGTGGTCACTGGGTGCCGGAAGAGGTTGCTGTGGTTGGCTTTGACGATATTCCGAGTGCGCCATTTTTTACCCCACCATTGACAACGGTGCGCCAGAATATCCACCGCGGCGGAGAGCTGATGGTGGAGAAGATGATGACGATCATTTCGGGTCAGCCGATGGAGCCAGAGGTGCTTTCCACCGAGCTGGTCGTGCGGGGCTCTTGTGGCGCAAACCCGGATTACCAGCCGGTCCAGGAGTTTTTCCAGCAATCGCCTGGGGAAATCTAAACTGCCCGCCGCCGCATTTGCGTGATAAAAATCGCTGGGAGCGTAGGGAGCCGTAAATGCTTCCTGTGCTTACCCGCCTTTGGGCCACACTTGTAATGCTTACCTAACCCGGTGATTAAATAGAGCGTGTGGCTGATCTGAAAATATGACGGGCAAAAATACATCACTAACCAAAACCCAGATACTTGGGTTGTTCGCCTTGAGTTTGGCAATTTTTCTGATTGGGAATGATCTTACAGCGTTTTCAGTGGCCCTGCCGGCGATTGAAAAGCAGTTTAACTCCAATATCACCACCACTCAGTGGATTATTAATGGTTATACACTTGCCTTTGGTATATTGCTGATTTCGGGCGGTCGCCTTGCAGATATATTTGGGCGGCGACGAATTTTCTTTATTGGCATGGCCGCTTTTGTCTTTTTCTCCCTCTTGGGAGGCCTTGCTACCGACATCCCCATATTGCTCGTGGCACGAGGCTTAATGGGTATAGGTAGTGCTCTTATGTGGCCGGCCATATTAGGCATGACTTACGGTATGATGCCGGAAGGTCGTTCTGGCCTGGCGGGCGGTTTGGTGATGGCTATGTGCGCAGCCGCGAATGCTATTGGCCCCGTGCTGGGTGGAATCCTCACCGATTGGTTGAGCTGGCGTTGGATCTTTTTTATCAATCTTCCGGTTGCCGCACTGGCTTACTTTGTCTGTTGGAAGTTCATACCTGATGACAGCCCTGAAAATGTAGAAGAGCGTATTGACTTTGGGGGTGTGATATCCCTGACTACCTCACTATTTTGTTTGCTGTTGGCATTGGATCTGGTAGTTGATGTGGGTTTTAAGAGTCCGATAATCATCATGCTGGCATTGATGGCTCTGTTATTCATGGGGCTGTTTATCTTGGCTGAGCGCTATGCGGGTAAGAATGCTTTGATTCCCTTGGATATGGCGGCCAATCACGGTTTCTTCGCCGCAGGGTTTGCCACGCTGTTACTGTCTGTTGTTTTCTTTGCTGCGCTCCTTTATGTACCTCAATATTTGACTAAGATGCACCATCAGTCGGCTATGTATTCGGGAATGGGGCTTCTGCCGATGATGATTTCATTTGGCCTTACTTCTTTTATTGCCGGTGGCCTTTATGAAACCTTGGGGGCTAAGGCAATTGTCTCCGTGGGAACTGTTGCTATGTGCGTCGGTATGTTTATGTTATCCCACCTGCATAAAGAAACGACCTTCGTTGAAATGGTTCCAGGCTTGATCGTGTTGGGGGCGGGGATTGGTCTTTTTTATTCTGCGATTACTACGGCTGCGATTACCGTCGTTGCCCCGGAGAGGGCCAGTTTGGCGGGCGCGATTTTGTATATGTTCCAGATTGGCGGAGGGGCTATTGGCTTGGGGGTGAATACCACGATCGTTGCCTTGGCCCCGGATATGTCGATGGGTATCGACAGGGCCTTCACGGTCAATGCCTATTTAGCACTGGTAGGTTTGGTGGTTTGCCTTCTATTTGTCTCGGGGAAGCCTGCGGCTCAGGCTTCCGTAGCGAAGAATTAATAGGGAGTGGGGGAGCTTCCTGATTAATTACTGCTGACCATTTAAATGTTTATTGCCTATTTCTGCAAATTCCACGTGGGTGACGATACCGTCGGTATTGTAGCTGACTATTAGAATTTTCTGATAAGAGCTTGGTTGGAAGATAGCTTTACTGGTTTGGCTATACATATAAACCTTAGCTTTTTCAGACGGATTGCTGATCAGCGGATATTGATACTCTCCGGAAGGGTTGCCGAGTAAATCTTGTGCCTCGCTAATACTGGTGTGGCCTTCATTGATGAGTGGTACTTTTGACTCATCAAAATCCGTAGAGTCTTCAGCAAGAGAGCTGACAAAATCCTGGCCAACTAATTTATTGTTGAAAAAATAGAAGCCTTGATTGCGCGCAGCACTGACATCGTCCTTATCGGCTTTACTGCCGGTGGTGGGGTAAGCGTAAGCCAGTGTAACAATTTGCTGGTTGTTTTTTATAAAAACACCTTTCTCGTAAGGCTTGCCGAGTTTTTCTTTAATGGTCTGCTCGGTATCTACACCCAGGGATACATCTTCTGTTCCCAGTGGTTTAGTGCCATTGCCGGTACATCCGGACAAAATTAAAAGGGATAATACAATGGTGGTAAATCCTTTCATTACAACCTCCTGCGTTGAGTCTTCCAGGTTTTCCTTGGCCTGTAATATTCGCCGCATCCTACAGCTGACATTTATGAATTACCAGTGATTTGTAAGCTCTTTCCATACCCGCGGATTATAGGGGGCGGGATAATTATATGGTTCGTTAATTGTTGCACTTATTGCCAAGTACAGTTTACTTTTTAAGTGCTTGTGGCCTATTGCAAGACACCTGGATTATGCTCCGGTTCCCATGGGGTCTGTATTTGCCCTGGGTTGTTGCAGATAAAATTCGCGAGCATTGCCAACTAGGACCTTTCTTGCTTCGGCTTTACCCAGCGTGTCGTTAATTAGCAAAATGTCATCATGTTTAAATGGGCGCGGCGCTCTGGTGGATGGAAGGTCTGAACCGAACATCAAGCAACTGGGGTTTGCCGTGTGCAAGCTGCGAATTGCGGCTGCCGGGTCAAAATCTAGGCGACCAAATCCACTCGCTTTTACTTTTACCCCTTTTTCGGCCAGTTTGAGCAGGGTGCTAAAGCCGTGCTTATTGAGCCCCAAGTGATCAATGGAAATTTTGGGTAATCAGTTGGTTATATAGAGGGATGAGACCACTGGAGTCGATATACAGCTCGATGTGCCAGCCCGCCAGCTCGAAAACGCGCCGGGCAAGGGTGTCAATACTCCCCACCTCTTCAGAACCGCCTCGCCTCAGGTTAAAGCGCAGGGCCCTGACTCCCTGCTTGTGAAGCTCCAGAATGGTGTCGTCCGGGGTTCCCGCCAATAATTGTGTTACTCCTACATAGTGTCTACCGAGCTTAGCCAAAGCGTCGACAAGGTAGGTTTGATCCTGCTTTTGGAATGATCCTGAAACCACGGCTCCACCGAGTAAATGACAATTACTCAGCTTGCGTTGGTAATCGCCGACGGTAAAAGGCGGTGGGAGGTACCCTTGGTTGGAAAACAAAGGAAAAATGGGATTGATAATGTGGAAGTGACTGTCAAAAATGAGGGGTTTGAGAGAGCTCATAGGGGGATTGTCTGCAGTCGATTTCCCAAGGTGCGATATTCTGGTCAAATGTCACGGATGGTGCGGATGCGATCAGCAAAAGCCCGTCGCGAAACAGATATCTCTGGAGCGTACACCTCCCATGCGTGGGACACACCGGGGCGAACATGTAACTCGGTACTCACGCCTGCATCTGTGAGTAGCCGTGTATATTCAATGCTCTCATCACGGAATATATCCAGCTCACCGACATCGATAAAGGCGGGCGCTAACCCATTAGCATGCTGCAGTCGTGCCGGCGCAGCGTAGGGGCTGACAGTGGGGCTTCCCACCTGATTGCCCAAAAGAGCTGTCCAGGCGGTGAGGTTATCCTCGTTTGTCCAGCTGGCAAATGTCAGGAGTTGTGGATCGGCAGTTACGGTTCTGTCATCCAGCATGGGGTAGAGCAGTATCTGCCGGGCTAGCGGAGGCCCCTTCTTGTCGCGTGTCACGATTGCCAAGGCTGCCGCAAGGCCCCCGCCCGCACTGTCGCCCATAACGGCAATTCGGGAGGATTCGACGGTGAGTTCTCTGGCGTGTTGAGCCAGCCACTTGAGCCCTTGATAGCAGTCGTCAATGGGAATGGGGTAGGGGAATTCTGGCGTTTTTCGATAATTTACCGATAGGAATGGCACGCCGCTGGCGGCCACATATTCAGCAACAACTTGATCATACATAGCGACCTCATTGCAAATCAGACCGCCTCCGTGAATATACAATATGGCCGAGCCTGGATTCTGCCCTTTCTTCTGGTACCAGCGGAGTTTGATCTCTCCTTGATGCTCGCTTTTGATGAAAAAGTCCTGGTAAGAAACGTCTACCGGGAAGGTTCGATTCTGAATGAGAGCTTTGCTCAGTCGAGCACTGTTCTTGCGCCTTGTGTCGATATCCCCAATCGGTGCTTCTGTTAGGCTACCCAGCAAGTTGTCGAACTTGCCTAGGGCGGCAGAGAATTCCGGGTCCAGGGAGAAGCTCATGGAGGAATATCCTTATCGTGGCCCTATCTGTCTCTTTCGGCGAGAAACTGCTCTACACATGAGGGCTTGATGGGGGGCAAGTCTGGACCTGTCCCAGGGCGGCTCTCAGTAGCTATAGCAAGGTTAAGCAGCACCGCTTGCTGCAACTAAATTCTTAACAGATGCTTCCACTTCTAGCGATTGATTCGACTTGGTTTCGCTAAAGCGCTCGGTTAGATAATCGCTTTGACCACGTAGCAGTATGGTGGTTTTAACCAGCTCCTCCAGCACATCAATAACTCGGTCTCTAAAAGATGAATCCTTTAGGCGTCCATGGTCGTCAAACTCCTGCCATGCCTTGGCGATAGAGGACTGGTTGGGGATGGTGAACATGCGCATCCAGCGGCCCAATACACGCAGGTTATTGACGGTATTGAACGACTGCGATCCCCCTGAGATTTGCATAACCGCGAGGGTTTTTCCTTGAGTTGTGCGGCATGCCGATTGCTCCAAAGGTAGCCAATCGATTTGATTTTTGAAAACTGCAGATATATTTCCGTGGATCTCAGGGCTGATCCACACCTGCCCCTGGCTCCAGGCAGACCGGTCGCGCAATTGTTGGACTTTTGGGTGTTCTTGACTGACACCGTCATAGATCGGCAGGTCGATAGGGTCAAATAGGCGCACTTCGGCACCAAAATGCTCGAGTATTTCCATGACTTGATTGGCCAGTAAGCGAGAGAATGAGTTGGGCCTGAGCGAACCAAACAAGACCAGTATCTTCGAGGGCTCGATATTGGGTTCAGCACTCTGTAGTCGCTGCTGTATTTTACTTGGCGTGTGGTTAGGCAGCATAGGTTAACACCTCTAAAAATCTATATTTCTAGAATAGTCGAAATATAGATTAAAACAAAATTTTAGCTTTTGCCGTTGGACCCCTGGTCAGGTGTGGTACAGCACTCTTCTAGCAGGTAGTTCACCAAGTCCATCAGAGCGGGAAAGCAAGCCACGCATAGCAGCACCCGGCCCTGGCGCTTTTGTACCATCAGGCCAGAATTAACCAGTCGGCTGATATGGTGAGAGAGAGTGGAGCCCGGAATATCCAGCTGCGCTTGTAGATCGCTTACGGACAGGCCCTCCGGCCCTGATTTAACCAGCAGGCGGTAGATGGCCAGGCGTGTGGTGTGGCCCAGTTCGGATAATTTTTTAGCGGCATCTTGGTGTTCCATGGTGAGTAAGGTAACCGACGCCTGAGGGGTTGTAAACTATATTTCTAGAATATTGGAATTATCATTTTTCCTGATGTAAAAAACCAGAAAAATGATTGAATGGTTGCTGCTGTGTCTGTAGCCGAGAATTCTATGGTCAGATCTGTATCGAGGCCGGCAGACAGGGTGCAGGCTCTTTAGTGGCAATATGGGGGTACTGTGCGATGGTCTGGCCTTGCCGTCCCATGGCGGGTGGCTATACATCCTTATATTACATTTCCCCATTTCCCATGGATGGCCGGCTTGGCAGGTGTTGAAAAATTATTCATCTGATTAATCCCATTCTCTTGAGTGTTTCGGTCAATACTCGGCTCGTTATAACGTTAGATTGCCAATTAAACCGTGTGCATGCTACGTGCATGTGAGCTTGATTGTCTCAATGTTGAATCCTTCATCTGCGGAAGGTGCCTCAAAGTACTTGGTCACTTGTTTAAATATACTTGGTGTGTCAATTTCAGTGCGCTCAGGCTGCGAGTTTTTTCGGTGTGCGATTTGCTTTAGGCAAGTGTCATCATCGGCGTCGAGGTAGATTAACTGGTGGTGATAGGGTCTATTTAGAAATATTCCTTTGAGCCAGGATCTTTGCTGTTTTGTGTTTCCCGGAAAGTCCATGATTACAGAAACACCGCAGTATAAGATGCTTTGAACATGCTTCTCGATAACTGACTTCAAACGGGGCGAGTACTTTATGTAATCTTGGAGCGAATTGATCTCACCAGGATATAATCTGGAAAGCCACTCGTCTTCAGATATAAGGATCGCCCCCGTTTTTTCTGAGATTTCAGCTGCTTTTGTACTCTTGCCCGCCCCCATCTTTCCACAAAATAACACAAGTGTACCGTATTTTTTCATTCTATCCTCGGGTGTATATGCTTAGTATTTCGAGATTATTGTAGCAGCAGTCCAAATGCTTCGGCACCCATGCTGTTAAATGTAGCAGGTGACGTTAGTGGAAAATGAACTGGATATTGATACTGAATGACACAAGAAAAACTTTTCAGGCTTGAAAGAAGTTTTCTCGTTGAGAAGCGAGGAAATGGTGTGGTGATCAAATTCTGGCTTCTTATGCGGACTGTTTCAGTGGCTTAGGGACGCCCCATGATTTTTCCAGCAGAGATAGTGACAGTTTTCTCAAGAATTATTTTTTGACCGATGTCGGTAATAAGTAGAAGTTATCCGCCAAAGTAAAAAGAGGATGCCTGATATCAAGGGCGCAATGACCAGATAAAAATATTTGTTTTTCAGGTGAGTTAAAGACTTCCATTAAGGAGGCTATGAATGATTTCGTAATGTCTCTGCTAGCCATGAAGGCTGCAGGTGTTAGGCGCAGTTGGCCACGAATGGCCTTAGCCCTTTGCGTGAGCTGTAGTGCATCAAATGCGGCCTTTCAATACTCGCCCTACGGGGCTATCAGAGCGATTTACACTCTGAGTTACAGTTTTTTGAAAGGCCTAGGTATTCCTGCAAAGCCGCGCCTTAATTGTAAACCGCTATGAGAGTCAGAGATATCGCGGAGTTATTCAGAGGCTCCTTAACTGCTGCACTTAATGAATGCCATTGAGCGTGACCAGCCTTTACTGGCATCAAAGTCTTCAGCTATAGGCTCCTTTGATGAGTTGGTATATGAACCCATACCATGTGAAATCATATAATTTGGTATATAGGTAGGTGGTTCTGAAGCTTCAAGATAACTACAGATTTCTCGTTTTCTCTCGTTACCTTTATCAAGTGCATTAATGCTGGTAAAGAGCTTTTTTCTGTTGAGGGGATCTATTGAGCTAAATTCTTTTTCGAATAGAGCGCTCAGAGCGCCATGCGCTGATTTATCTGTAACTCTTTGAGTGTCGAAGTAGGCGAATGCGATGGCAACCATAATCAGCTCGGCTGCCTCGCTAAACTTCGATTGTTCAGCACAGACTTTGGCGCCAGCAGTGATATCTGCAGCCGTATTGATGGATGTAATGGATGTTGCGTTGACACATCCAAGGGGAGGGTTTTTCGTTAGATTACTCTTATCTGAATGGTCTGCAACCTCTGCAACCTCTGCACCATTGGCACCGATAGAAAGTAGAGTGAGAAGAACTGGAGTGAGAAAAATCTTCATAGGTAAGATGTCCCTTGGATAGCTAACGGCCTTAATTGTCAATATAGAATGTTGGGGGCTAATTTTGGCTTTCAGGGAGGTAAAGTTACGCCAGGTTCGAATCCAGTGAATGGCTTGGTAATTCAGGCTGTGTGTTGCTGGGAGCTCAGTACTATTGTTGGTGGAACCAAAGAGCTCTAGACAACTTTTCCAACATTTTGAATGGCTTCAGCCAGAATTTAGAAGCTCAAAGCTCAAAGCTCAAAGCTCAAAGCTCAAAGCTCAAAGCTCAAAGCTCAAAGCGTAAGGGTTTGGGCCTCATCTTGTTTTAACTGAAACTAGCGTAGCTCAATATTTAAAGATTTTTATATTTGGCGTGTTTTGTTGTGATCGATAAAGCGCAGGAGATTGTGGGAGTCGGTTTTTAGGCTCTAGGGGAGCACACTTATATCGTGTAAAGCTTTGAAGTGTATTTCCCTTTTGTTGAGCGGCTATATTGGCCTAGGCAGTAGATTTTCCGAGAATAACAGCCACCAGATGTCTGCTATTCTCGGAAAATCAAATAATGCCTTGTGGCTTGATGGCGATCAATTAAAACATTGGGGTAAGGCTCGTAGGAGATTTTCTATCAACTATTGTAGATTCAACACTTCGGACAGTTTCATGCAGCTATAGCCCCATAGTCACTGTACTGCTCG
>NZ_JALBWM010000095.1 GCF_023895975.1 Microbulbifer okhotskensis
ATTCTAGGTCTATTCTGTTCGTTTTTACACCGATTTATATGGGACAGCCCTGCGTTTGAGGGGTGGAAAAAAATATCCTTTGCTCCAGCCTTTAAAAATTTAATAATTCTTATCTCCTTTTCTTCGTTGTAGTCAGGATGCTTGCAGATTATTTGGAGGAATACCCTAGTAAGAAAAAATTGGATGTAGTCCTCTCGGAGTGATTCCACTATTAACCTTTCAGGTTCACCTTTTAAAATGCTCTCCTGGATTTTATTTTCCATTTTTTGAAAGTCGGAGATTAAACTCTTCCATAGTTTAACTGCATCCTCTGCTACGTAAGTGCAGCTTGATATGTCGTAGTCTTCACTAAGTTTACGGAGTTCGTTAAAGTCAAAGCCAATGGCATAGCCCCCTTCTTTTGAACAGTAGCCTCTCCATTGGCTGAGGAGGTTAGGCTCTGTAGAAAATGAGCCTGTAAACACTACTTTTTCTCCTGTTTCAAAGGGCGTGGATATTGTTAGTGCGGTGTAAATTTTTTCTTGGGCAGTTTCATCCAACTGACTGAATAATTTTTTTTTATGTGTTTCTAGTATTTCTTTTGCATATACGCCTTCAGTTGAGTCATTGAGGAATCGGTTATCCGTTAGCCAGAACTGATTTCTATTTAGAATTCCAAAAAGTCCGTGCACATCCGTATAGTGGTAAATTGTTTCCATCGTAAATAAGATCTTTAAATCGGGGTGAAGTGTTGGTAGGAAAGGATTGTATCGGATAATTGACCCTAAGTAACTAATAGGTTTCACCCGCACGAAATCGCTTGCAATTGATTTGATAGGTTCAAGGGGCGGCGCATTATCACACAGGAATGTGCATCTTTAAGGTTCCATTTAGGCTGGTTCTTCTCTGGTGCTGCGATTCCCCTGCGGCACTTCCAATCCCAGCTTTGCTTTCAGTGCTAGATTGAGATGCATTTCACGCACTTTAGGTGTACAAATGTGAACTTTTACTGAGTGCATATTCATGAGGGGAGATAATGAAAAAGCTTGATTTAATTTGAGCTCACCTCCAAAGGTACATACGTAGAGGTAGTCTTTATTTGCAGCTTTATTCCTTTGTGCTCTTTTTTTTCGATATGAAATCTAGCTATCCTGAGGGCGCGGATTTCCCAAGGTCTTATTCGGTTTATCGTTAAGTCGTTATTTGATAGAGATAATATCGTGTTGAGAGTATCGAAAATAATTTGTGTAATATTTTCGATCTTTTTCTGTTCTTTAAATATTTCGTCAAAAAGTGGTTCGTCGGTCTCTATGCTTAAAAATCGAAAACAGGTTTCAAATGAGTATTTTACCTGTTTGAGAGTTTCCTCTGACAGAATTCCTTGTCTAAGAGTTTTTTTGATGGTGAGTCTTGTTTCTTCAAACAACCTTGCGACATTTAACGGGGCATCGGCATGGTTGCTTAGTGATATGTCAAAGTTGTCAATTGCACTTTCATGAAACCAGTGACTATATAGGCTATTTCTATTTTTAAATCTTACCCCATTTTCTTTTTCTAAAGTTTTGAGTGCATCGAAAAACATCTTTTTATGTTCGAAATAGTGGCTGAATTCAGTTTTTCTTTGTTCGTGCTCAATTTGACGGGCGGTTTGGTTTGTTCTAAATATTAATCCAATTATAGTTAATATAGCTATTGTAGCCGTCACAACTTTAAATAGCGGTTGATTGTGGTTTAAGTAGTTATTTAGGCATGTACTTGTATAGCAATCTTCGTAGCCATTAAGTGATATCAAAATAGTTATTTTAATGATCACTACTAATACTACTGCAAGCCAAAAGGTCCATATAAATGGCTTGTAGGTTAATAGTGTTTTTTCAATTCTGGATTTTCGTTGCGGAACGTTTAAGTAATCGGTAAATGTTCCTCCCCTTTCTTCTTTTTTGTTAATCATGAGAAAGATTTTTTTAATATAAGATGATTGACTGACTCGAGCCTTTATCTTTTGTAGATATTTTTTCATTTGGCGTGATGTCTATATTTGGTTTTCTTTGAGTTTTTTATTTACTACAGTAAAGGCTAGGTACCTATTTTTATTTTTGTTGATTAGTTGCAGATCTATAGTCGAAGCTTTATCTATATTTATTGCTATCGCGGTGTGATGCTCTCTTGCCTGTATGTACTTTAAGCCGTCCCATAAACACTCTGCTTTAATTTTATCTTTTGATTCGATAGAGTTAAGTGAAAGCTTGTTTTCTAAGCTGGCGTTGGCCACAGAGATTTCACAAAGCCGATCAGGCGACTCACCAACGATAATCTGGACGCTGTTATTGATACTCCTCACCTCCATAATTTTGAGACGACTCGCTTCAATTTCTACCAGGTTATCTATCGTTGGGTAGATTTCACTTCCCTTCATTGCATCCTGGCAGCCAGATAAAGCTACCAAGCTGGCTCCAACCTTCAAAAACCCCTTAAAAATTCGCATAACCAGCTCCCTCTGATTTTGTTTGATTAATAATTGTGCAGGAAAAATGACCGCCGGTCACTCCTCCCCACGCCTGCCGATTTTGGGTGCTCATTTGGTTAATGAAATGACGTCAACGGCCAGTGCCTGTGCTGATGCGGGCCCAAGCACCAGCTCAGATTTCACAGATTGAACGCTTTGGAAGCGCTTTGAAGGTTTTGTTCGCCGCCCAAGGCTCATGCCAGCCATCTCAGCTCAACAGCCCTGCTTGTTTTTTGATCAGGGTAAAGAGAGGTGGGGATGTGGCTAGCAAGCAATCGGCAGGGTTTCCGTTGACACTTGGTTGACACCTTGGTGGCGGAAAGCGGCCTTAAAGCAACTTGGTACCGTGGTACTTATTTTATGAGCGCTGATGTTTCTTGATGCCGGAAACGAAAAAGGGCAACACCAAGTTGATTGATGTTGCCCTCTTTGGCCGCTTCGCGGCGCCCTGTAACTCATTGATTTACAAGACTTTTATGGCTCCGCCTGCTGGGCTCGAACCAGCGACAGGTTGATTAACAGTCAACTGCTCTACCAACTGAGCTAAGGCGGAATTTAATCTAACTTGTATAGCGCAAATTAACCTGCGCTTTGGAATTTGGCTCCGCCTGCTGGGCTCGAACCAGCGACCCAATGATTAACAGTCATTTGCTCTACCAACTGAGCTAAGGCGGAATATCTTTTCGGTCATACCGTTTAGATGGCGCGTATATTATAGAGCACTCCCGACTAGGTCAACCCCTTTTTTACGGTTTAACTGATTGATTTGTCAGGAAAATATTTGTTTGTCCTTTGCGCAAAAAACCGCAGGGATGGGTAGGACGCAATTCTCTTGTGTTTGTGGGTGGTATGACGACAGCCTACAATCTCGTGTTGCATCAATGATTGAGTGGTTGAGGGAAGTGTATGGAATCGCGGCCTTTTAAGGTGGAGTCCAAGTACCAGCCGGCTGGGGATCAGCCGCTGGCGATAGAGCAGTTATCGGAAGGGATTAATGATGGTTTGAGTCATCAAACGCTGCTGGGTGTAACCGGTTCGGGTAAAACCTTTACCATGGCCAACGTTATTGAGCGTCTCCAGCGCCCAGCTATCGTAATGGCGCACAATAAGACGCTGGCAGCTCAGCTCTATGGAGAATTTAAGGAGTTCTTTCCTAAGAACGCAGTGGAGTATTTTGTTTCCTATTACGACTACTACCAGCCAGAGGCTTATGTTCCCTCCTCGGATACCTTTATTGAAAAAGATGCATCGGTAAACGAGCACATTGAACAGATGCGCCTCTCCGCCACCAAGGCATTGATCGAGCGGCGTGATGTGATCGTGGTTGCGACGGTTTCGGCGATTTACGGTCTTGGTGATCCCGATAAATACCTGAAAATGGTGCTGCATCTGGATCGGGGGGATCTCGTTGATCAGCGCAGTATTTTGCGACGCCTGGCGGAGCTGCAGTACACGCGTAATGATGCGGACTTTCGTCGCGCCACTTATCGGGTGCGGGGAGATATTATTGATATTTATCCGGCCGACTCCGATATGGAGGCGGTGCGTCTATCCCTATTTGACGAAGAGATTGAAGAAATCACCCTGTTTGACCCCTTGACGGGGGTGCAGCTTAAAAAAGTTCCCAGGGTCACAATCTTCCCCAAGAGTCATTACGTTACACCGCGTGAGACAATCGTCAGCGCCATCGATGACATTAAAGATGAGCTGCGAGTACGCCTTGAGCAGTTGCGGGGAAACAATAAGCTGGTTGAGGCGCAGCGGCTGGATCAGCGCACCCGATACGACATAGAAATGATGCAGGAGCTTGGCTACTGCAACGGCGTGGAGAATTACTCCCGCTATCTTTCCGGTCGCAATGTGGGCCAAGCGCCCCCCACTCTGTTTGATTATTTACCAAGTGAAGCCCTGCTGTTTGTCGATGAGAGTCACGTAACCGTGCCGCAAATCGGCGGGATGTACCGTGGCGACAGGTCTCGCAAGGAAACTTTGGTGGAGTACGGGTTTCGCCTGCCATCGGCTCTAGATAACCGCCCGATGAAGTTTGAAGAGTGGGAGCAGCTGGCGCCTCAGGCCATTTTTGTGTCTGCGACACCGGGGGCCTATGAAAAGGAGCACGCGGGGCAGGTGGTTGAGCAGGTGGTTCGCCCGACCGGCCTGGTGGACCCGGAGGTGGAAATTCGCCCGGCTTTGACACAGGTGGATGACGTGCTATCGGAGATTCACCGCTGTGCGGATCTCGATCAACGTGTACTGATTACCGTGCTGACTAAACGAATGGCTGAGGACCTGACAGAGTATCTCGCCGAGAGCGGTGTTCGTGTCCGGTATCTGCACTCCGATATTGATACGGTGGAGCGGGTAGAAATTATCCGCGATCTACGTATTGGTGAATTTGATGTTTTGGTAGGAATCAACCTTTTGCGTGAAGGCTTGGATATGCCGGAGGTTGCCCTGGTGGCGATCTTTGATGCCGATAAAGAGGGTTTTCTTCGCTCTGATCGTTCGCTGATACAAACTATTGGCCGGGCCGCGCGCAATCTTGAGGGGAGGGCGATCCTCTATGCGGACAAGGTAACTGGCTCAATGGAGCGTGCCCTTGATGAGACCCGTCGCCGTCGGGAGAGGCAGGTCGCTTTCAATAAAGAACACGGCATCACCCCGAGAGGGATTCGCAAAAGTGTTGCGGATATTATGGAGGGGGCCGTGGCCCCGGGTGTGCCCGGCAAGGGGCGTCGTAAGGTTGCCGAAGGTCAGGGGGATTACAAGGTTGATGTTCAGGCGATGTCTGATAAGCAGCGCTGGGCCAGAATTACCCAGCTCGAAGAGCAGATGTATCAGCATGCTAAGGATTTGGAATTTGAGTCGGCCGCCAGGTTGCGCGATGAAATTACCCATTTAAAAGAGATGGAATAGCACTTGCTTAGGCGCGGGATTTGGATCTACATTTTGAGGATCCCGCGCGGCTTGGCGTCTTCGGGAGTTCTTAAAGATTTCACGAAGAAGCTCAGTAAGTTGTTGAAAACACTGAAAAGCGGTGCTAGAGTTCGCGCTCTTCGCAGCACTGGGTTCCCCCGCTGCAGAGTTTTAGACCCGTAGCTCAGTTGGTTAGAGCGCTGCCTTGACATGGCAGAGGTCAGCGGTTCAAATCCGCTCGGGTCTACCACTTTTCAAAAGGATGGTTAGCCCATCTAGATCAAATTTTTCATGCGGTCTTTGGTAGGGATCGCCACTGAGAACAAAGGATAAACAATGCCCGTTGTTACTCTCCCCGATGGCTCTCGTCGAGAATTTTCTGCTCCGGTTTCCGTGCATGATGTAGCCGCTGATATCGGTCCCGGTTTGGCAAAAGCTGCGCTTGCTGGCGTTGTGGACGGCAGGGAAGTCGATACCAGTTATGTTATTGATACCGACGTAAACCTGGCCATTATTACTGATCGTCAGCCCGAAGGCCTGGAAGTGATTCGTCACTCCACGGCGCACTTATTGGCGCAGGCGGTTAAGCAGCTGTACCCGACAGCTCAGGTCACCATCGGCCCGGTTATCGCAGATGGTTTCTATTACGACTTCGCCTACGAGCGCCAGTTTACGCCCGAAGATCTCGAGAAGATCGAAGAGCGTATGGAAGTCTTGGCCAAAGAAGATATCACGGTTAGCCGTCGCCTGATGCCGCGCAAAGAAGCGGTGACCTATTTCCGTGAAATGGGTGAAGAGTACAAGGCCAAGATTATCGACAGCATCCCCGGCGATGAAGATATTTCTTTGTATCGCCAGGGTGACTTTGAAGACTTGTGTCGCGGTCCCCACGTACCCTCTACTGGCAGATTGAAAGCTTTCAAGCTGACCAAGGTGGCTGGTGCCTATTGGCGCGGCGACTCCAACAACGAGATGTTGACCCGTATTTACGGTACCGCCTGGGCCAACAAAAAAGAATTGAAAGCGTATCTGCGTCGTATTGAAGAGGCAGAGAAGCGCGACCACCGCAAACTGGCGAAGAAATTTGACCTTTTCCATATTCAGGAAGAGGCCCCCGGCATGGTGTTCTGGCACCCCAACGGCTGGACTATCTACAGCACGATTGAGCAGTACATGCGTCGCCGCCAGCGCGAATACGGCTATAAAGAAATTAAGACCCCGCAGCTGGTGGATTTCAGCCTATGGCGCAAGTCCGGCCATGCAGACAAGTTTGCTGATGACATGTTTACGCTCACCAGTGAAGAGCGTCAGTTTGCTATCAAGCCGATGAACTGCCCCTGCCACGTGCAGGTGTTTAATCAGGGTCTGCGCAGCTACCGCGACCTGCCGCTGCGTCTGGCGGAGTTCGGTTCCTGTCACCGCAGTGAGCCATCCGGCTCCCTGCACGGACTGATGCGCGTGCGTGGGTTTGTGCAGGATGACGGTCACATTTTTTGTTCGGAAGGTCAGATCCAGTCAGAGGTTTCTGACTTTATGGACCTGCTGCACTCCGTTTATGAAGACTTCGGCTTCCAGGATGTGATATACCGCCTCTCCACCCGCCCGGAAAAGCGTGTTGGTTCCGATGAAAGTTGGGATAAGGCCGAGAAGTCTCTGGCTGATGCGTTGGATGCGGCAGGCTTACCCTGGGAAGAATTGCCTGGTGAAGGCGCCTTCTACGGGCCCAAGATCGAATTTTCTTTGAAAGACTGTCTCGGTCGGGTGTGGCAATGCGGTACTATTCAGGTTGACTTCTCTATGCCGGGTCGTCTGGATGCGCAATATGTGTCTGAAGATGGCTCACGCCAGTCTCCGGTGATGTTGCATCGCGCAGCACTGGGTTCCTTTGAGCGCTTTATCGGTATCTTGATTGAGCACTACGAAGGTGCCTTCCCCACTTGGCTGGCGCCACAGCAAGTGGCGATTATGAATATTACCGATCGTCAGGCGGAATATTGCCGCGATTTAGAGTCTCGCCTCGGTGCTTTGCAATACCGTGCTAGTGCCGACTTGAGAAACGAGAAGATCGGCTTTAAAATCCGCGAGCACACGCTTCAGCGTGTTCCTTATCTGTTGGTGATCGGCGATAAGGAAGTAGAAAGTCAGACAGTGGCAGTACGTACCCGCAGCGGTGAGGACCTTGGAGTTATGACTTACGAGTCATTTCTTGAGATTCTCGAGCAAGACGTAAGTCGCCGCGGTCGATTAACCGAAGATAATGCAAATAACTTGGCAACTGGGAGACCATAGCTATTAAACGAGACACTAAGGGACGGTCCAAAAAGGCCCGCATAAACGATCAGATTGAAGCGTCAGAAATCCGCCTGATAGGCGCAGATGGCGAACAGGTAGGCATTGTCTCCCTGAGTGAGGCGCTGGAGGCTGCACAGCAGGCTAGCTTGGATCTCGTTGAAATTGCCTCGGACTCCACGCCGATAGTCTGTAAAATCATGGACTACGGCAAGCATGTATTCGAGGCTAAAAAAGCCAAGAATGCTGCCAAGAAGAAGCAGAAGCAGCAGCAGATCAAGGAAATGAAATTCCGCCCCGGCACCGATATCGGTGACTACGAGATCAAGCTGCGCAACTTGTCCCGCTTCCTCGAGGCAGGCGATAAGGCCAAAGTGTCCCTGCGCTTCCGTGGCCGTGAAATGGCTCACCAGGAGCTGGGCATGGAAATGATGCAGCGCATCGAAAAAGACCTGGAAGAGCTGGGTACTGTAGAGCAAAGACCAAAGATGGAAGGTCGCCAGATGCTTATGGTTATTGCTCCCAGCAAAAAGAAAAAGTGAGGCCTTGGGAGTAACTTCCCGGATTCTCCTTTGAGATGTGATTGGGCGACGGCTGCCTCCTCACTCTCACAGTGTCGATAGCTCCGGTTATCGGCAATTACTAAAGGTGCCTGTTCTACAGGCGAATATTAACTTTGGAGTATAAAATGCCGAAAGCAAAGACTCACAGTGGCGCCGCCAAGCGCTTCAAGAAGACGGCTGCGGGCTATAAGCACAAGCACGCTAACAAGAGCCACATCCTCACCAAGATGACCACCAAGCGTAAGCGTCAGCTGCGTGGCACCCAGACTATGAATAAGTCTGATGCCGGTCTGGTCGATCGTATGCTGCGCGCCAAGTAATTGGCCCAAATCGCAAAGGTTTAAGAGGATAGAAGTATGGCCCGTGTAAAACGTGGTGTAGAGGCGCGTCGTCGTCACAAGAAGATTCTGAAGCAGGCTAAAGGTTACTACGGTGCGCGTTCCCGCGTATTCCGCGTCGCTAAGCAGGCAGTTATCAAAGCTGGTCAGTACGCATACCGTGACCGTCGCGTTAGAAAGCGTAATTTCCGCGCTCTGTGGATTACTCGTATTAACGCCCAGTCCCGTGCTGAAGGCCTGAGCTACAGCCGCCTGATTGCTGGTCTGAAGAAAGCGGATATCGCACTGGATCGCCGTGTACTGGCTGATCTGGCTGTTTACGATAAAGCCGCTTTTGCTGCCGTAGTTGAAAAAGCTAAGGCAGCCCTGACAGCGTAAGCTGTCACTTCAGTTGTAAAGCTGAATACTTAAAATAGGGAAGGGCTGTAGTGGCTCTTCCCTATTTTTTTATGGAGATTCCGCTATTTTCCGGTGGCGGTGCCAGAGGTAATCCCCTCCGGTGCAACTGCACCGGCCGAATAAAGATTAATTGAGATTGGATTCAAACGGGAACAGTTCGATGCAAGATTTGCAGTCCCTCACCGAGCAGGCAATGGAGCTGGTGGAGAAGGCCGACGGCCTCGCCGCACTGGATCAGGTGCGTGTTGATTACCTGGGTAAAAAGGGCCAGCTGACGGCACTGCTGAAAGGCCTGGGCAAGTTGTCTGCGGAAGAGCGTCCGGCGGCAGGTGCCAAGATCAACGAAGCCAAGCAGCAGGTACAGGAAAAAATTAATACGCGCCGCACTATGCTGGAGCAAGCGGCCATTAATGCAAAGCTGGCTGAAGAGACCATTGATGTCACCTTGCCGGGGCGCGGCGAAGAGCAGGGCAATGCCCATCCCATTACTCGTACTTTAAAGCGAGTGGAAGAGTTCTTTGCCGGTATTGGTTTTTCTGTTGAGGAAGGCCCGGAAGTCGAGCAGGACTACTACAACTTCGAAGCACTGAATATTCCCGCGCACCACCCCGCGCGCGCGATGCACGATACTTTCTATGTAGACCCCACCACCGTACTGAGAACCCACACCTCCTCAGTGCAGATCCGCACTATGGAGAAGCAGTCTCCACCGCTACGTATTATCTGTCCGGGCCGCGTTTACCGCTGTGATTCCGATGTGACTCACTCGCCCATGTTTCACCAGGTAGAAGGCCTGGTGATCGGTGAAAATATCAGTTTCGCCCACTTGAAAGGCACCATCGACCAATTCCTGCGCGCTTTCTTTGAAGCGGAAGTGCCGGTACGTTTTCGTCCGTCTTACTTCCCGTTTACCGAGCCTTCCGCCGAAGCCGATATCCAGTGTACCGCCTGCAGTGGCGACGGTTGCCGCGTGTGTTCCGGCACTGGCTGGCTGGAAATTCTTGGCTGCGGCATGGTGCACCCGAATGTTTTCGCTGCCTGTGATATCGACAGCGAAAAATACTCCGGCTTTGCCTTTGGTATTGGTATCGAACGCCTCGCCATGCTGCGCTACGGCGTGAACGATTTACGCCTGTTCTTCGACAACGATCTGCGCTTCTTGAAACAGTTCTAAGTCAAGCGTGAGTGCGAGCGGCCGAGGCTGTTCGCAGCAGCAATCGAATTGTGGAGGCCTGCGTGGCAGATTAGCCCCAGGTGAAATGCGCACAAAGCTGCGCTGACGGAATACAGAAAGAGATCAACTATGAAACTCAGCAACTCCTGGCTGCGGGAATGGGTAAACCCGGAACTCACCACGCAGGAACTGGCCGATCAAATCACCATGGCCGGTCTGGAAGTGGATGGTGTAGAAAAAGTAGCGGGCGATTTCTCCGGAGTGGTTGTCGGTGAGATAGTCGCCTGTGAACAGCACCCGGATGCCGACAAGCTGCGCGTTTGTAAAGTGGCCGGTCACCCCGACGGTGAAATGCAGGTTGTGTGCGGTGCCGCCAATGCCCGTACCGGTATTAAGATTCCTTTTGCCCAGGTCGGTGCCAAGCTGCCGGGCGATTTTAAAATCAAGAAAGCCAAGCTGCGCGGTGTTGAGAGCTTCGGCATGCTCTGCGCACAGACCGAGCTGGAGCTGGGCGAAGATAACGATGGTATTTGGGAGCTGCCAGAAGATGCCCCCACCGGTACCGACCTGCGCGACTACCTGCTGCTGGACGATGAGACCCTGGAAGTGGATCTCACCCCGAACCGTTCCGACTGTCTCGGTGTTGCCGGTATCGCCCGCGAAGTAGGGGTATTGAACCGCTGTGCCGTACAGGGCCCCGAAATTGCCCTGGTACCTCAGCAGATCGACGAAAGCCTGCCGGTATCCCTGATGGCCGAAGCGGCTTGCCCGCGCTATGTAGGCCGAGTGATTCGCGATGTCGATATCAAAGCCCAGACGCCTTTGTGGATGCGGGAGCGCCTGCGTCGCAGTGGCCTGCGCAGCATCGACCCAGTAGTGGATGTCACCAACTACGTCCTGCTGGAATTGGGTCAGCCTATGCACGCCTTTGATCTGGAGAAGCTCTCCGGCGGTATTAAAGTGCGTATGGCTGTGGCCGAAGAAGCGCTGACCCTGCTGGACGGCCAGGAAGTCAAACTGAAAGAGGGCACCCTGGTCATTGCCGACGAGGAAAAACCTCTGGCGATGGCCGGCATTATGGGTGGCCTGGACTCGTCCGTTACCCAAGGCACCCAGCATATCTTCCTGGAGAGCGCCTTCTTCAGCCCGCTGGCGATTGCCGGTAAGGCCCGCGCCTATGGCTTGCACACCGATTCCTCACACCGTTTCGAGCGCGGCGTGGATTACCACCTGCAAGAAAAAGCGGTAGAGCGCGCCACCCAATTGTTGTTGGATATCGTCGGCGGCCAACCGGGCCCGGTACATGTGCGCGAACTGACTGAAACCATGCCCGCTGAACGCCACATTACCCTGCGTCGCGCGCGGGTAGAGTTGGGCCTGGGTATCAAGCTGGCCGATGACGAGATCGTCGATATCCTCACCCGCCTGGGCCTGGAAAAGATCGACCAAGATGACGAAGGTTGGACCTTCCTCGCCCCCAGCTTCCGTTTCGATATCGCCATTGAAGCCGACCTGCTCGAAGAGCTGGCGCGTGTTTACGGCTACAACCGAATTCCCAGTGAAAGCTTTACCGCCGAACTGGAAATTGCCCCGCGCCCCGAAAGCCTGATTGCTCAGGATAACCTGGAGCAAACCCTGCTGGGCCGTGGCTACTACGAAGCGATTACCTTCAGCTTTATCGATAGTGACAGCGCCGCGCAGTTCGACCCGGAAGCCGATCCGGTGGCCCTGCAAAACCCGATCAGTGCTGAACTGGCGGTAATGCGGACCACTTTGCTGGCGGGCTTGTGCAAAGCCCTGCAATACAACTTGAACCGCCAGCAAAACCGCGTGCGCCTGTTTGAAACAGGTCTGCGCTTCGTGCCCGGCGCCGAGCTGAAGCAGGAGCAGATGATTGCCGGTCTCGCCTATGGCAACCGCTTCGTCGAGAACTGGACGGGCAGCAAAGACAGCGTGGATTTCTATGACGTGAAAGCCGATGTGGAAGCCCTGTTGGCTCGCACCGGTGTTGCCGATGAGTTCCGCTTTATCGCTGGCCAACACCCCGCGCTGCACCCGGGTCAAACCGCCAAGATTATGCGCGGCGACCACGAAGTAGGGGTTATCGGTGCCCTGCACCCACAATTGCAGAAAAAGCTCGATCTGCCCAAGTCCGCCTTCGTATTTGAGCTGAGCCTGGAAGCGATCGGCGAAGGCAAAGCCCCCGCATTCCGCCCTCTGTCCAAGTTCCCGGAAGTACGCCGCGACCTGGCCCTGCTAATCGATGCGGATGTTCCTGCCGCCAGCCTGGTGGAAGCTGCCGTCGAAGTCGCCGGTGAAACCTTGATGGACCTCAAGATATTTGATGTTTACCAGGGCAAAGGTATTGATTTAAATAGAAAAAGTGTCGCTTTGGGGTTGACCTTTCAGCATTCGTCGCGCACCCTTAATGACGACGAAATCAATGCCGCCGTTAATGCGGTGGTCGGAAAACTAGAAGAAAAATATAACGCTAGTCTGCGCTAGCAGAGCATGATGCTCTCGGGTGCAGGCTGAATTGCACCCCGAGAGCGTCTGCTACCGGGTTGAAAGCCGCCGCGGTTTGGGCCGCTTCCGATCGGGAGTCGACGCCTCTGAATCAATTGGCAGGATCCAATGACAGAGGCACTGACCAAGGCCGGGCTCGCCGAGAAACTTTACGAAGAGCTGGGCTTTAACAAGCGCGAAGCGAAAGAGATCGTCGAATATTTCTTCGAGGAGATCCGCAATGCCCTGGAAAACAATGAGCAGGTCAAGCTCTCAGGCTTCGGCAACTTCGACCTGCGTGACAAAAGCCAGCGTCCCGGCCGCAACCCCAAAACCGGCGAAGAAATCCCCATCTCAGCCCGCAGAGTAGTTACCTTTAAGCCAGGGCAAAAACTCAAGATGCGAGTAGAAGAACATGCTGGAACCGAGCAATAACGCTCAGCTACCTGCAATCCCCGGTAAACGCTATTTCACCATTGGTGAAGTGAGTGAATTGTGCGCCGTCAAACCCCATGTCCTGCGTTACTGGGAGCAGGAATTCCCCCAACTAAAACCCGTCAAGCGCCGTGGCAATCGCCGCTATTATCAGCACCAAGAAGTCATTATGATCCGCCAGATCCGTGCGCTCCTGTATGAAGAAGGCTATACCATTGGAGGGGCCCGCCAACAGATCGAAACCGGCAGCGAGCGGGCAGAAGTAGTACACCTTCAGCAGGTACTGCCAGAAGTGATCGCAGAACTAAAGGACGTGGTGGCCCTGTTGGAAGGGAAAAATAATTTATAGAAAACTGTAAACCCGGGCTTGCAATCCAGCCCTAGTCCGGTATGATTCACGCCACATCGACATACGATGTCTTTAAAAATCAATCACTTAGCGAAGTGAGCGACTTTTAAAAATCGGAGCGTAGCGCAGCCTGGTAGCGCACCACACTGGGGGTGTGGTGGTCGTCGGTTCAAATCCGGCCGCTCCGACCATTTGTTTCTATATCTCATGCGGCTTTCAGCCACTTTTCTTGAGTGAGTGCACAAAAACCAATTTGGTAGCGCACAAAAACCCGCACAAAAACTCCCAATCACTTTCGACTCAATAGTTTCGGGTCAATGCTGATCTCGACTTCGACGTAATCCTTCTCATGTCCAGCTAGGTAAAAATTCTCAGTAATTTCTGCGTCAGTGTGCGCGCAAATCTGCGCGATTTCTTCGGAGCTGTGGCCTGATTTCTGAAGTAAATGAGACGCTAATGCCCGAATTTCGTGGAATGTAGGTCTTGCTTGGCTTGGTAAGTCGATGCGAATCCCGGCCATATCTCGCGCCTCTTTGAATTGATTGGATAGGCGTGCAGGCATTAATCGACACCAATGTTCATTTGCTTTGGCTCTTGGTTGTCGTTTTTTAGGTGTGTAGGAAATTGCAAAAGGGCAGCGGTAATTTTTAATTGAAAGTTGCCTGGCTCTATTTATTATTTGGCGTAGGCCTGGATGCTTAGAGTATGTGAATCGTAGGTATACCGCTCGTTCTTCACCGCGTTGATTAATGGACTTTTCGACCCCCTTACAAATGCCAGCCTCGGTAACATGTTTATCGAGTAAAAGGCTGCATATATCTCCACGTCTCATTGTGGTTAATAGAGATAACTCCATTGCCAGTTGTAGCCCCTCATAACCTAGCTCTGCCGCTGCATCATGGGTCAGCCAAAATTCATTGATGGTTAATCTGTGCCGAACTTTGGGTTGGCGCTGGCGGGGAATTGATTTTGGGGCTTCGTCACTAGTATTGAATGGATTAAATGTTAGGTTGGGTATGGCACTTTCCAGCATTAGATAATTAATAAAGCTTCGTAATGCAGCGCGGCTATTTCTCTGTGGGTGGTAGTCCTGTGCTTCCCACCACTCACGAATCACTGGAAGCGTTAGGTCGTGAGGCATGGGGTTCTTAAGTTGTTCACACATGCGTTCAACATAGCGGCGTTTCTGCAGCCATCTGGCAGCCGTTGCTTGCTTGGGGTGGTTCAGCTCCATCCATGATACCCAATGGCTATAGCGGTCAAGTAGGCTCCCTGCGCGTGCTGTCCATAGAGTTTCATTAGATGTGGGTTGGCGCTCGTAGAGGTCTCTTTGGCGGTTGGCTTGCTTCGCCTGCCGTATAGCTTCTGCGGTTGTAGCGTAAAAAATAAGGTTCGACCCATCTGGGCGAATATAGCGCCAGTAGTTTTTACGTTTCCTTGGGTCGAGATATAGATTTTCTGGCAGCTCCTGGCCATCCATTAATCTTGGCTTGCGCGGTCTTGCCATCATTCATCCTTGAATTTATCAGCGCGTCATCAGGAGAGGCGAAAGAGGCTCGTTCCTGGCGGGAATATTTTCTTGAGAGCGGATGGTGCCAGGGTCGTGGAATGTGTCACGGTAAATATAGAGCCGGTCACCAAGCCAGCGGCCAGCAACATCACCTGATTCTACCCATTTAACAACAGTTTCCCGGGCAGGTAGTGTGCCAACGAAATTGGTCCGAACCCAGTCTTTCCAATACATCAGCTGGTTGATGCTTTGGGTCAATTTTTGTTGTCCACCTTCGGCAACCCTGCCCTGATCTTTCATACCATTACCTCCGCCCTTGCCATCCATCCGTCAAAATCCTCAGCCTCATCGTAAAAGGCTGTGCCCGTCTCCCAGCCATTTTGGGTCTTACGAATTACATCAATGAACCCTAAAGCGTCCGCATCTGCTTTAGTGGGTAGCTGCTCTTTTGAGTTAATCCATTGGGGTAGCTCCGTTTCAGTTTTCTCTGACGCAGAAAATACTTGAAACTGAGCAAAGGCCCAAAGCAAAAATTCATTAAGCTCTTGTCTATAGAATGTGAATCCTTCGCTGGTGCCAGCTATTTCAGTTGCTTTTTCTCTCCATTGCTCCAGGAGGTCTTTGTATATTGGGTGTCCCATTACATATCCCTCGCAAAATTAATTTATAAATTCATGCCGCAAACGGATAAATAGAAACTCCTTCTACATACAGCACATCGGGGGGGGTAATCTCTTTTGCAGATGCAGCCCCTTTGCTTTGTCTTCTTAATTCAGCCACTACAGCACGCTGAATCATTTGAAATTTATCTGACTTAACCGCGACCCTTTCGGGTTTGCGCTTCTTTAAATCTTGGAATACAGAAAGAAACTTTTTCACTTCTGCTAATACTGCTGTTGCCTGCTT
>NZ_JALBWM010000096.1 GCF_023895975.1 Microbulbifer okhotskensis
CGCCTTAACGGCAGCGTTCATATCGAAAGTAGGTTTGGTCATGGGTCATCTCTTTCTTGCTAATAGTAAAGAAATGACACAGAATTCTGAACACTACCCTCCTCCCCTTTTTCATCATCATAGTGGCACCTTTGATGGCATACTATCTCAAAGATAGACAATGTCGCAGCCCTACAGTTACCTTCACATGTATCAGAAAGCAGCTTCCTAACCTCTATAAGTGAAAAATCAACACTACCTGGGACGATCAGCTGAGTTCAATACATAGCTAGCTACCTCATCCTACGCGTCGCTTTCGAATCCACAACTCCTTCGCAGGCTTACTGACACCCATGGATACGCAAGCTACTTACACCATAAGATTCGGATCAATTACTTCGCGTATAGTCTTCAAATGGAACTCAGCAGTAAAATATTTCCCTCTAGGCATTATCATTACCTCACATGAACTCCTAGAGCATGACAATATCATTCAAGGTGTAGCATTCGAATTCAGTGTGAAACTATAAATGTACCAAAAGAAAATCAGATTGAAGTTGCTTCTCTTAATAATTTCACTCTTTACTCGAAGCTGCGTGTACTTGATGGGCCGTAACCTTATGCAATCATATGAATCTTTCTTCAGGATGCTCTTGTGGTATTTTTCGCGCATATAAATACTTCAATAATTTTGGGAGGATTATTAATGAGAATTCCATATGAGATAAGGCTTGATAATAAATATCATTATCTTGACGATGTGCATGGAATGATTATAGGCCTTAAGAATATGGCCCACCGGCAGGGGTCTGTCATTCATGTGGATGTAATGCTTAGGCCCGCTGATGAACTAAGACTAACAATGAGACCGAAGGACCTATATTTAGTAGGATTTGTAGCTAAAAATGGCAAATCATATTATACGGAAGACAACAACGTCCTAGAGGATCAAGGAAAAGAATATTTTTCAGAATCTGGAGATTATAAAAAATTACGATTTGAAGAGGTTGCCCCATTTAATATACATTCATTTGATTCTTATTTCAAAAATCTTCAAAATTATAGCGGCAGCGATAGAGACAGCGTGCGTAAATCATTTGCGATTATGTGTGTACTAGTGAGCGAATCTGTTAGGTTCTATCAAAAAGTTGTCATTAATATTTTTTGCAGGAAATTTTTTTCTACGGATATTGTGCCCCCTAAAGAGATCTTAAAGTGGGCCCAAAACTGGGAGAAACTTAGCGTTAATAACATTGCTCGGGTAAGCTGCAAACATTATAATTACTTATCATGACTACCCGTACCATTTTGTAGCGATCTAATACTTCCGAACACTTCGCCAATATAATATAACCACCAAGTGAGGTGAAGAAATTCTGGACACTCGTCAAATAGTATCAAGCAAGGGTCGGGGTGATTTGTAGTGGTCTATTACAGTCCCCGAGCGCATACATTACTGCATGCCCTTCTCAACCGACGCTTCTGCTACCGCAGGCCAGACCAGCCCCACCCTCATTCCTACGAGTAGTATTACAAAAGACATCTCCAATGCGAGGAAAACACCAATAGGGTGATTGGGTACGCCGCATATCATCAGGTACAGCAGGTAGCTCATTGTAAGCAGATTACCCGCAAGCGTAATATTGAGCGCGTAGCCACGTTCTTGCCAGAGTGGTTTGCAGAGCAGGAAGTTCAACACCGCTGTGCCAGCGAGCATCAGGCCGGGCAACATCAACAGCAAGCGACGGGATAAACCCATTCCGTCGCTGGTTGATAGTGGCCAGACAGCGGCAAAGTGGCCCTGGGCCCCGAGGGTGAGGAACAGCCCCAGAATTACTGCACCGATGGCGGTAAGCCGATACAGTGCATTGCGTTGCAAAGCGCATGTTGATCTGGAAGCCGACATCGCGCTCCCCTACTGTGGCCAAGCCACATTCGTAAGCGAACACGACCGTCTGTGCACGATCGCGCAGCCCCAGTTTGGAGAACAAACTTGAAACGTGGGTTTTCACAGCGGCGGGGCCAATAAACAGGGCCTCGGCAATCGCGGCATTGCTCTTGCCGGCGGCGATGGCCTCCAGTACTTCGCGCTCGCGAGTAGTGAGGCGTTCCAGGCGTTCTGCCAGGTTGCGTCCGGTTCCCATTTTCTGGGCGAACTGGCTGATCAGGCGTTGAGTGATGCCCGATGCCAGCATGGCACCGCCCTCTGCTACCGTGCGTACTGCCTCCACCAGCGACGCGGAGGGAATGTCCTTGAGCACAAAACCACTGGCGCCTGCCCGTAGCGCGCGAAACACGTATTCATCGGGATCGAACCTGGTCAGGATAATGATGCGGCAAGTTGCATCGCCGGCTTCCAGAATGCGTGCGGTGGCTTCTAGCCCGTCCATCTCCGGCATGCGGATATCCAATAGATAGCCACCGAGCAGTTCCGCGCGCTCGCGCATCCCCGCGATGCCGTGCCCACCACCGGATTGTGCGTCAATGCTTGCTTCCACCATGGGCCGCTCGCCGATGGTGTTTCCGTCATCGCGCACCCGAATCGTAAGAGTGCCATCGTTGGCGCGCAGGCTCACTTGCACCCGAGCTGCAGCACCGACGTGCTTGATGACGTTGGTGAGGGATTCCTGAACGATGCGATAAGCGGCGAGAGCAACGCTGCTCGGCATGTTCTCCAGCGCACCGTGGGTTTCGTAGTCGACGTCGCTTAACACCTGCCGGACCTTTTCAATCAGAGCGGGTAAATCATTGAGGTCCGGTTGCGGAGTGAGCGCAGTGTCGTCACTGGTCGGGCGCAGTACGCCGAGCAAATGGCGCATTTCTTTCATGGCCTGACGGCCAGCAGCCTCCACAGAAGCCATGGCCTCTCTTCTGACGGCTTGCGGGTTATTTCGACTGAATTGTTGCGCCGAGAATAACGGCTTGTACTTGCCAGGGTGTGTGCGGCGCCACAACAAAGCCAAGGAGCCGACGAACGTACACTGGAAAGCAATCACATCCCACAGATTCTGCAGGGTCTGTACCTCACGCGCGCCGTTGCGCGACCACATCAGCAGCGTCAGGAACATCAACAGGGCGATAAACAAATCGGTCAGGTGTGGCCAGCATTTGAACGCCCCACGAAAAGGCTGCCACACCGGAAGCTTGGGTAATTCCAAGAACGCTGGTGGCAAAGCGGCTATTCACATAGTTAGTGCTTGGGCTACTCAGCATAAGCTGGTGATGGGGCTGGTAAAAACAGCTGAGAGATCCAATGAAATCACCGCCATACCTGAACGACTACAAGCCTTGGCTATTGAAGGCAGCCTAATTACAATCGACGCCATGGTCTGTCAAAAGGAGATTGCCAAGACCATTATCGATAAAAGGGCGAGCTATTTACTGGCCGCCAAAGTGAGTCAGCTAAAATTCTTTTAAACCACCCAGGCCACGCCTGATCAACGAACTCGAAAGACTTATCACAATCCGGCTATCGACTATTTTGAGACAGAAGAAATAAATCGTAACCGTCATGAAAACCGTCGCTGCCGGGTAACATAGTCACTGAGTCAGTTGGATATGACAGCAGACTGGCCAAGCATAAATAGCTCGCGATAATGCAGGGTGTGCTATATATTCTAGGAACACTCTATTCAAATAGCTTGGCATTCTGAAATCAACATTATTAACCCAGAGGGTATATAGCTCCGCGCAGCCTGGCAATCCACTTCAAATATCACTCGATTAAATACTCAGAATAAGGAACCATCTTTTACCAAACCAATAACAACAGAGAAAAATTTAAGCCCAAGAAGATAATTTGTCACATTCTGATCAAATGGTATCCCGATGGTACATCTATTTTTACGCGGCAACGTCAAAGATTTTAACGCATGGTATAAAGTATTTACTGAATTCATGCCCAAACTGAAACAAATGGGGGCCACTACCACCTCTGTCTATCGGGAAATTAACAACCACCGGGATGTGACTGTAATCCATGAGTTTGCATCAAAAGAAGATGCGATTAAATATGTTAATAACCCGGAGGTTCAAGAAGTCCGAAACCAAGCAGGAGTTCTTGCGCCCCCCCAAGTTTGGTATACAGAAATACAATAATCGGGTGGGTACGGCCGATTATTGTATGGACTTCACGCTGAACTGCAGCAATGACAAGGTATCAATAGAGGTTAGCTGCAGGTGGCCATAGTCCTTACTTCTTCGGCCAAAGAAGTGAAGCGCCAATCAAGAACCGCTTATCACTCAGTGTACGATCCTGCAGAACACTCTCAACATCCGCGGTGGCCTGACCCAGCCAATCATAAATATCCCCCCCGACTATACGCTACCACTACTACGACAAGATCCAACTGGTAGCTGGTGCCTGAGAACTCTTGCACGATTTTCTCAGAAGCAAAGCCCACAAGTGTTGCCGGCAGCATTTCCCATCCAATTCACGCGGTGGTACCGGTTGAGGGGAATGTGAAACTGAATAGGGTTTGTAGTTTTCTTAATGCGGCATCGCGAATTGTGATGCGTTGAGCCATTGGGAATCACCCAAGAACAGAGGTGTCCCGGACACGCACCAAATAGAGCAGTGACCAGAGCAACAGTAGCCAGATATGAAAATTGTCATTAAAACTATAAAAACGATGTAAGTTCAGCAAGTTATAGTGGTTCGCCAACTCAGGGAGACTAGCACCCACACTTCCCTATTCTGCACCACTACGGCCGTTCCCCACCCGTAAAGCACCACTTACCAAACTCCCCTATAAGGGATACCCATTCCCGCATTGTCTTTAATTTTTTTCCTAGCGGGCATCAAGATCCTGCTGGCGGTTAATATTTGGATTTTTGTCAATTCAATTTCGAATCTTATATGCACAACTCACTATTTTTTCGATAGAAAAATAGCGCCATATAAACCCCAGGAATCTACTACCCTTCCCCTCTAGAAAATAAATTTAATATGAATTGTAGTCCATTCTTGTAACCACTTATTACAGAAAACAAAACGGCGATTTACGCCAGATTACATTACGTGACTTTATTTGGACTGTATAATATGAAATACTCTGCAGCCAATCCCCCGTAAAAGTCCTTAAGAATAACTTATGCGCACTGATTTATCTGCTAAAAATGATGGACTCTGCCTCACAATCGAAGTCTGCAATATTGACACTTTAGATTGCTTACACTTTATCGCCGACAAAATGGTTGATTACTCCTATTCAATAGAGAGCAACGTCAATTATCAGTTGACTCGCCACAATCAACTGTATTATGCCGTGGAAACTTATATACCAGAAAAAATTATTGACGAAGAAGAGCTATTTGAAAATTTTTGTAAGGACGAGAGTTTGTGCGCAAAAGCCATTGTCTTTGTTGAGAATATCATCCGTTACTCAAGAAATAACGGCATTGTGATATGGCAAGACTATGAAAATCATCTGGCACAGGCTGGGGCAGCGATCCTGTGCCTACACAACGCCAGATACGTCCCTCTATATACCGACTTACTACTCCTTTCGGACCTGGATCATGAGGTGCACCAGGCCTACCAGATAGAGAGAATCATTGAGCAGCACGGTTTTACGAAAGACACCCTCAAGATATTGGCCTGTCGCGCAACCACCGCCAATGGCCAGTGCGGCGAGGATCAGGTGGAGGGCTATCATTCAGAATTGATGGAGACATTTACGCAGAAACCGGAACTGGTCGGCGTATTTATTAATACTGCCGCTGCCGAAGTGACTAGCAATAACTTTAATGCAGAGGACGACTATATACAGGAGAAGCTAGAAGCATTTTCTAAATATATTACCGATGCGCACCGGCGTACAGGATGGATCGATACATGGACAAATAGTAGAGAGTATGCGCTTGATCTTGCGCGACTACGGGCCCAGGGAATCTACGACTACACCCTTGAATGAAAGCTATTTCCAGAGTAATCAAGGGCATCTTACTTCCCCTGTGAACCAGCTTCCAAAACGGAAATACGACAGAGCAAATGACCGCATTGGTGGTGGAAAAGATTTGAACCGTCCTGTTAGGCGACAACCATTAAATGCTGCACTGGCGGCTGCTCAATAAGTCCAGGCCCGCCTGTTGTACGCATGTATTAAGTTAGTACGCTATAAAGGGACAGTATTTCAATGCGGTATCTCTTGTTATGCAACCATCTTAAAAAACCAGATACTGCTTTCCATGACTGGAAATTACCCTTAAACCACTTTTAGTCAAGTTCAGAGCAGGACTTGCCCCTAGCAGAAACTAACGTATTGGATAAATGGATCGATACTATTTACAGCCTCAAGCGGGCCGACAACCAACATATACTGTGGTTGTCGGCATAAAGCCTACCTGCCCTTAAAGATCTACTTAATCAAAAAATTGTATATTGTCAGCAAGTAATAAACAGCTTTCGCTCGCTAACATATAATTCCTATCTAATAGAAGTCAATATCGCTGCTGTCGCCGCCATAATCACTATCTCCCCAAGTCACTACGGACTTATCATCTTTTAACGCCGCATAGGCCCCAGCAGATGTATAAATAGTCAATACGCCACTCTCCAGTTGATCACTAACACTGCTGGCATCACTACGGTTGCCCCAGGATATTACCGACCCATCAGATTTTAATGCTGCAAAGCCACCAGAATGTGAATAGATTTCTTCTATATTTTCAGCCAACTCAGAATTAACTTCGCTGCTATCGCCGCCCCCACCACTATTCCCCCAGGTAACAACAGAACCATCTGACTTAACTGCTGCAAAAGCTTCACCGGCTGCATAGATTGTATTTACAGCGCCCGCAAGCTGGTCGCTCACGCCGCTACTATCACCACCAGAAAAATTAGCACCCCAAGTGACTACTGAACCATCATATTTCAGTGCCGCAAAAGCCGATTTATTTCTAAAGACCTCCACAACATCGCTGGAAATTTCCGCACTAACAGCACTGCTATCGCCGCCGCTATCACTATCCCCCCAAGTCACAACAGAGCCATCTGTCTTAAGTGCCGCAAAGGCATCTCTATTTGTAAAGACCTCTACAACATCGCTGGAAATTTCCGCACTAACAGCACTGCTATCGCCGCCCCTATTACTATTTCCCCAAGTCACGACAGAGCCATCCGTCTTAAGTGCGGCAAAGGCAGAGTAGGTAGAAAAAACAGTCACAACATCGCTGGAGATTTCCGTGCTCACGGCGCTGCTGTCGCCGCCGTAAATCCACCCCCCCCAAGTCACAAGGGAGCTATCTGTCTTAAGTGCCGCAAAGGCATAGTCAGTAGAAAAAACAGTCTCCACATCACTGGAGATTTCCGCGCTCACATCACTGCTATCTCCGCCCAGGTTGAAATTTCCCCAGGTTACTATGGAGCCATCCGATTTTCGCGCGGCAAAAGCGCCCTGATTTGCATAAATTTCCTCAACCCCACTGCTTAACTGAGCACTAACGGCACTGCTACTACCTCCCCCCATAGTCCTCGCCCCCCAAGTAACAACAGAACCATCCGACTTTAATGCCGCAAAAGCATAGTCTGAAGAAAAAATTGCGACGACATCGCGGGCTAAATTGGCACTAACATCACTAAAACTAATATCTGAAGAATCGAAATTATCAGGCCATGCCACAACCGAGCCATTACTTTTGATTGCTGCAAATTCACCATCGGTTATTGCTGTAAGTTTAGTTCCGGTAGAAACAATTTCAATCACATAGACAATAAGCTCAACTTCCACATCGGCAGTTTCACCATTAAAGGAAGCTGTCAGAGTGACTGATCCACTCTCTAGTGCGGTAATAAGGCCGGTTTCTACCGTAGCCATGCTGGCATCACTGACAGACCACTCGGCATCTTCTGTGACATCTTCTGATGTATCATCGTCGTAATAGGCAGTGAGATAATACTGTTCATTGTTAGAGGCATCCCTATCAAGCTGTAGGCTCTGGACAATAGGGGCCAGTTCAATATCTACATCTACCTCTGCACTCATCCCTTCATAAGTGACGCTCAAGGTGAATGAACCATTGTTCAGTGGCGTAAGCAGCCCGGTATCAACGGTGGCCAAGCTAGTGTCACTCACAGACCAATCCGCATCCCCAGTAACATCAACGGAAGAATCATCGCTATAATAGGCGATTAAAAAATACTGGTATTCATCCGAGCCATCTTGTTCCAACCCAACACTTTCCAGCGTAATGGTATCCATCGAACCACCGCCACTATTACCATCACTGCTGCTGTCGTTATTACTGCTACTGCCTCCACCACCACAGGCACTGAGTAGGGCAATGGTGAGCGTTAATATTCCGAAACGTAAAATGTGTAAAAGGTGCAAATGCCAAGACTGATATTGGCCATTAATTCCATTCATATAAATCCACTCCAGTAAAGGCAGATATGTTAAGTAGTTAAACACCACATAACCATCCAAATAGTGCTAAAAATACATATATTTCAGCCAAATCTGATTACTTGGTTTCGGATAATAAGTGCAATTGGTAAGAAGGGGGGCTCAGCTGCTAGAGCCGGCATATCTCGCGACGAAGAGAAAGACACTGATGAGCTACTACCAACTGAGTGAGAAATACTGATACCAGATTTACAGCCTGAGAAAAGCTGGCATAAATCCAAAGGCAATTTGGCGGAAATGGTGGATCAACTTAAGATCTCAGCCAGTGCTATTCGGCACCGGCTGAGAGAAGAGGGACTGTCAGTGGATAGTGGTCCAGATACAAAGGTATTTAAATGCCCACATTCATCAATGAAATTTCCAGTGTGATTTCATATGCGGCTCGCATCAGCGCCAAGGAGTATCAGCGCAGACAAACGGCCAATGAAAAAGCTATTCTTGCTCACCCAAGGTGTAGAGATTAAAAAGCACTTGAGAAACCCTGACTTAGGTAATCTAAGCACTCAAAATCAGAGTGAAATATTTCAGCAGAAAGGCGATAGAGTTCAAAAAGCGAATAATCTACGGACTCGCGCTGCCGAGAAAATTGGCTTACCTGACCTGGTAGTTTGCTAGACAACTACGGGAAACGGTGACAAAACATTTAAGCAAGCTATAAAAAAAGCTTCGCAAGCGCTCAATATAGTAATACTTCGGACAATTTCATGCGACCATAGCCCCGCAGTCACTGTACCGCTCGTAAATGCGGGCAATTTTCCACAGCTTTGATCTAAATCTAACTCGTCAAAAACTCTATCCATAAGACTCTGATTGAACTTAGGGCGCTTCCAGCTAACAATTGAAATCACTGTAGCCTCATCCGTTTGTTTCGTATTTCTATCTGCGATTGTTTGCAGATTCAGAGCCGTCATTGATGCATTGACATGCAGGTTGATCGCTTCTTTTCGAGTCGACTGACAATGAGCCAGGCCAGTGTGCTGTTTTGCAGCTCCGAATAGAAACTCTATTTGGAATCTAGACTTGTAATACGCGATCAATGTCATTGCATCCAGCTCTGTGTCTGTCGAATACAGCAATGCGTGACTCTTTTTGCCGTCCTTTATGGGTTTAAACATCACAACACGAATGGTTCGTTATAAAAATTTTGGCGTGAAAGTCTTCGTATAAACTTCAGTTCTTTTATTCAGAGCACCAATGTAGTGAAAACAGTATACTTCTGTATCAAAATCAACCTTGCCACCCTATTTTTTGGGGCGACCTGAGCCTTTGTATGCTCCTTCGTGTAACCACTGTAAGTCTGCCTATATTCGCAACTTCCCGACAATGTGAAACCCTGCTTTAATGATGACTGAAACAAATTTCATCTTGCCATAATAAGCATCTGCAGCTAAATATTTATTACCAAGCGCAAGAATTTCTGCCGCAACTTTGACCGCATGATCGGCATATAGATCAATTCGAGACCGGCCTTCTTTATCTATTGTCTGCTGAGCATCCAAGGCATAGCCAGTATTTGATTTCAGATCAGTGATACTGATCATGGAAATTTCGAGACCCCGCTGCGATTCTCCAGCACTGCCGATGCAATACGGCCCCAACCCTTCTGTTTTATGACCCGACTTACTGATATAACTGGCATCGATAGTCGCTACACGCTCATGATTGCGAGGAAGTTCTCGTGTAATTAGTTATTTATCAAGCTGGACAAAATCAAAGTTTCTACGAGACCAACAACGAAAGTGTTTCTCGCTAGCAGAACTGTATCGCTCCATATTCAGATAGGTTGCCTTCCCTTGAAATACCATCAGGACAGCAAACAATGTGAGCATGGATTTTCTTTGCGGTCTTTTAATATTGGACATTTTGCGAAAACAGTTTTTACTACATCTTTCATGGGCAGGTATCGTTTTGATGTGAGAACCTTATTTTCTCAGTATCTGCCCGTGGTCCCTACCTGCTCCACTTCTTAAAGCTGCCCGAAGTATTGGGATTTTAAATTACCCCATAAGCACCTGGGCGAACAACAATTACTGACCTACCTCTTCCGAACAAAAACTACGTATAGTACTTAACCTCTATTCGCAAACAAAAAACAATACAATTAAAAAGCTTAAAAGAACCCACTCAAATAACCTAAAACAATAAAACTAATTTACTTTGCCATACTCAATAAGATAACAACTTAAGAGTTCAGGCAGCTTAATGAAACCAAGGCAAATATCAGCCTTCATCGCAGTGCTTTTTATATCATTTATAGGATTGGTGTACGTCTATAATTATCGCCTGACCCAGAGCATTCGCTTTGATGCCCACCCTGTTACTGACGAGCTCATCAAAAATAACGAGTCGCTTAGAAGCAAAGATACTATCAACATCCTTATCATAGATGGCGGGGGTATACGTGGACTGATACCGCTCTATATTATTCAACATATTGAAGAGCAGACTGGTAAGCCTATTGATGAATTATTTGATATTTTTAGTGGAGTATCAACTGGTGCAATTATTGCTACCGGCCTTAATACTCCCCCTGCACCAATTAAAAATAACTTCCCAGAAAACGCAAGCCTCCAGTCTCAAAGCGAGAAAATTATCGATATCTATAAAAATGAAAGTAAATATGTATTCTCAGTACCTTGGTATCATAAATTACTGACTGCTAACGGTTTTTTCTCTCCTCGCTTTAGTGGAGATCGTTTGCGCGACACCATGGAAAAACACTATACAGAAAAGCTTAATTTTACTGACTTGAAGAACTACGTCATTATACCCTCTCTCAATATTCATACAGGTCAGCTCCAATTATTCAAAAATCGCGGTGAAGCAGTTAAAAATCTACCTACAGATACACTGTACCAACTCGTAACAGCCGCAGCTAGCGCGGAAACCCTATTCCCCCCTGTCGATTTTGTAACCACTGGACGGGACATTCACCAACGCTATTATGCCGATGCCGGCATATACGCAAATAATCCTACCAGTATTGTATTACGCGAGATCACTAGGGAGTTACCTGGGAAAAATTACTACGTATTGATTCTCGGGGCCGGTACATCGCCATTGATCACAATGGAGACCAACTACAGAAGCTTAAAAAACTGGGGCAGGATTAATTGGGTTCAGGACCTAATATCGAATGTACAAAGATCCATGGATGATCAGCAACTATACACTCTGGAAATCGCACAATCTCTCAGCCCTAAGGGGAAAATCAATTATAACTATTTAAATGTAGAACTTATTAATCCATATGTCGATCCATTTGACTACAAAGCAAGTAAGAAACTGAAAGTTCTAGCAGATAGACTTCTCAAGGAAAACAAAACTGAGGTTGATCAGGTAATAAGCACCCTAAAGGAAAATGGGTAACGATTGCTTGAGAAAAATTTCACTTGATAAGCTAAGATTGCCTCTCACCTTTATCTTGTATTGTTGTTGTCAGTGGTTCCCACAGCCTCTGCAACTTTAGAAATCGAATCCCCCCCCTCCCCGCTCAGCGACTATGGCTACGGCGTCTTTCTTGAATTCCGTCTCGAAATACCGACGTGTACCTCATATTGTCATACGTCACCTCACCTGGTGGTTTTACCACCTTAGCGGAGTGTCCGGAAGGATTAGACCACTGTAGTCGGGTAGCTGGCGCAGCCCCCCGAGCATATACGTCACTGCATGCTCATCTCAACCGACGCTTCTGCTACCGCTGGCCAGACCAGCCCCACCCTCACTCCTACGAGTTGTATTACAAAAGACGTCTCCAATGCGAGGAAAACACCAATGGGGTGATTGGAAACACCGCGTATCATCAGGTAGAGCAAATAGCTCATAGTAAGCAGATTACCCGCAAGCGTAATATTGAGCGCGTAGCCACGTTCTTGCCAGAGTGGTTTGCAGAGCAAGAGGTTCAACACCGCTGTGCCGGCCAGCATCACGCCGGGCAGCAACAGTAGCAAGCGACGGGTTAAACCCATTCCGTCGCTGGTGACCAGTGGCCATACGGCAATAAAGTGGCCCTGGGCTCCAAGAATGAGGAACAGTCCCAGAATTACTGCGCCGATGGCGGCAAGGCGATACAGTGCATTGCGTTGCGAAAAGCGTGTTGATCTAGAAGCCAACATCGCGCTCCCCCACAGTGGCCAGGCCACATTCGTAAGCGAATACAACAGCCTGTGCGCGATCGCGCAACTCCAATTTTGACAGCAAGCTGGAAACGTGGGTCTTCACGGTAGCGGGGCCAATAAACAGGGCTTCGGCAATCTCGGCATTGCTCTTGCCATCGGCAATGGCCTTCAGCACTTCGCACTCCCGGGTAGTGAGGCGCTCCAGGCGTTCTGCCAGGTTGCGGCCGGCCCCCAATTTCTGTGCGAACTGGCTGATCAGGCGTTGAGTGATGCCCGGTGCCAGCATGGCACCGCCTTCTGCTACGGTGCGCACTGCCTCTACCAGCGCCTCTGGGGGAATATCCTTGAGCACAAAACCACTGGCGCCAGCCCGCAGCGCACGAAATACGTATTCATCGGGATCGAACGTAGTCAGGATAATAACGCGGCAAGTTGCGTCACCGGCTTCCAGAATGCGTGCGGTGGCTTCCAGCCCATCCATCTCCGGCATGCGGATATCCATGAGGATAATATCCGGCTGATGTGCTTGTGCGGCTTCAATTGCCTCGATGCCGTTAGCAGCCTCGGCAGCCACCTGAATATCGGGCTCATTGTCCAGGATCAAGGCAAAACCACGCCGTACCAAAGCCTGATCGTCTACCACCATCACTCGCAACATTATGTTTTCCCCATTCCCGTGGGTAGTTGTGCATACACCTCAAAACCATCACCATCGACCGCAACCGCAGATAGATAGCCACCGAGCAGTTCCGCGCGCTCGCGCATCCCCGCGATGCCGTGCCCACCACCGGATTGTGCGTCAATGCTTGCTTTCACCATGGGCCGTTCGCCGATGGTGTTTCCGTCATCGCGCACCCGAATCGTAAGAGTGCCATGGTCTGCGCGCAGGCTCACTTGCACCCGCACAGCAGCACCGACGTGCTTGATAATGTTGGTGAGGGATTCCTGAACGATGCGATAAGCGGCGAGAGCAACGCTGGTCGGCATTTTCTCCAGCGCACCGTGAGTTTCGTAGTCGACGTCGCTTAACACCTGCCGGACCTTTTCAATCAGAGCGGGTAAATCATTGAAATCCGGTTGCGGAGTGAGCGCAGTGTCGTCATTGGTGGGCCGCAGTACGCCGAGCAAATGTCGCATTTCAGTCATGGCCTGACGGCCAGCAGCCTCTACAGAAGCCATGGCCTCACTGGCAGCTTGCGGGTTATTGCGACTGATGGCCCTGGCGGCACCGGCCTGCACGGTCATAAGGCTCACCTGGTGCGCCACCACGTCATGCATCTCGCGGGCGATTCGGGTGCGCTCGGCCGCGACCGCGCGCTCGGATTCGGCATTGCGTTCGCGCTCCAAATACTTGGCTCTCTCTTCCAACAAGCGCAAATATTCGCCGCGAAAACGCAGCCGGCGGCCGATATACCACAGCGCCCAAACCAGCATCACCGTTACTGTGCCTGCTGCGGTTGGCTGAACCGGAATACCCTGATCAAACGCCACAAAAACCAGCGTCGCAATGACTCCGATAAAGCTAGCCCGGGTATTGGCCTCGTAGCGGCCCAGGCTATACAACGAAACCGCCATGGCGACGATGCCATCCGCCGGTAAACCCAGTTCCAGCAATATTGTTGTGCCGAGAATAACAGCCTGTACCTGCCAGGGGTGTGTGCGACGCCACAACAGGGCGAAGGAGCCCACGAACGCACACTGGAAAGTAATAACATCCCAAAGATTCTGCATGGCCAGCACTTCGCGCGCCTCGTCGTGCGACCACATCAATAGCGTCAGCAAAAACATCAGCAGGGCGATAAGCAGATCGGTCAGGTGTGGCCAGCGCTCGAAGGGCCCACGAAAAGGCTGCCACACCGGGAGCTTGGGTAGTGCCGAGCTGGCGTTGAGCGGATTCGACGCAGGCATATTTAGGGACGACGATTTCATTTCCGCATGCTAAACCAGGCGCAACCAGCTGTCATGGGACTTTCGGTGGAAACGGTAACAGGCGCATCTCCACCTTTTGGGGGAGGTCAGATTCCTGCCTGTGGCCGATGTGCCTAAGCCTGGAAAAGCCGAACATGCTCGGCAGAAACATTCAGCCCAAGCTCTCTACCTAACCGCCTGGAGAAACTCCATGAACGACGCTGTACTCAGCCAAACACTACCGCGACCATTCGATACCCGGCGGGCCGTTAACCTGTCGGTAAAAATCTGGTTCTACATCGCGGCCATCGGCCATACGATCTTCTTTGCCTATATTCTGGCCGTATTCTACCCGCCCATCGCCGAGTCCGGACTGTATGGCTTGAAGGGTTTGCACCTGCCAGCAGGCTTTCGCGAGGGGGATACATTGGGCAACCTGGCATCGGTGAGTCACGTGTTGTTGGCCGCGATTGTGATCGGCGGCGGGCCTCTGCAGCTGGTCCCTGCGGTGAGACGGTATGCGCCCAACTTCCATCGCTGGCTGGGGCGCAGTTATCTGTTGGCGGCCGTCATCAGCAGCATTGCGGGGCTCTACATGACCTGGACGCGGCACACCTTTGGTAATCAGGTGTCGCAGATCAGTATCGCTATGGACGGCATACTGATTCTGGTGTTTGCCTTTATGGCGGTGCGCACCGCAATGGCTAGGCGCATTACTGAGCACCGTCGCTGGGCCTTGCGTCTTTTTTTGGCTGCCAGTGCAGTGTGGTTCTTCCGCGTGGCCCTGATGGGCTGGGCAATGCTCACCGGCGGCTGGGGGGTCGACTGGGAATCTTTTACCGGGCCTTTCTTGTATGCGCTGGGCTTCGGCCAATACCTGCTCCCGCTGGCCATGCTGGAGTGGTATTTCTACTGTCAAAAGCGCGGGGCCACACCGGGTACCCAGATTGCTTTTGTCAGTGCCTTGATACCGCTGACCATGTTTATGGCCATTGGTATTTTTGCCGCTACGATGGGCTTGTGGTTGCCACGGATCTAAGGCACTCGGCCAAATTATCGTGAAATTCTTCTGTTAATTTGGCTATAAAAGTTCAAGACTCGTGAATCCGACTGCTTTGATAATTTTTGACACCCACCAAATAAAAAAACAAATCGCCAAGACTATTGACTGGAGAAGATAGTTAAAAAAAACACCAAGAGCCAGCTAACTAAATAGATATCGACACTATAAAGGTGGGGCACATTTATAAGATTGGAACAACTTACCAAATTCTAGTGCTGCGTATTAAATAGACTGCTCAATACTTCGGACAGTTTTATGGGGCGAAATAGGTAGGAACCAAGGCCGGATACTGAGAAAATAAGGTCCTCACTT
>NZ_JALBWM010000097.1 GCF_023895975.1 Microbulbifer okhotskensis
AGGTTTTAAGGCCAGACGGCCTGGCGGATGAAGAGCTTCCTATTTTTCGTAGTGTGCCGTTACCGTTGCAACATGCAGGCAATGAACGCGGCGCGTTTGGTTTCCCGCAGCCGGGCACGGTGGTTGAATTGGCTTTTGCCTATGGCCAGCCAGATCAGCCATTTATTAGAACGGTCTTGTCGCGTGGGGTAGGGGTTCCCGCGCTCGACCGTGAAGATTTAGCATGGCAGCAAAGCGACTCAGTACGGCAGAGAGTGGACGCACACGCAGAGTGGAGCCGGGAGACCCATGGGGATATTCGGGAAAGTTCACTACGCAGAATTATTAAGGCTGCGGAATTACAAAGCAGCTGTGACAACGAGTACCGGCAAGTTAAAGAGCACTCGATAGAGGAAATTGCCGGGGTAAAAGTTATTGAAGTACTGGGCGCTTTGCGTTTGTTGTCGGGTGGTAGTTTAAATATTGGTGCGCTTGATAATTTGAACCTATCAACAACTAGCGATATTAACAGCTCAGTAGGTCGCGACCTAAAAGAGCAGATCGGGAATATTCGAGAGTCTATCGCCAAAACACAGCAGAGTATAAAAGTTAAGGATGGTGGAAAAGCCTGGTTAGGTAGTGAATCTGTAAATGTACTTAAAGTATTGGAAGAATTAATTGATGTGGTGTCGGCGCTCGCTGGTACGTTAGCAACTCACTCACATCCAAGCAGCGGACAAAAGCCAACACAAGAAATTGCAATCACAGCACATCAAACTAGCGCAGACAATTTGAAATCGCAGTTAACGCCAATAGTGGCTTAAGCTGATTATTTAAAAGTAGGGGAAGGAAAATGAAAAGGAAGAACAACAGATACGCAATCTTTGCTGGCGGCGTCAACCTGATAAATGGAGGGGCAAATAGTTTTAAGGTTGCAGCACCTACCGAAAAGGAGGCAATGGAGCTTGCAAAGGAAATTGCTAAATCTGAAAAGGCAATATTTTACTCATGGTTAAATATTTTGGATGTCTGGACGGAGGAAGTTACACGCTATTCAATATTGCGGGGCGGGGTATTGGTTGAGCAGCGTTGCCCTTAGTTTCAGTTAAAGTGCCAGTTTGCGCTGGCACTTTAAAAATCAAAAGCTGTCATTTTCTCGGGCTTACTTTCTTCTCTGATTTGACAAACTTGTTAGACTGCAAGACTGGATTTTCTAAGTCCTGACTTGATTTTACATCTGCTAAATCTTGGCTTTCACTTATCAATCTGTTCCAGTCTGTTTTATCTTCCACCTTAAAGGAATTATTTTCGGTTACTTTTGTGGTGCTCATTTTCTCTTTACCTTTCTAAATTTTTTTAAATCTTCTTCAGTTGGGGTTAGTGCATCGGGATCTGTTTTGGCGCCCTCTTCTATTTCTTCTTCAGTCATTTTTTTCTGGCGCTCATAATCAGTTAAGTCTTTAAGATCTTTAACTTCTTCTTGAGTGTATTTTTTAATACTCATAGTTAAGCCTATTGCCCAAGCATTGAATTATAAATTGCACGTTCTTTCCTGTTCGCTCTTCGAGCGGAGATTAGCCGATAGCTGCTTCCCGAATTTCTTTCAGTATACACGACGAAAAGAATACCAGGTTTGGCCATGCCAATAACTTGAATTCTTTCCTCGCCGTAATCCTCTCGAGTATCTTCGGTTTCAATACGCTCCTGGTCTTGGAATACTTCGGTTGCCACAGCAAAGTCAATGTTGTGCTTGTCGAGATTTCTTAGACGTTTATTTTCATCCCATTCAAAATCCATTTTCTATCCTTGGGTTAGATTTTCCTTATTAATTGTTGTGCCAATCATATATCCGTTTTTTTTGAGGGCAACTACATCTACTTACAAAGAGTTTTTCGAAATTTATTTGTTTTGGCTGAAGGTGCTTTCAGCTATTCCCTGTAAAAAATTATCAGCGACAAGATTTCAAAATCCTTCATAGACTCATTTTGCTGAAAAATTTGTGAATCTTCGTCTAACCCCTTAGATTCCTAGGGCTTCAAGCCAGGCTGGTTAAAAAACGTACCGAAAAAAACGGCGTCGGTCACTCCTCCCCACGCCTGCCGATTTTTGGCGCTCTTTTAGTTGATGAAATGAGACTAGCGGCCCTGGCCTGAGCTGGTGCGGGGTTTGGGTAAGAATTGGATTTCACACTTTGAAGAGTTGTGAAGAGAAGTGAAAGGATGTTGCACAACTGAAAGGCTAGGTGGGTGCAAAGTGTCAACGTGATTTTGCGTTGACACTTTGTTGACACTTTGGCGCTGAAACCAACAAAAGAGTCTTTTACAAAGTTGTCTGTGCAGAATTAAAAAACCCGCGAAAGCTAGGGCTGACGCGGGTTTGAGAGATGGTACCAGAGGCCGGACTCGAACCGGCACGCTTTTAAGGGCGGGGGATTTTGAACCCCCTTAAACTCAGCAGATAGAAGCTGATAGCTACGTACTTGGGGTTTTTTCGGGGTGTTTACAGCTCGTTCAGGGTGGTTTATCCATCTTTATGTGGACACTTTGTGGTCATTAGAGGTTGGCTAAAGGATTCCTAGTAACTGCGTCTGCTAGGTGCTCTGGGGCGAGTTTTGCGTAGCGTTCGGTCATGGCTAGGCTTTGATGGCCCAATATCAGCTTCAGCTGAAGAATGTTGCCACTGTTCATCATGTAATGGCTAGCGAAAGTGTGACGCAATACATGGGTCATCTGACCATCGGGAAGTTGAATGCCTGCACGTTGAATTGCCCCTTTGAAGGCGTCATGACAAGACTTGCTGAATAGTCGGCCTGTTCTTGGTTTCCCCTGTCGTAGCTCGGCTTCTAGATCAACACTGATAGGAACTGCACGGACTTTGCTGTTTTTAGTCCTTGTGAAGTGTACCTTCCCCTGAATTACTTGCTCGGCCCTTAAGCTTTCTGCCTCCCCCCAACGCGAACCGGTGGCGAGGCATAATTTTGCAACTAGCAGGACGTCTGGATTTTTGGAGTTCTCAAGTTCTACTAATAGGGTTTTGATTTGACTACTTTCCAAAAAGATCAATTCCTTCTCATCCAGGCGGATCTTGGGAAGGTCTTTCATTGGGTTGGAGAGTGCCCAGTTACGAAGCTTTGTGAGCGTGCCAAATACGGCTGAGAGATAGGCTTGCTCATGGTTTAGGTTATTTGGCGAAACAAGCGTATCCCGGCTTTTTAGTTTCTCGCTAAGCCGTTGCTTTCGGTAGCGTAGAAAATCTTCACCTGTGAAAGTTCGAGCCAATGGATTGCCAAGACGTTTACAGATCGCATCCAGTTTGACTTTTCTTTTCGAACCGTCTTTTAGTGTGTGACCGTGAAGGGAAAACCAGTCATCAATTAAGTCTTGCAGTCGACGGGTTTCCTTGACGGGTGGCTTCCAGTCGCCTTTAAGGCCAAGCGCCATCTGCTCTTTCTCAAATGTCTCGGCCTCGCGCTTGGTGGAAAATATTTTCCTTACACGAGGGCCTCTGCGGCCTTCGGGCCTAATATCTACTTTCCATCCTGTAGGGCACTTCTTCGCCATCCTTTGTTCCCAGAGTAAAAACTGTTACTTAATCTTTTCGTGGATGTAATAACCAGGAGGAATTTGTCCGGCTGCTATCTTGGCCGCTGCCAATTGACATAACGGCTCTGAACTATTTCTCAAGTCCTCCACCACGATGTCTCCCTCATAAGTTATCCATGGCATAAATTCAGGAAACTTATGCCCAATCTTGGCAAATTCATCTTCTGCCATTCGCACTTTCTGTTGTTCTATGCTCTTCATTCTTATCCAGGGGATGTCGACTAATCCGGAAAAATCCTCACGAGTAATGCCAAGTAGCTCTCTCATACCCTTCAGGCGCTGCCCAGCGCGTAACTTCATGACTTCCCCTGACATATCATTTGATTTTTTCTTCTACGTAAAACCCGCGAGGAATTTGTCCGGCTTCGATTTTTGCAGCCATTAAACGACACAGCTCTTGCTCACTTTCTGCTAGTTCGGAAACGACAATATCGCCCTCATAAGCAAAATAAGGGATGAGTTCAGGAAAAAGCTTCCCTGCTTGCTCGTATTCAAACTCTGAGACTTTAGCTCTCTTTTGTTCGACGTTCCTAAGTCTCACATAATCCATTTTGAGCAATTCGGCGAATTCATCGCGAGTTAGTCCCATCAACTCGCGGATTACTCTCAACCGGTCTCCAGCCCGAAGTTTTAGCATCACCTCTCCTTAAATATAATGTGAACAGTTTTCCGGTGACTGAACCTACTCTTTAATTTTCTCTTCCAAATAAAATCCCTGCGGAATTTGTCCAGCCTCAATCTTTGCCGCAACTAAGCGGCAAAGCCTTTCATTGCTGGCTGAAAGGTCGGAAATAACGATATCCCCTTCATATGTGAAGAACGGTATTAACTCGGGAAAACGTTGCCCGAATTGTTCGTATTCAAACTCTGCCACTTTGGCTCTTTTTTGTTCGATATTTTTGAGTCTTATGTAATCCAGCTTGAGCAATTCAGCAAATTCATCACGGGTTAACCCCATTAACTCGCGGATTACTTTCAGCCGATCACCAGCCCTTAGTTTCAACATTTAAAGATTCCTACATATATCCAGGTAGCAAAGACGCCCAATTCACCTATTCATGCTTCTTTGCCCGCATTTATACATTTGAACACCTAAAAAATCCATGTGCACTGTACGAAAAGTATACATCAGCAGACACTTTGGGACATAACAACCCATTACGTGCTTAAAAAAGCTTGATAAATGCGCTCACAGATGCTTATATGCCTATCAGTAGATAAATAGTATCTCCTCGAAGATACAGGCTTTTACCAGCATGGAGCATGACAACAATGACCCACAATCACCTTCAACCCAACCCCTCCAATGTATCCACCGCACTTCCCGTCCAGCTGGCCAGCCCAGTAATGACCCGTGAGAAGTTCGCTTCTATGTCCGGCCTTCGTGAAGGGCAGATACGCGGCCAGATTGAGCGCGGCCATCTGCCGGTTTTCCACGTTGGGCGCCTTGCTCTGGTTAATGTCGCTTTACTCACCTGGGATGAAGTTCACCTGATTCCCTGCCCAATCATGACCAAGGACGCGTTTGCCAAAGCGACAGGGCTTCGCGAGCAGCAAGTGGAATCACAGCTGGATAGGGGGAATTTACCGCGACGGGATGTTGGGCGCCTTGCCCTGGTGGATGTTGCGGAGTTGGTGAGGCAGTGCATGGCAGAGCCACGCGACGTCAGCTGTCCTTTCTAATTCCTCGGGCATCGGAGTAACCATGGACTACAGCCAAATAAACCGAGATGTTGTCGAGTCGCTAGAAAAGGATTTGAGTTTTAAATTCAAGCGCAGTGGCAAGTATCTAAATTCTGGCAACTGCCCAGAATGCGGGAAGAAATCAGCATGGATTAAGATTGAAAAACCAATCACTGTGCGCTGTAACCACAAAAATAATTGTGGTTATGAAGAATCTGTTCGGGATATTTACCCGGACATTTTCGAAAATTTTTCTGAGAGATTCCCGGCAACTCCTGAAGAACCCAACGCAACAGCCCGAGCGTATATAGAGCATGTTCGCCAGTTCCCGCTTCTTAAAGTGGGGGACTGGTTTGAACAGGCCGCGCGGCCTTTACCTGAAGGTGACTATGCACCCGTGGTTCGTTTTCAGCTATGGGGCGGTTTCTACTGGGATCGCGTAATTAATAAAACCCATGAGCGCGCATTAGGCGACAAAAGCTTTTTTAAAAAGAATATTAAGTACGGGGGTAAATGCTGGCAGCCCCCAGGCCAGCAGATAGAAAAGGGCGATACCGTTTTTATTGTGGAGGGTATCTTTCACGCTATAGCCTTATGGCTTTGCGGCTATAAAGTGGTCGCCGCATTTTCAAGTAATAACCTGCCCACAGAGCTAATAGAAGAGCACAAAGGCCAAGAGATAACCTGGCGTCTTGGCTATGACGACGACCCTGCTGGTCGCTCTATGGTCAAGAAATATTATGAGCGCCTGGAATCAAAGGATGAAAAAGTAGACGTTGCCCTGGTGGGCGGTGGCAATGACTGGGACGACTTGTACCGAGCAGAAAAAATAACTCCTGATTTTATTGAGGAATGTCTTTATCGGGGGCGCCTCTTTACGGCTAGTAGCATTGAGGAAAAATCCTACCACTGGTATTGCAAAAAACGTCGTAGTTATACGGTATTAGATTTCAATAATCGCCTGTATTCCGTGCATGTTGATGATGATATTAATAAACAATTATCGAAGTTTATTGAAGATCAAAAACAGGTAGATATAGAAGACTCTGATATTGAAAAAGAAACGCCTAAAACTATTGAAGAGGCTTTAGCCACAGATAGAGGGCGCGAACTTTTTAACAATAACCTAGATGAAAACAGCATTAGCAACTGTCTTCCTAAGTTTCTTTACTGTGAGATAGATCAAGAGACAACAGACGTTGCCTATTTTTTCGATATTTATCTACCTAAAGGTAAAGGTCTACAGGTTGCCCTCACCGGCTCAAATCTGGAGAGCCCAAAATCCTTTAATAAAGCACTCCTTAATCAAGCACCGGGGAGTACATTCGACGGCAGTGAAAACCAGCTCAAGATGTTGCGTGATCGCTGGTTTGATAATGGCGTTAAGCAGGTGCGGACTATTGGATACCTGGGTTACGACAAGTCCTGTCAAACCTATGTCTATCAGGATTTCGCCTTTCACAATGGCCGGCGCTTAAAGGTCAATAAGCAAGGCTACTTTGTTGCCGGTAAAGACCGCATTAAAACTGGCTTTAAAAGTCTCTACATCCACAACAATAAGAGCTTTGATCCCAGCTGGATACAGGATTATTACTTGGTGTTCTCCCATCTAGGCATGGTCGCGCTTGCGTTTTGGATGGCTTCACTATTTGCCGAACAGATCCGAGCAGAACTAAAGGTATTCCCATTCCTGGAGCTAACCGGCGAGCACGGTGCCGGTAAATCCACTGTAATTGAATTTCTGTGGAAGCTATGTGGTCGTGACGACTACGAAGGCTTCGACCCCAGTAAAGCTACATTTGCAGCCCGTGCCCGAGCACTATCGCAGATGTCCAATATGCCGGTGGTGATGATTGAATCCGACCGCCGGAGCGATTCCGCCAAGAAGGGCGCTTTTGATTTTGAGGACCTGAAGACCGCCTACAATGGCCGTGCCATTCGGTCAACCGGTGCTTTTAATCGTGGCAATGAAACCGTAGATCCGCCGTTTCGTGGCTCTATTGTAATTGCTCAGAATGACACCGTAGACGGTAGCCCCGCATTGCTATCGCGCATAGTCCACTGCCACGCGACCAAAGCGCACTTTTCAGAGAAAACCAAACTGTTAGCCCAGCAGTTCGAGCGAGCCGCAGTGGAAGAGGTCAGCGGCTTTCTACCTGCTGCCTTGCACAAAGAGAAAGTCATTGTTGGCAAAATCTTAGAGGACTATCCGAAGTTTGATGCGGAGTACGCCCACCGGGGCGAGATCCACGACCAGCGGGTAGTGAAAACCCATGCGATGGCCTCTGCCATGGCTGGAACTTTGCCCATTCTGTTTCCCTCACTCACCGCCAAGACCATTCAGGATATACAGCACTTTATTTATACCCGCGCGGTAAGCCGCCAGGGCCGCTTAAGCGCAGATCACCCAGAAGTACAGAAGTTCTGGGAGATATACGACTACCTCAATGTGCGCCTAGTGACGGACTCCGAATCACCAGAGGTGTATGCCAACAGGGCCGGCAAAGTAGAGGCGCAGACCCTCAACCACAGCAAAGACACCGGCTTAATTGCCATCAACCTGATTCACTACAAGCAGCAATGCGAGCTGGCCAAAGTGGATCACCCGGACATCAAAGAGCTGAAAAAGCTATTGCCCAATAGCCGCCGCCACAAGTTTATCGCCTGCAAAAACGTGAAGTCCGGGATTGATGACGACCGAGCGCGCTATTGCTGGGTTTTCCAGCATAGAGACGCCAATAAGGGTGCCGCTTAAGAAACGACAGGGGGCGTCGGAAAGACCTAACCGGCCTAACCGAAACCCAAAAACGCCCGCAATGCCAGCAACCATGCGGGATACAGAGAAGCCGAAAAAACTAACTTTTTCCTAACCAAGACCTAACCGAGTTAGGAAAAACAAAAACTAGAAACCTAACTTTTTACTTTAAAAAAATCCTTACAAATCAATTGGTTAGGTTTTTGGTTAGGTCAGGTTAGGTTTTCAACCTAACCGAAATTAGGGAGCTAAGTGCATGAAAGATAAGGACTTTTTGTTGGTACAACAGGGGCGGTTAGCAAAGTTAGGTCTTTCCGACACCCCCCCCCTTATATCTGCCGCCACAGACACTTATGGCGAGCCCCACCGCCGCAACTGCCTCGCTTGGCACCTGCTATGCACCCGCACTCGATCTGAGATAGGGCAGTGGCTGAAGAAGCAAAGCGGGGGTATGGCCGAGGATATGCGCAGCCGCTTGAACCAACTGAAACATCAGGTGCAGGAAATGCGCCGGGAGGCTGAGGAATGAACCAGCGCGGGTTACGCCTTTACCAGACGGTTACGGAATATCAGGTTTACAACGCATGGCTGAATAACGCACAAATCCACGCCGCCTGTAGTTGGCCAGAAGTCGTGCGCGATCAATTGCTTTTTGGTTGTCTCTATCGCGAGGCCGCCTACACCCATCGCGGGCAGAGCCCGCAACAGTTTTCAAAATACAACAATGAGGAAATCGCTATGCCCGCCAAAGAAGTTTGTGTACTTGATCTAGCTGAAGTTCGCCAAATAAAGCTTGCGCTCGCTTTATGTCGTGAGCGTATCGCCTGCCCGGAAACAACCACCGTAAATAGGCAGGAAGCTGTTCGGGAATTAAGAGCTGCGCAAGATATTTTTGTAGCACATGAAGATCGGGTTTCAGATATTAGAAAGTTAAATAGTGAACTGGGAGGGGCCGCACATGGATAAGAAAACCGTTGCTATTTCAGCAGACTTGTTGGATCGGATTGAATATTTGGTTGGGCTTTTAGGTGGGTACGAAACGCATCTTGTGAACGGAGGATCACTAACGCCTGAGATAGTACGCAATAGTGATTGGGCAAGAAACCAATTGACTGATTGCGCAATAGGCATCTTCGAGGAAATCAGCCTGCCACCTATACAGCCCCAGACCATTCATAAGGTTTCTGGAAAAATTCACTAGGGAAGGTGAGGGATAGCAAATGACTGATGATCAAATGGAAGCCTGGGAGAAGATCAGATCGGTATCAGATAGGGCCAAATTTCTTTTAAGTATTGGCGTGACTGCTGAACTGGAAACTGATGAACCAAATTTAGAATTCCGGGCTTATGTGGGCGATGTACGATTACCCATTACCGGTGCAACAAAATTAACAGCCATAGAAAGGGGCACAACTTGGTTACAGGAAAAAGCAAGGGAAGCTGAGGAGAGAAAACAGTGAATTTCTGGATATATCCAACCGGTGTGGCCGCCCTTATATTTTGCGGAACCTCTGTAGTTTTTACCATAGGCCTATGGATATCCATTCCCTCTGCTGAAGGCGAGCCCCTGGTATGGGGTATAACTACTGGCGGGTTGGTGGCGGGTTTGACCGCCGCCGCCCTGGAGCTGTGCAAATTCTCCTTTGCGCCTCTCGGCTTATGGTTGAAAAGGAAGGGCCGTTCTATTGGTAGCGTTCTGTTGATCTTATGGCCTTTTCTAGTATTAATCAGCATAGCCGCCACTGTTGGCTTTCTGGAAAGCAACACAACAAAGCAGCAACAGTCGATAGCTGTTAATAGCGCTGAGTATCAAGCGTTAAAACAACAGTTAAACAGTTACAACCGGCGAATTAACAATATAAACGAAATAATCACCGGTTATAAAGCGGGTAATTTCAAGAAAATAGCTCTTGAAACAGATGAACGGTTGGATGAACTAGAGGAAAGGCGAGATAAGACACTGGCCCAACTTAAAGCCGTACAAGGCAGTACCGCAAACAGCGCCCAGGCGGCTTTTACAGGCTGGGCAACCCTAACCCACTTAGACCCACAAAAACTACAGCACAGCGCTTTTCTGGCGCTGGCTGTAATTACTGACTTGGTAGGGTTGATTGCGTTACTAGCCATTAACAGTGCGCTAACTGTTAAAAGCACCGTTACAGCAGAACAGGACAACATTGAACAGAAGGAACAATTAACAGAGTATGAACAGCCAGAACAGAATCACCAGGAAATACCAAAAAGCACAATAGAACTAGATGAATCTTTTAGTAAAATGCAACGGGATTTAGCTATCCGTATTGCTGATGGTGAATATGGAACAACGCCAGTGTTACGAGATATTAACCGATCAGTCACCGGGGGTAATGCTGTAGTAAGCCCCGTTTTTAAGCATCTGCAAAAAATAGGTGTGATAGATAAGAAGGGGCGAGGATTCGTCTTGATAAAATGTTTAGCTAAGGCCCCTGGTTAGGGGCCTTTATTTCTCCCCCTTTCCCTGTCCCTTTTCTCATGTTTATAGACCATCTCTAGGTGTTGTAATACCAGCGATCTATGATCCTCATTGAGTTCTGATAAGATGGACATATAAAAAACAGCGTCCTCTTGTAGCACTGAGTCACTGCTTTCAGGGCAAACGATACTGGAAACCGGCACACATAATAGAGAACACCAATCAGCAAGAAGCTCTGCTGGAATGGGTTGTTTACCGTTCTCCATTTGTGATAGTGAATCATTACGCACATTCAATCGTTTGGCCAACTCTAGGCCTGTAACACCAGAACTCCGCCGTGCCTTTTTGAGCCGTGCCCCAATTTTTTTGCGAGAAGCCAACCGCGTCTCAGGACTAAAATTAGTCGTCATATTTCACTTGACTGTTCCGTCCTTAAACAGTGGCGCCCCCTTATTGAGAATTAATTTTTAAAGTTTTTGGCATATCCAAAAAGTAGCTTTCTAAATTTTGGGCCTAATAAAATGTAGCAAAATTTGCACTTTACTAATATAAAAAAATACTGCTAAATAGTTGCCGCGTCCCCGAAATAGGTAGGGACTTTTTCTGAGAAGTAGTACAGGAGGTTCAATGTCTTCTAAAGATAATAACTTGGAAGTCACGGAAGAATTGTCAGAAGTGGATAAACTGTTGGCACTGGTCCAACATGTAGCCGGGACAAACGTCGACTCTTTAACACCTGATGCAAAGGGTGGTTTCTATCTATTGGTTGACCACGCGAGAGACAAGTTAAGAGCGTGTATCTAATAATTAAAGTGATGGAATATTTAAAAGGCGCTATATGCGCCTTTTTTATTAGCTGGCTATTTGTGCCTGATTGATCAGGGCTTGACGCTCAGAGTTAGAAAGGCCGCGCAAGTAATCTAAGGCCGCCTCTTTTGCTTGCAATTGTGAAGGGGCGATTGAATGGCTATAGGTTAATTTCGCTACGAAGTAATGCCGACACTCTGGATTAGTGCAAGTGCAATAGAGATCAACCACTTTAGGGTCAATTTCATTCCGGCTATTTATTAGCGCTTTATGCCCGCACGTCTCACATTTAACCCGCATTATCGTATTCCCCTCAGCCGTAAGGGGAAATCTTATCACTTTGTTATCCCTCAGGGGGTAACTATTATCCATTCTGTGCAAATTCTGGCTTTTCAAATCCTATCCGTTTGCTCTTCGGCAGCCACTCATTCAACTGCAAAAAAACGTCCTGCATAGGCACAACCTCATTCTCAAAATAGACGCGGGTGATCTTCTCTATATCCCCAAACCCCCCGCTATTTTCCGGCATGACTCCAGCCAGTGCGGGCTGAATTCGCCACATACTTAGAATATCGTTCCTTGTTAAGTTCTTGATTCGCTCGAACTCATCTTTGGTGGCAATGTCACCTACTGGAATAATCTGAACACTCTTCTCCTTTCCGTTGGGAATATTCAGGAACATTGAACGGAAGTTGCCCACCCCTTTACTACTCTTTATTTGCTCCTTGATAGCCGTCTCATCCTCTGGGCTAAGGTGTGCGTCTGCGGTGTAGAAGATGTACCCCATGTGGGCGCCGTTGTTGTAATAACGGCGCCTAAAGAGCGTGCTGTCTTCATTTAGCAAAACTGATTGAACGCCGCCTAGATATTGTGGCCTACCGTAGATTTGCTGTGCGGGGTCATACTCCTTCAGCTGTACAACCTCCCCAGGCTCATAGACAACCGGGTCAGCGCCATTTGGTTGCAACATGCAAAAGCGGTCAGACTCTTTCATTCTCCGCATATTGACCCCCGGCAAATGCTCCAAGCGCAGAAGTTGGCCAAAGGTGTTGTACTTCTTTTTGAAATAGCAGTGCCCTAACACCTCATTATCAAATCCAGCTTTTGCTAGACATTCTGTGCGAACCCCACCACCGGGTTTAAACCATTTGCGCAACTGGTTGCGCTTGAAATAGGGGATAGTCCCGTGGTGGGCATTGGCACCTAGAAGATTGATCAACCCGGTTTGACTTACAGGGGGCACGTAGTAGTCACCACCAGGTTGAAGGAATGTACCGAGATAATCCCCCAGGCTCCCATTTAGGACCGGCTCAGGATCACCAAAGCTAAACATTGTGGGGCCGTTATCTACGGGGGTTGCCTTCATGTTCTCAGAACTGGCTTTTGCCTTTGCTTTGAAGCGGTTTCTCTTGCGTCCCATTAATTACTCTCTCTAGCTGGCAAGTGCCACAGTGGTTTTACGTTGGTATCGATTTAGGGGTTCATTGCTAAGGGCGTGCATAAGTGCCCAGGCCACGTCCGCGTGGCCAGTGGTGCTGGTTCGATTTGCGGCGTAGGTAATTTGGTCGTTGCCGGTTGTAACCTGGTGAATCTGCAAAAACGCTTGGGGTAAGTCTGTGTGTTCTGCGTCCCATTCGACGCGACCGGATTCAATAACATCTTGCGCTTTGAGCACCAGGTTTGTTTTTGTATTGATGCCGTAGGTAATGGGCGTTACCCGTGGGAAGAAGGCTTTGACCATCTCATAAACCCCAGTGCCCGGCCCGGTACAATCAATGCCGATAAACTGGGTATTATATTTTTCCGTGAGTTCTTTAATCCGGTTTGCTTGCCACTGCCAAGCGCGGTTGCGCATAACAATTTTTTCCAATACGCGGAATTTCCCACCAGATTTAAGCGGCGGAGCAATAACAACGACTGCGGCACCGTCGCCACTACGGGAGGGGTCATAACCAATCCAGACCGGGAGATTGCCATAGGGCCGAACTTCGCGCTTTTTAAAGTCGACCCAGGTGACATTGGTATCAATCGAACAACTAAGCAAATCATCTAATTTAAATACTGATAAGCCCGCCTCCATAAAGGCGCACATAAATAAGTTATTAAATTCAGAATCGCTGTATTCGTCTTTAAGTTCTTCGATATTGAAAAGTGTACAGCCTTGTTCTTCGGCGTCCTTGACGGTGACGATGTTTCGCCAGATGCGATCCTTTCCTTTTTGCCCAGTCTTCAGGGTTTCCCGTGTAAGATCGAATTCAACTTTATTTTTTCTATTTTCGTTGTACTTCTCGCCACTCCATAGCGGGTAAGCGCCGTGGCTTTTTACTGACGGTGTAGAGAAATAGGTTTTACGCCATTTCTTTTGAGAAGCCATGGCGCTAGCCAGTTTATTTAGGTTCTCAAAATCGGGTATCCAAAAAACTTCATCAATATAGAGGTGGCCGTGATAGCTCTGTGCGGTGCGCCCGTTGGTCGATACAAAGCGCAATTCAGCTCCGTTGGAAAGCTGAATAAAGTCAGCGCCTTTAAGCTCAATATCAAAGTATTTGCTGGCGAATAAAAGAATGTAAGCCTTAAATACTTCTGCCTGACTGCGGCTGGCGGAAAGGAATATCTGATTGTCACCTGTGATTATGGCGTCTTCAAATGCTTCCCAGGCAAAGTAATATGTAGCGCCTATCTGACGTGATTTGAGTATAAAGCGAGTGCGTTCGCTCTTATGGTCATGCCAGCGGTGCTGGTAGCCGTAGAATAATTCTTTGCGAATCTCTTCCAGCTGCTCCGCTGTGATTTCACTAATATCATTTTTAGGCTTTTTCTTTTTGCCTTTACTTTCCCCGCGCTCCCCTCGGGAAGCTACCGCCTTTTCCTTTGCTGTGCGCGCCTTCTTTAAATCAATTCCGGCCAGCTTATCCAACAGATTTCCAAGGCGGTCTATTTCTGTGAAGTCCTCCTTTGTTTTATTGGGCTTCTCCACCAGGGCTATCAAGCGTCGAGTGGTGGCTTGCTCCACCGTCTCATGTTGAAGCATATCTTCCCAGTGGCCTTTCTCCGCCCACTGGTAAACCACCCGAACGCTGTTCAAGTTTAATTGCTCCGCTATCTCTCGTGCGCTCACTCTGCGCAACCACATCAATTTAGCGGCGGTTTTGATTTCGTCTGAATATGTAGCCATGCCGAGCAGTGTACGCAACGAAATTAATATTTTTGCCCGGTTTAATTCCTAAGAATTCCTGTTTTCCAAAAATAGGAACTTCTAGGAATTTATTGAATTGTGAGGTGTGCCGACTACCTATAAATTTCAAATCCTCAGCGCGGCACAGACCGCAAAAAAATTATCTTTCAACAGTGTGTGGGCGAACGATGGCAAGAAATCTGAAAACCGGCTGGGTGGTATTGGCTACTAGTGGATCAGTTGTACATGGTCTTGAAGATGGTCGAACCATTGAAAAGCAGTGGTTGTTAGATATGGCGGAAACCTACAACACAAAAATACACACCGCCAGAATCTGGCCAGACCATCAGCGCTACTGGAGCGGCGGCAAAGTATTAGCTTTGAAAGCAGAGGAAGCCAAAGAGCCAGAATTAAAGGGGGAAATCCAGCTTTACGGGATCATAGCGCCTAATGATTATTTAATAAGCGCGAACCGTAACGGTGACTACACGCACCCATCTATTGAGGTTGGCGAGGACTACCGAGGCACAGGCAAGTATTTTCTAAAAGGTCTTGGCGTAACCGATGAACCAGCCAGCGCGGGAGTTTCAGAGCTTCACTTTTCTTCTAATTCCGGCAAAAAAGAAAAAGCCATAGTGTTTAGTGGGCATCAATTCAATGTGGCGGAATCTTTGGAGCAAGAAAGAGGCATCTTAAAACGTATTTTTAGTAGAGAGATGCATCAGGAAAACAATTTCAGTAACGAACAGGAAAGCGAAGACATGAATTTTAGTGATGCTCAGAAGCAAGAACTTGCCGAAATAATCTCAACCGCATTGGTTACAGGATTTACAAAGATAAATCCAAATCCTGCCCATAATCATACACTTTCATTAGATCAAATCCCGAGCCACACCCACGGGAAAGAAGAGTTTACAGCCAAGCCAACTGGTGGTCAGGGTGATGTAAAACCAGAAGAGGGAGCCCCCGAGGGTAACAAAGGGGAATCTGTTCCCTTGGAAGAATTTAATAAGTTAAAGAACGATCACGAAGCATTAAAGAATCAATTCAGTGCAGCTCTGAACAATGAGAGACCAGGCACACAAGCCCCTGAAGGTACCGGCGGCGCAGAGTCAGAGCGTGTCCTATAAATACTATTTCCCACTGATTTGAAATAGACAAACACTCATATTTACCCGGAACAGAAATCCATGAACTTTAAAACCAAAAAATTATTTTCCGCGATGCTGGTTGCTATGGCATCGACCTATGGTGTCGCAAGTGTTGCAGAAAAGTTCAGCGTCGAACCTTCAGTAGGCCAGGAGCTAC
>NZ_JALBWM010000098.1 GCF_023895975.1 Microbulbifer okhotskensis
TTTAGACAAGATAATTACAGCCACGATTTAAGCTGATTTATATGGGACAGCCCTGTACTCAGCGCCCACCTAGACTTACGATAAAGTAGCTTTCCTGCGGCTCAATCCTTGTAGGTTCAGAGTGTTACCGCTCTAAAACTCTCCGAAGTATTGTTAACGTAACAAAATTTTTTATTATTGTCCTGATTTATCTGTAGTGGTAGTTTTGCTGTTGTCGTTAAGTCTCCGATTGTATCGATACCCTTTAATATCAAGATAGGACAGCTTTATGACGTACTCTCAGTAGTCATTTTTAGCCCCCTCAGAAGTTGCTTGCTATCAGTATATGCACCGAATACGCCACCCTGCATGGTTATCATTTTTAAGGCGGATTCGTGATTACCAATATCTGTGGCACCGGTACAATCTGCTACCAGGAGACATTCCAGCCCCCGGTCATTAGCGTCTCGCATCGTTGTGTGGACACATACATCAGTTGTGACACCGACGAGGATCAGGTTTTTAACCCCGCGCATATTCAGTATCAGTTCAAGATCTGTTGAATAAAAGGATCCTTTGCCCGGTTTATCGATGATTATTTCCCCGGGGAGCGGGGCCAGCTCAGGAATGACATCCCAACCAGGTTCTCCACGCACAAGGATTCGTCCACAAGGCCCGGGGTCGCCTATACCTGCCCCAATATTTTGTGACCGCCAGCGCTTATTGGGTGGCAGGTCAGATAAATCTGGCCGGTGTCCTTCACGAGTATAAAATACAGGGTATTGCTCTGCTCGCATAACTTTTAGAATGTTTTGTATTGGTTCGATCGGGTTCCGCATAGCCTTCAGGTCATAGCCCATTTTATCAACGTATCCGCCTGGGCTGCAAAAATCTACCTGCATATCAATAACGACTAATGCCGTATTATCCGGCTTGAGATTTCCGTTGTAAGGCCAGTTATAGGGGTTGGCTTTTACCGGACCGCCTTTGACTTCAGAGGCATGGTCTTGTGCAGATTCACCCATGCTCTATGTCTCCGTTTTTACTCGGAAAAATGAAAATCCGAGAAGAGATTTTGGGTTGTGAATAAAGTCTCTTACTGGTTGGGTTGGTTTTGTGGCTTGCGAATCTGCGCCCTGAACTTGAATAAAAATGGTCGCGCCAGCTTTCTGTCAATAACTATCAGTTGAATAAAGATTTGCCAGGCTTCTATGTGCAAGGAACATGATAGTTTCTCGCTAATGAAGTCTCATTCCGTATTGCTTTAAGATTAGTTAAAGTCTGACATGAATTACTGAAATTTCCAGCGGGTCCGATTAAAAATGAACGATACTGTAAATAGTTGATTGTTTGAAGGCGCAAGTATTACTAATCATTATTAATCAATAACTGACCCGACAGGCTGGGGGCGTCAATTTGTGGTAAGAATAATGTAAGATATCTAGTTAGAGCTTCAGGGAAGCCGAACTGGTTTGGTAGCTCCTAAGTATGTATCGCTTTAGTTATGATTACTCATGACCGGTTAGGTACAGAATTCTGGTGGAAAGCTCCTTAGCGGGGTATCTGCCAGGCGTGGACGGTATGATCTTTTCCGAAGGATTTAGGTGCTTCACGGATGTATGTCACTACTTGTGATGGTGAAACACCTGAAAATTTTAACTGCGCCAGTAGTTGTTGGCTGCCGACACTGTCTGGAAGTTGATAGCAACAACCTGGGAAGTGGCAATCAGACTGTCTGCATTCTCTTCATACGCTGATCTTAATTTTCCGCGGACTTCGTCTGAAGGCTGAGTGTACTTGACACCCATTCTGGACAGTTTCATTGCCAGCTCGAAACCTTGCTGTGCATTCTCGGTAATCAGGCTCTCTAGCCAAATATGTGACATGAATATCCCTCTCTAAGTTCAAGTTGACTGTTATTGGCTCTATGGCTGGGAGGGCATAGTGATTCAGTCGATCCCGGACTTCCACAGAAAATAACTGGTTGCTCAGTTCAGCAGGTAGTGACTGATATATTTATTAAATTGTATGAGGTCAAATGAGCCTCTTATTTCGAATTTGACCTTGCCGATTTCCCCAAGATATATTTCGATTTCGCAGTCAAGATCAAACGTGCCGGCGGTCTCGACAGAAAATGCCTGGATTTTATTGTATGGCAAAGAGGTATAGTCGACCTTGGAGCCGGTAATACCTTGGACATTAGCGGTAATAATCCGCTTGTTAGTGAAGACCACTTGATCACGTATGGTTTTGAATCCCGCAAAAATAGATTCTTCGTCGATAAGAAACTTATTGAAGTCATCCCTGGCCTCAGAGATATCAATAGGCTTTAACTTAAAGATGGGTGAGTTATCAAAATCTATCATTGTCTTAGTCTGTTATTGTATTGACTGAAAGGGTAACACTATGGCGCGTTAAATTACAGAGTGCCTAACGGTTTGGGTGGATGACTCTATCCAAATTAATTTAATCAATTGCTGTCATTTTGGCTGATGGATATTGTTTAGTGTTAGTCTCCACTCTCTTTTGAAATCAATGCCAGCGGTGTAGCTATTGTGTGGCCGACATCGAAAATCGCAGTGTGGCTGTTATCTATCTTAATCCGGGTTAGGAGCCGTTTTTTATTTAATTTTGCTGAGGGAGAGTTAATAGAGAATCTCGTCTAGTTTAATGGTGTCATCGTTTTTTCACTTCGGGACGTAGAAAACCAACCTAGATTATTGTTCAACTTGCAGGGCGTCCAAAAACAACTTTACTGTCGGGTGCGCTGCTGCACTTTTATTGTAAGTGACGGCATTTTGAATTTGATAGTGGAACTTCTCTGGCAATAGCGGAGTTAGTGTGCCGGCTTCGACATATTGGCGAGCCAGATACTCGGGCAGAAATCCGACAAAGCAACCGGAGAGTATCATCGCCAGCCTTGCGGCCATATGGTTGGCGGTAGAGCGCTTGGGGAACAGTCGGTATAAATGTGCCGCTCCCGAGAGAACGCTGTGGCTGGGTGCAGCTAACTCCTGTTGTGTGAGGAACTCTTCATCGATGGACGAGGGTTGGGCACAGGGGTGATTGGTGCTGCAGTAAAGGACCGATTGGTGATAGAAAAGCGGTTGGTACTCCAATCCGGGTCTGCGTGAATGTAGGGGATTGATACCTATGTCGGCGCGGCCCGCGAGAATTTCCAACTCCAGCTCCTGAGGTGCTGCCAGTTGCACGGACAGGTGTAGCTGGGGCGCCTTTACTCGCAATTGGGCGATGGTTGAGGGAAGGTCCAATTGTGGAATTTCCAGTACATCATCGGGCATTACCAGACGCAGAGTTCCAGTGAGTTGCGACTGGATCGCATTCACCTGGCTTTTGAATGTGTCCAGGTGTCCATCCAGCTCCAGGACAGCCCGGTACAGGGCTTCACCTTCCGGTGTTAATTTGAAGTCAGCCCTGCCACGGGAGCGCAGGCATAGCTTCATACCCAGGCGGCTCTCTAAATCGGATATATGCACACTAATGGTGGAGCGGCTGATGTTGAGGGTAACCTCGGCCGGCGCCATACCTCCAGCGCGCACAACTTCTCGGAAAACCCGCAATAAACGCAGATCCATATCGCTGAGACGTCCGCCCAGGACATTTTTTGACTTGCTCATCGGTGGTCTTCTCCCCAGTATTCAGTTGCCCTGCAGGCCCATTTTAGTGGCGCTGACTGCGTCGCTGGGGAAGTCTTGTCCAGCGGAATAAGTTAAAGTTTGATAAATATAAACTTTAGTTGGAAAAATACTACTATTCTCCCCAGTCAACTGTGGCCAGAATCGCTACACACTACTAATAACATCTATTTACTAGGATTTTCTCTGTGAAACTAGCAAATGCAGACCTGTTGAAATTTCAGAACTATATTGACGGAGAGTGGCATGATGCTGCGGACACCGTCGACGTGCGCGACCCTGCAAACGGTGAGTTGCTGGGTAGTGTGGCAGATGGCGGTGCGGCTGGTGCTGAAGCCGCTGTGGCTGCGGCGAGTGCAGCTTTCCCGGCATGGAGTCGCTGTACTGCCGGAGAACGCGCCACTGTGCTAAAGCGCTGGTACCAGTTGATTGTGGATAATAGCGATGACCTCGCACTGATTCTCAGTCTGGAACAGGGTAAACCTGTGGCAGAAGCTAAGGGGGAGATTCTGTATGGTGCCTCTTTTATTGAGTGGTTTGCAGAGGAGTGTCGTCGCGCCTACGGCCAGACTATCCCCACCCACAACGCGGCTATGCGCCTGAATACTATCCGCCAACCGGTGGGTGTAGTGTCCTGCATTACTCCCTGGAACTTCCCCAATGCGATGATTACCCGCAAAGCGGGGCCAGCACTGGCTGCGGGTTGTACGGTGGTGATCAAACCGGCTTTGGAAACCCCCCTATCTGCTCTGGCACTGTGCCAGCTGGCTGAAGAGGCGGGTCTGCCAAAAGGCACTATCAATGTGGTTATCGGCAGCGATGCGGCAGGAATCGGTAAAGTGTTGACACAGGATCCGCGGGTGGCCAAGTTCACTTTCACGGGTTCCACCGCGGTGGGCAAATTATTGATGTCTCAGTGCGCGAGCACGGTAAAGAAAATGTCCATGGAACTCGGTGGTAACGCGCCATTTATCGTGTTCGATGATGCCGATATGGACACTGCCATTAGTGCTTGTATGGCGACCAAGTTCCGCAATGCGGGCCAGGTGTGTGTGGCCACCAACCGGATTTACGTCCACGAGTCTGTCCACGATGAGTTTGTTGAGAAACTGCGTGCGCAGGTCGCCGGCCTGAAGATTGGCCACGCTACCGAAGCGGGGGTGACTATGGGGCCTATGATCTATCGCCGTGCGGTGGATCGGGTGCAGGAGTTGGTGCAGGATGCAGTAGCGGCCGGAGCCAAGATTGAGATTGGCGGTGAGCAGTTGGCCAACGGTGAAAACTATTTCGCCCCTACCGTGCTGACTGGAGTAATGGACACTATGCGCATTGCTCAAGAGGAAATTTTTGGTCCTCTGGCGGCGGTACAGAAATTTTCTGATGAAGACGAGGTGATTCGTCGAGCCAACGAAACCCCCTACGGTCTTGCCGCCTATGTGATGAGTGAAAATATTCGCCGCGCTAATCGCGTGGTGGAGGCGCTTGATTACGGCATGATTGCCTGTAACACCGGAGTCTTTTCTACGGCGGTCGCGCCATTTGGTGGAGTCAAAGAGTCCGGGATTGGCCGCGAGGGCGGCGTTGAAGGTATGGCTGAGTTTTACGAGACCAAATACGCCTGCTTTGGCGTATAAGCTTCCGGCCATGAGCACTCATAGCTTGCGCTTGTCCCAAGTGACAAGCGCTTGCACAGATTACTGGGAGCCCGACGCTCCCGCCATTTTTAAAGTGTGACACTTTAGGGAATTTGCGGAGATTGATGCTATGTCTGAGATGCAAACCGATGCTTTCTGGATGCCGTTTACCCCCAACCGTACCTTTAAATCCGCGCCGCGGATTGTAGAGAGCGCAGAGGGGATTTACCTTACCGAAAAAGGAGGCCGCCAGGTTATCGATGCCACGGCGGGTCTGTGGTGTAGTAATGCTGGACACTGTCGCTCAGAAATTGCAGAGGCGATTTACCAGCAGGCAAAGACGCTGGATTACAGTTCTATTTTTAATTTTGGCCACGAGCTGGGCTTTGAATATTCCGAGCGCCTGATTAAGCATACCCCCGATGGCCTGGACCATGTGTTCTTTGGTAATTCGGGTTCCGAGGCGGTGGAGAGCGCATTGAAAATTGCGCTGCAGTATCAACGCGTGCGCGGCAAAGGTACTCGCACTATGTTTATCGGCCGTGAAAAGGGCTATCACGGAGTTAATTTCGGCGGTATTTCTGTCGGTGGAATCGCGCCCAACTACCAGGGTTTTGGCCAGCCGGTAAAAGCCAGCCATATGCGCCACACGCTGGATATCGGGCGCAACGCCTTCAGTCGCGGCCTGCCGGAGCACGGTGTGGAGCTGGCAGAGGACCTGGAGCGCTTGGTGGCTTTCCACGGCGCGGACCAGATAGCGGCGGTTATCGTGGAACCATTCGCAGGTGCTGGCGGTGTGGTATTGCCACCCAAAGGCTATTTGCAGCGTCTGCGTGAGATCTGTGACAAGCACGATCTATTGCTGATTTTTGATGAAGTGATCTCCGGCTGGGGCCGAACCGGTTCTGCATTCGCAGCCACCGAATTCGGCGTGACTCCAGATATGATCACCTCTGCCAAGGGGATTACCAACGCCACCGTTCCCTTGAGCGCGGTGTTTGTGAGTGATGAAATTTACAAGACCGTGATGACTGCGGCCCCCGAAGGTGCCGTTGAGTTTTTCCACGGTTACACCTATTCAGCCCATCCGGTGGCCTGCGCGGCGGGGATGGCGACGCTGGATATCTACGAGCGCGAAGGTCTGCTAACCCGCGCTGCTGGTGAAATTGGCCAGTACTGGGAAAACGCCCTGCACAGCTTGGCAGACCTGGACAACGTAATTGATGTACGCAACTACGGTTTGGTCGGAGCCATTGAACTGCGCGCGCCGCAAGATCTAAAAGGTAAATATGGGGCTAAAGTGTCCGGCATGGCCTGGGAGGCCGGTGTTATGGCCCGAGGAATCGGCGATGCGTTGTGCATGTCCCCGCCGCTGATTATCGAGAAGCATGAGATTGATACCATTGTGGATAAACTACGTGGCTTGATCAGCGCCCTGGTCTGATTTTTTTTGTCGGCAGCCCGCTCGGGCTGCCGCTTTTTGGGGATATTTTCCCCATTCCGTCTGCAGCACCAAGAATAAATCTGACCAATAGTCCAATTAACGCAATAGCCCCGTTGTCGGTTCTAGCTACACTATTAACTGCGGCCTGCGGCGCGGTCATGGTCTTTGCAGAGTAGACCGAATGGCCGCGTTCGTAGGCTGCCTTCGGTATTAGCAACCCGCAACCAGTGAGGGGATTGGAAATAAATTCCAAAAAACTGGTGATCCATGGCCGGGGACTCTTAAATAGGGAAAGCGACATAACCTGGGGACTTTTCTATGTCCACTGAAACTTCTTCCCTCACCACCGGGCCCATTTTGCAGGTGTTGTCTGCAAATTGGTGGCTACTGCTGCTGCGCGGCATTATTGCGGTAATCTTTGGAGTGTTGACCTTTATCTGGCCGAGCTTGTCTCTGCTAACGCTGGTACTGCTCTTCGGTGTGTACGCTTTTTTGGATGGTATTTTTTCTCTGGTAGCCGCAGTGATGGGGCGGCATAAGTCCACGCCATTATGGTGGCTGATTGTCTCAGGTTTGATCAGCTTGGCTGCCGGTATTGTAGCTTTTCTGTTCCCCGGCATTACCGCTTTGGTGCTGGTTATTTTTATCGGCGCTTGGGCGCTGGTGCGGGGCATTTTTGAAATTGTTGGTGCGATTCGGTTACGTAAAGAAATTGATAATGAGTGGCTGTTAATCGCTATCGGAGTCCTTTCGGTTATTTTTGGAATTGCGATTTTAGTTAGTCCTGGAGCTGGGGCTCTGGCACTAGTCTGGGTGATCGGTGCTTACGCCATTATCCTGGGATTGCCGATGATCTGGTTGGCATTCCGTTTGCGCAAGCACAATAAGGCCAGTTCATAGCGAGCTTTAAATAACGCAGTGGAAAACAGGGTTGGCGGGCAGGCAAAGATAGAAGAGGGCCGCTATTAGCATCGCTAATAGCGGCCCTAACTCTGAACAGATTCGTAATTTACTTTCTGTTATTGATGCGCTAATTAATGTTCGTGGTTAAAGTTTAACGGCAATTTTCACCGCCTGCGGCAGTGCTCCCAGTAGCGATTTCCCTTTTTTCTCCAGCGCCATACACAACTGAATACGTTCTTCGGTTTGTGCCAAACTGCGCTGGTAGCCGGGGGTCAGTTCACCGCGCAGGATAAACAGCTGCTGCAGTTCTTGCAGGTGCTGTTTATCACAGAAGGCACTGGCTAAAGCGGGTGTATGGCGGCGAATTTGTGCGGGAATTTTATTCACAACCTTGGAGAAATTGTGCTGCAGCCATTGCCAATGTTGTTCTTGAACTCTGGGTTGGGTCAGAGCGTATTGAATCAAGCCAAAAGATTCCCTCGGGCCCATATCATCACTTAGCACCAGAGCTTGGATAGTTTCCATCTGTTTCGGGTTATTGCTGGCACCAATGGCGCTGGCACTGGCATTTTCGAAACGGGGATCGTCCAGCTCGGTACGAACCTTGATTAGGTGAGTCAGGAATTCCTCACCAGCATCCTGCACCGCCACGCTCAAGGCTGCGCTGTAAAGATCTGAGCTCAGCGCTTTTTTATCGCGGGTGCGATTGTAGCCGGTAAAGGCCACTGCCATTTCCCGCAATTGCTCGCGGGCGTCCGGGTCCTCAGCTACAAGCCCCATAAAACTCAGCAGGTCGCTGTGCAAAATTTGCTGATCGCTGTCGCTGCTATTTGCGCTGTTGTTGAGAATCGGCAGGTAGAGGTTTTGGATGAAGTTCAGGAAAGCAGAGCGCTGGGCTTCATCGAGGTAATTATCGCGGTATTTTTTCAGGTAGCGCAGCGGCATGGTGATGACCTGGCGCTTATCCGTTGTAGCCGACTGGCGTATGACCTCAAGGAGCGGTTTGGCGGTGAGGTTTCCGGACTCAAACGCAGAGAATGCACTGTCGATAATCGAGAGCTGCTCTGTCGAAGAGAAATCAGCAAAATGCTCGATCAATACCAGCCACTGGGCCTGGGGTAAATTCCAGCGATAGTAGCCACTGCCCTGGACATTGGGCATTACCCAGTTTGGGCAGGTTTCTGCGGGAATATCCAGGGTTTCCCTTTTGGCGGATAGAATCTGGCACTGTTGCACGCCGTTATCGGTACTGAAGCAGAAAGGAATACTCCACTTGTCGCCGGCATCGGCAATGGGAGAGCCGAGAGGTTTGTACCGGCTCTGCTGTACCTGCAGTGTGGCTTGGCCGTCCGCGGCGCAGTCTACAAACAGATCCAGTTGTGGAACCCCTTTCTGCTCGACAAAACTGCGGAAGGTTTCGGTCAGCTCCGGGGTATTGGTTTCCTGTCCAATGACTTTGTAGAAAGGGGGTGAGTCGGCCACGCCATCGGAGAAGGTTTCCAGGTAGCGGCCGAGGGCGGGACGGAAATTCTCTGCGCCGAAGTAACTGTCCACCATATGGATGACACCGAGACTCTTTGAGTAGGTAATTGAGTCGTAGGCGTTGCGAATATTATTGTTGTCGGTCACTGGCTCGCGGATCGCGCGGGTACTGGCGAGTGCGTCCAGCTGCATAGCGCCGATGGCATAGGTGGCCGCATTGAGATCGTGACCTTCTTCCGGCTCCATAATAGTTAGGGCGAGTGCCTCGCCCCAAGTGGCAAAGCCCTCTTTCAGCCAGAGGTCATCCCACCAGGGTGGCGTTACCTGATTGCCAAACCACATATGGGCAATCTCGTGGGCGTGAACTTCCACCAGTGCCAGGCGGGTGCCCGGAGCCGGGTTGTCTCCCACCAGAATACGCTGTTCGCGATAGGTGATTGCGGCAGACAGTTCGGTGGCGCCACTCGGCCACTGCGGGGCGGCGATAATATCCAGCTTCTTGAAGGGGTAGGGGCGCTGCAGCTGGGTCTCGAAGGTCTCCACCATCTTCGGGGTGATATCGAGAATATAATTCATATCCTCGCCGCGACCTTTGCGAGCGAAGCCGCGCAGCGGAATTGGTTCCTTGCGGTATTTGCTCGGCGGTATAGCTGCGCGCGCCACTTGGTCGAAGGGGCCTACTGACAATGACAGCAGGTAGGTGGACATGGGGGGCGTGGTGGCGAAGGAGACTCTTTCCATGCCCTCGCCGGCGGGCTCGCGTTTGAGCTCGGGTCCATTACTAATGGCGGCGTAGCCTTTTGGGACCGTAAGATTGATAGAGAAAGGGGCCTTAAGGCCTGGTTCGTCAAAACCTGGTAAATACTTGCGCGCTTGGATCGATTCAGATTTGGCCAGGGCATAGGCATCTCCCTGTTCTTCCACTTTAAACAGTCCTGCCAGGTTGCGATCGAAGGCGGTGCTGTAGTCGATGTAAAGGGCGAAGGTGCCCGCAGCAATTGGCTCTGCAAATTCAATCGCGGCGACACCGCTGTCGAGGACTTCTCGATATTGGCCTGCAATCTGGCGACCGTCGTCCAGTTGCGCGTAGACTTTGCTCACTGCAAGGTTTTTGCCGTGGAGCCAAATATGATTAGCGGTGCTCTCCAGCTGGATATCGATTTCAACCTTACCGCTAAAGGTGTCTTTGCGCGGGTCCAGCAGCAAGTCGAGTCGGTATGCCAGAGGTGTGGTTCCCTGTGGCAGTCGACCCTGGGGAGCATCACGGATGTCCAGAGCCTTTGCTGCGGCTTCATGGCTCGAGGCTGTGGGTTCCGATACGTTTTCCGCTGGATTACAGCCCGCCATGGATAGCAGCGCCGCAGCCAGCAGGGCGAGCGGGATATTCTTTTTCATAGGGTATGGAGATCACTCGGCCAAAAAGCTGATTGTACCGATTTGACGAAAAATTACGCGCAGCAATCCGGTGAGCGCAGAGTCAGGCGGAGCGACACCCGGCAGAGGCCTGCCGGGTGTCGCTTGGTGCTACAGGTGAGGCACCGTCAAACTGGAAACCTTGCTACTGCTATAAGGCACGCTGATGGTGTAGTTGGTGTCTTCTGGCTTTTGATAGACATAGCCTTGGGTGTCGATCGCCAGGAACACCCGGTGGCCCGCCGGCACATCGTAGCTGGTGGTGAAAAGCTCCACTTCAATTTTTTGCTTTTTACCCGTTTGCTCTGAGTGCAGGGTGATCGGGGCATGGGTGATTAGGCGTCCTAATCCGAGGGGGCCGACATCGTAGAGGTGCAGGTTCAGTTGTACTTCCTCTTTGCTGGGCTCTACCCACATTTCCAGTTTTGGCTCGCCGCGAATCTTGAGGGTTTCCCACTGAACGGGAGACTTGTACTCAATTGCGTAGTAGCCGTTGATAGCGATCATGGGCGCGTATACTGGAATACCAAAACCCTCTAGCGCATCGGATACTAGCGGAATACCGGTACCGGCAAAGGTATCGGCGCCGCCGTGGAATTCATTGGTCCAGCTCCACCCGTCGTACTTGTCACTGTCCATACGGGCCGTGTTGAAGAGGGTAAAGCGCGGCTGCAGATACCAGGTGGTACTCTCTTCAGTGACCGGGTAATCCTCGAACTGCTCCAGTTTATTACTGATACGTACGGTCATATCGACTTTGGGTTCAGTATCAATGCCGTTGTTTTCGCCCTTCAGGTGGTGGTCAAACCAGCGGAAACTGGTGGACCAGATATGGCCGTTATTACCGGTAAGGGTTTCAGTAATCGCGTGGGTACCCGGGTTTAGCATCAGTTTTTTAGGCCCTTCGAGTAGGGAATAAAAGTCTGTCATGCTGTTGGGCTTGAATAGGTAATCGGCAAAATTATTTGATAGCAGAACTGCGGTTCCGTTTTGATTGATTTCGTCGACGTAGCTTACCGCTGAGCGCTGGGCGCCGAACTGGGTTACCTGCTCCAGATTTTGGCCACTGCGCAGATCGCTCCATACTTGCTCTAACTCAGCCTCTTTGTGGAAAGCGCTGGTTACCAGCAGAGTTCCCCAAACCAGGTTAACGGTTTCATTGGGATACAGGGCTTCGATCACATCGGCCCAGCCGGATAACGCGGCCACAGCATCTACGCGCGGATGCTTGGCGGCACTGAGAAGAGAAATACCGCCGCCGTAGGAAATGCCGGCCATGCCCAGTTTGCCAACTGGGTAATTGGCTTCCAGCCAGTCGATCAGGACCCCGACGTCGGAGAGGCTGTTATCTCCTGCCACGTCTACCAAGCCCTCGGATTGGCCAAAACCGCGGGTGGAATAACTGAGCACCAGATAGCCATTTTCTGCCATTTCTTTGGCCTGGAAATGATACTGGTGTTTTTCCAGCCCCCAGCTATTGGTGAAAATAACCGTGGGGTAGCCCCCAGCTGGTGCGGGGGTTTCAGGGACAAACAGGTTTGCATCCAGAACTGTGCCGTCAAAAGAAGTGATATCTACGTCGGCGATATATTCTGGTGCCGACCAGGCATGGGCTGACATCAGGGCGCCGCTAAGCAGCGCCAGGAGCGGTTTGTAATTCATTATTTTCTCTCATCTAATATAAATATTATTATTATTGACCAGGAATTACTTCCCAGTCGGCTGCGTACTATAGAAGCTAGTCCTAGTTTTGTACGTAAATAGAGCTAAAAATGAGACGTTTGTCTCGCTCATTGTCGCAATCCACACCGGAAAATTCGCCCTGAATATTTAAATTTTTTGTGGCTCCATAGTCACATATAAATAACCGAAAAGTTGTTTTGTGATCAGATTGTTCTTTTTTTGATCAGCTAAAACCGTTACTGTGTCGTCTTCGCTAATCGGCTAAGGAGGGCTTCGGCAACAATGACGCGGTGGTCAGAGCTATGGTTTCTAGATCGGTTGTTTTATTAGTACTTTATTTCGGCATCTTTGCCTCGGTCTTCGCTTCGCCGCGCTATTTGGGCGAAGAGATATGGTATGAAGTTGAGAGTGAAAATTTCCGAGTGATCACCGACGGTGATCCCGATGCAGTAAAAAGCCTGGTAGCGGATCTTGAGCGTTATCGCGCCGTCGCTGTCGAGTTCCTCGATGTGGATCGCAATAGTCCCAAGCTGACGGTTTATGCTGCGGGAGACCGCGATACCTACGCCGGACTGGTGGGCGAAGAGCTTGCTGAAATGACCAACGGCTTGTTTGATACTTCCGCTGAAGGGAACTACGCGCTGGTGAATTTGGATGGCCGCAGCGCCGAGCGGCAGCTGAAGGCACGCGAATTCCTTTTCCATGAGTACACCCACTTCCTTAGCTATAACGGCAACACCGTGCATTTCCCCTATTGGTATAGCGAGGGGTTTGCCGAGTTTATGGCCACCATGTCTTTCCCTGAAAAGGGCCGCTACGAACTGGGGGAGATTCCGCAAGAGCGCGCCATGACCCTGATGTATACGGGCTTGATGCCTTTGGATACTTTGTTGCGGGCGACGGTTTACAACACCGATGATGAGGAGAAGGCCGATGTTTACGCCAGTGGCTGGCTGCTGTCTCACTGGTTAATGTTGGAAAGTGGCAAAGCGAACAACTTCAGCCAGTTTGTGCAGGCCTACAACGATGGCGCCGATCCAATAAAGGCACTGGAAAAGTCGCTGAAAATGTCGGTTTCCGATATTGAGAAAGCGTATGTTGCCGCATTTGATTCGGGGGAATATGAGGTGATCAGTGGGGAAATTCCCACGGATTTTGAAGAGGCCAAGCCCACAGTAAAACGTCTCAGCAAGCGCAGTGCGATTACGGTACTGGCGGGCTTTATTGCCCAGTCGGGCTATAACCTGCAGGCGCTCGAAGACTTGATCACTTATGCCTATCACACCGGCGTGTACAGCACTCAGCTGGCTGCGATTAAGGCGAGTGCCGATCTTCGTATTGGCGACTTCCCACAGGCTAGCCATCTATTGGCGAGCGTACCGCGCAGTGACCGCCAGCAACCCTGGTATCTCAGCGCTCACGCCTGGCTTACCGTGAACCAGCAGGCCGTAGTGCCCGATCAAGGCAGGGATTTACGCAGTCTAAAAAAAGCTCGTGAAGAATTCAGCTATCTGGTGGAGAAGGAACCGCAAAATGCCTCTCACTGGTTTGGCTTGGCAATGGCTATGGAGATGCTGGACTATCCCCGCAAAGAATATATTGGAAAATTGGAGCAGGCCTACGAGCGCGCACCTCGTGAGCTGCATATCGCCCAATGGCTGGCCGAAGAACTCTACCAACAGAAAGATGCGGACTACTTTGCCCGAGTGGCAAAGCCGCTGATGTTCGAGCTTCCCGATGAGGAGCAGAACAACCAAATAAAAATGAGGCTGGCGGAGCTACAGGGCAAACCCAAATCGTCATAATGACAATAAGATCGCTTACCAAATAACAAAGGCTTGTCACTCTGTGTAAGAGACATCCGACATTCGCCAACGTATATTTGCCCGGCAATTGAGTTTGCCGGGCATTTTTTTTGCGGGATCATTTTTCTTTAAACTGGTACGATTTTCTGTAACAGCGGCAAGTCCACAAGAGTGAAGTGCACGGTACTGCCCGTTGCGATACTTCTCATAAAATAAGAAAGGGTGCACCGTGCGCAGAAAACTGCTTCCCATTATTTTTCTTTTACTGACCCCTGTACTGTTATTTTCCGGTTGTGAGCAGGCCGAAATACCCGTTGCCAAAAGCGAGGGGAATTTAGCGGAAACGACACAGACAGCAGAGCCCTCAATGGCGGCTTCACAGCAGCAGGCACCACAAAAGCCGGCATTCGAAAACTACATAGAGCTGGGAGATTTAGCCGCGTTGAGAAAGCGGGGCCGATTGCGCTTGTTGTCGCTGAGGGGCCCACTGGAGAGTGCCTTACCGCGCGAAGGGCTGCCTATGAACGAATGGCGACAGCTTGCGCAAAAGTTTGCCCACAGCCGGGGTTTGCGCCCTCAGTGGGTGTATGTGGATAACTTTGCTGAACTGATCCCTGCACTTATCGAAGGCCGCGGGGATGTGATTGCAACGAATTTTTCACGCACCGAAGAGCGCAAGGCACTATTGGCTTTTACTCGCCCGCTGGAATATGTCAGCGAATTATTGATTACCCGCCGGGCGACAGACATACAAGATCAGCCTTTACAGGTAGCACTACGCCGAGGCAGTGCTTTTGCTGAGACTCTGTCTCAAGGCGCTGCAACGCAATCTTATGAAGTCACTTATCTGGATGGTTCTGTCGACAACGAGACACTTCTCGGAGCTATTTCAGCCGGGCAATACCCAGCAACGATTATTGATAGCAACTTAGCCGAAGCACTTTTGCCCGCCTACCCACAGCTGGTAAGCAGTGCCGAACTCAACTCCCGCAGAGCAATTGCCTGGGCGGTACGCCGCGATTCCACCGTCCTCCGTCGTGAGCTCAACGAATTTTTTACGGCTGAACTGGTACTGGCCAGCCAGAACCGCAAGCAACCCCTGAGGAACTGGCTGGAAGTTAAAGAGAGCGGCACCCTTAGGGTCCTTACTCGCAACCACCCGGCTTCGTACTTTATCTGGCGTGGCGAACTGATGGGGTTTGACTATGATTTGCTGAAAAAATTTGCCCGCGACCACAAGTTGCGTCTGAGTATGGTTGTGCCGGACCCGGATATGGATCTGGCTGAGGCGCTACAAGCGGGAATGGGCGATATGGTGGCGGCGTCCCTCACTATTACCGAGGCACGCCGCCAACAGGGTTTGGAAGTTTCCAGGCCTTATATGAAGCAACACTTCGGACAGTTTCATGCAGCTATAGCCCCATAGTCACTGTACCGCTC
>NZ_JALBWM010000099.1 GCF_023895975.1 Microbulbifer okhotskensis
GTATCTGGCCGTGGTTCCTACCTATTTCGCCCCCTAAAACTGTCCGAAGTATTGAAAGTAAATGGTAGTTACCTATTGCTAAAATGCCTTAAGTATTTCCTGGACATGTGGTTGTGCCACATGCGAAGTGCGTCAATAAGGCTACAGATGAAATGGATATATTGCCCCATTATAAGGGCGTTCTGGTCCATGATCATTGGAAACCTTATTACCGTTATACAATGTGCTTGCATACTCTGTGTAATGCACGTCATCAGCCCGAACTAATTCGTGCTTTTGAGTAGGATGGCCAGGAGTGGGCCAGACAAATGGCGACACTGCTACAGCAGATCAGCGCGGCTGTTAAGCAGACTGACGGCTGTTTGACTGAAGATGAATGCAAAAAATGGTGTAGAAAATACAGATATCTGATTAAAAAACTGGACTGGAATACCCACCACCGAAAGCGGAGGTATCACAACAAATAACGTAGCAGAATATCTCGAAGTAAATCTCGCAACCTCTTGGGGCGATTATAAAATACAACGGGATGTTTTACACTTTATGGAGAATCAGGATACACCCTATACCAACAATCAGGGTGAAAGGGATCTTCGTATGGCCAAGGTGCAGCAAAAAATATCGGACTGTTTTTACTCAACAAAAGGGGGGTAAGATTTTTTGCCGTATCCGTAGTAATCTATCTACTGGTAAAAAGCATGATATTGGTGTTGAGGAGGTTCTGGAAAGTATGTTTTCAGGGGTGTGGCCTGATTTTATTCATAAGAAAATGGTGGTACTTAGGATTTCAGCTAAATAATTACTAATTCGTAGCACCTATAGATTGGATGCATAAAAATTAACTTTGATTTCAGACCTGTATGCCTTTTACTTTGGGTTAAGTGCGAAAAAAAGGCGCAGGAAGAACAGGTTTGTTTCTAGTGTCAACAGTACAAAGCATCAGGCACCGTGGGTTATCTTTCAATATGTAGTGGAGAAATCGCGTTGAAGGATCCATTGATCCTGTTCCGAATCCATGGGTGCCGCCGCTCATAGTTTTAGCCGATCTTCTTCCTTTTTCAAAATGAAATGCTCAATTTTGATAGCGATTGACATGGCGATACTAGAGCGGATTATAGTGTGCCGATCAACAGAAGAGGGTATGAATGCTGTCGAAGGGCTGTACTTATATAGAAGTTGTTTGTCTTAATCGTTGTATGACGTGAATAGGGGTGGCGCTTTAAGATTCTCTTTTCTTGTTTTTTTATATAAGATGTTTCCGTCTGTTGTTTATAGATCCTGCCATGCCCAAGGAGCGCATAGGCCCTTAATACAGAATTGGTTAGGCTATATATTGGCCTACAGTTATGCTTTATGCGGTGAAGTGATTATATTAATAACAATACTAGGAAAGATTTTTTGTTTACCTTTCAAGCCAATAAGGATTACTCATGTCTATTGAGCGATTAAGAACTCCAGAAGAGCGCTTTTCTTTACTACCCGGTTTTCCCTTCCCGCCCAACTATATTGATAGTCTGGAAGGCTACGACAAAATGCGCATGGCTTATATTGATGAGGGTGAGCCAGATGCAGAGACGACTTTTCTTTGCCTGCACGGGGAGCCGACCTGGAGCTATTTATACCGTAAGATGATCCCTGTATTTACTGAAGCGGGGCATCGGGTAGTCGCCCCGGACTTATTTGGCTTCGGCCGCTCGGATAAGCCTGTGAGTGACGATGTCTATACCTTTGACTTCCACCGCAACAGCCTGATGCACCTGATTGAGCACCTTGACTTAAAAAATATTACGCTGGTTTGTCAGGACTGGGGTGGCCTTTTAGGGCTTACTCTGCCTATGGATATGACTGGCAGATTTACGCGGCTATTGGTAATGAATACTGCTATTGCAGCAGGCGATGGTGCCTCTGAAGGTTTCTACCATTGGCGAGACTTCTCGGTTGGCGTACCGGAAATCCCGGTAGGAGGTCTGATTGCCAACGACGCGCGATCTGAGGTCAACCTCTTTGATATAGTGGCTTATGATGCACCCTATCCCGATAATCGGTACAAGGCTGGAGTCCGCCGCTTCCCTTCTATCGTACCGGTGGAGCCGGGCATGGAAGGCGTAGAGCTGGGGCTACGGGCCCGGAAGTTCTGGTCTAAGAGCTGGGATGGCGACAGCTTTATGGCAATAGGAATGAGAGATGCTGTACTCGGTGAAAATGTAATGGAAATGCTGAGGAGTACTATCAAAAACTGTCCTGAGCCACTCAAGGTAAAAGAGGCCGGTCATTTTGTACAGGAATATGGCAAGGAAATTGCTGAAAAGGCGCTGACCCACTTTAAGCTTGCCTCCCCCGCTACTGTAAGTTAATGCATTAAGTGACCACCACCGGGCTCTTTCAGGGCTCGGTTTCTTGTCTAGATAACCAATTTCATCTGAGGTACATGGGGCTTGCCAAGATAGTGATACCTAGCATATAAGCCCCTCAATCAAGCACCCAGACTTCAAGAAATATTGCTGTGGACCGCCATGATGATAGAGCGCCTTAATGATACCTACTGTTAATAAGGAGGAATTGTGCTCTTGCCCAGTATTGGATTCTGATGATTGGTTACACTCATTTGTTGATGTAGTGGTTTCTTGCAGGGGGAAGTTGCGACAATGGCGTATCAGAGTTCAATCCCAGTGAGGCAGTATTGGGGTCTATTTGTTCTGTTCTTGTCAATTTTTCTGATTGCCAGTGATTTTACCGCATTTTCTCCAGCTCTTCCTGCCATCGCAAAGGACTTCTCAGTTCGAATATCCACAGTCCACTGGGTAGTAAACGCGTATGCCCTGAGTTATGGCGTACTCATTGTTACCAGCGGGCGCTTGGCAGATATCTATGGACGTAGTGGGGTCTTTCTGACGGGTATCATTATCTTTGCCATTGCTTCCCTGTTGGGAGGTTTCTCTTCCGAGGTTTGGGTATTATTTGTGTCGAGGGCGCTTATGGGGCTCGGTGGCGCTTTGGCTTGGTCTGCGATGTTGGGGATGGCATATAACATATTGCCACAAGACCGGGCAGGTTTGGTGGGGGGGTTGGTTCTGGCTGCATTGGGTCTGGCAACAGCATGCGGGCCAGTTATTGGTGGTTTACTCGTTGACTTATACAGTTGGCGCTGGATTCTGTTTATTAATGTACCCATTGCAATCTCTGTGTTGATTTTCTATTGGACTAAATACCCCACTGAAAAAATTCGAAAAAAGAAAGAGCAGATTGATTATCTGGGTGTATTGTCACTTTCGCTGTCCCTTTTCCTACTTTTACTGGCTATGGATTTAGGTTTCTCAGCAGGATTCTCCGTTTGGATAGTGGCCACTTTATTGATAGTTTCTACTTGTATGGCAGTCATCTTTATTACGATTGAAGTGAAGATGTCTGAAGATGCTTTGATCCCGATGTCTCTTGTTAAGAACCGTCGATTTATAACATCTGGACTTAGTGTGTTTTTTGTTGCTATTGCATTTTTTGCAATCCTTGTTTACATCCCATTAATTTTTATTGATGTGTATGGTTATAGTGCGTTGCACGCTGGAATTGCCTTGCTACCTGCGATGATTTCTTCTGGTGTTTTTGCGTTTGTGTCCGGGGCTCTTTACGGAAGGCTTGGCCCTAAAGTACTCCTCTGTGTCGGTGCCTTGGCCATGAGCTTGGGGTTGTTTATGCTCTCAGTTTACGTGGGGCAGGTAGATTATCTGGTATTTGTGCCAGGTATGCTATTGGTTGGAGTGGGCCTCGGTATTTTTAGTCCTGCGGCCGTTACGGCCGCAATTACTGCGGCAGATTCAAGCAATTCAAGCCTCTCTGGTGCTGTTATTTATATGTTTCGGTTCCTGGGGGGGGCCTTGGGGTTGGGGATCAACTCGGCCATATTGGCATCAGCGCCCGATATCGGAGGTGGCGTTGGTCGTGCATTGTTTGTTGATGGTTATATTGTTCTGGTTGGATTTTTCATTTCTTTAATCTACTTTCGTGATGAAAAGTAATTGACAAAACATTAACACGTTAAACTGGTATTGAAGCTATTCCTCTGTAAATTCTGCTGATGAATTTTAGGGTGGTATTAAAGTTTATCTCATTTCCGTCAGATTTTTTTACTCAGCTGAAACAGGTTGAGAAATGGGTTCTGTAGGGTGGTTGTTGCTTGCAACGGTAGGATGAATTTTTGGGTGTTATGTTGGAGATCAGATTGATTTGTCTAATTTAGGGTGATAGATGAAAGACTCCTGGGGGATTATAAAGAACAAACTTTCCATGCTGGGGTGCGCAGACCAGCTGAGGTTGCCCCCGGGCTGTTCAACGTCAGAAATAGTAGCTGTGAGGAACATCTCTGTATCTGTCTCCCAGTGGAATTGAAAGAGTTTCTCTCCGTTCATAATGGTCAATGCTATCGTGCACCGAGCCTTTTCTTTGAATCACAGTTTCTGTCGATATCTGAAATAAAGCAACGCTGGGATAGTTGGCGAGAACTGGATGAAGAGACGATGAACGAGGACTATGCAGGCTATATGAAGTCTAGCCCGGAAGGGTATATGAAACCGGTATATATCAATAAAAGGTGGTTTTGATTGGGCCGGCAATCATATTGGAATTGATTTTGATCCGGATGTGAAAGGGGTTTCGGGGCAGGTCATTGCTTTTGATCGGGATGAAGACACCAAGCGCCATATCGCTGAGAAATTTTTCAGATTTTTTATTGAGACTTATTAATGCTCTGGATTCTGCTGAATGGACGGGTGAGAGATTCCGCAGTGAATTTATCACGTTGAGTGGTTTTGATACTCCTAAGTATTCAATGTTGAGTTAACCGGGGTAGGATCTGGATCGATGGATCCAGATCCTGGGTAGGGCTATTGTAGGATAGTGCCCACATTACTGGTGCCCAACTGGAAAGCATTCGCTGTATTTCCTGTGCTTCCCTGAGTCGTGTCATGCATATTTGTCGTACCCATTTGCATGGTCATAGCGTCATTTACGGTTGAGGTTTGAGTGATTGAGGCCATATTCGTACTTCCAGTTTGGTCCATCAACGCCGTCAGTTGATCGCCATCCTGGCTGAGTTCCGCCAAGTTGCTCACCCCTTCCTGATCAATTTCTCCATCGTTAGTTGAGCCCGATTGAAAGGTTGTCACTACATTCAGACTGCCGTTTTGGCTGACATCAATACTGCTGTTTAAGCTGATTTCCTGTGACAAGTTGGCATTGTTTTGGTCACCATCTTGTAGCAGCTCAGCCGTATCACTTGACGCAGTAAACTGGACAACTTGAGATATATTATTCGTGCCCAATTGGGTGGAGCTCAGGGTATTCCCCGTTCCTAGCCCCTGCCCAAATGATGCCGTGTTTGAGGTGCCATCCTGAAAGATTATGGCTGTACTGGCTGTTTCTGAAGATTGCGCGCCACCGGAGGTATTAGAAGTCCCCAGTTGGGTGATGGACACGGCGCTGCTGGAGGATGAGGATTGGGCAATCGAGCCGGTATTTAAGTCACCATTTTGATTAATGACGGCACTATCGATATTGGAGTTGAGTTGTACGGTGGTATATTGATTGTTTGAGCCCGTTTGAGTGGTAACTGATGTACTAGTTGTGGCGCCCATCTGAAGCGCATTGAAAAGGTTAGATTGCCCGTTTTGAATAACGGTAACATTTGAGGTGGTACTGCTATCCTGATCAATTGAACTGACCGTGTTGTTGTCGCCGATCTGGGTGCTGTTAATAGTGTTGTTTTGACTGTTGTTTACTTGAGCGGTGGTCGATGAGTTGTTGTCACCGAATTGTGTAAAGACTGCCAGATTTCCAGTGGCAGTTGGGTCATTCTGGTTAGAGGTGGCGGTATTACCCACCCCGTTTTGATTCACTATTGTCGTGTTGGTGTTTGCGCTAGCGTGTCCACTAATAGCAATCGCAACGGCTGTCGCGATAGAGGCGTAAAATTTCATATCTATTTCCATACAAATCAACAAATTGAATTAGATCAAGTTTATTACTTTCTGCTGGTTGATTTGGGACTCTGCTGAATCGCTGGTTAGGCAAAGGTGGCTCTCAAATCCCTGGGCAATTACTTGAATAATTATCCACCCAAAGTCACAGCTTGGCGCCCAAGAAACCATCAATGAAATAATCTTGGGCAATCGAATCGGATGACCCTCCGAGTTTTATTCACGGGCCGGAACTTTTCCCTGGGAATAAACTATCAATGTGCTGAGAAGAAAGTCTTAGGAGAGTGATATGGAAGGGTGTGGCGACAGTATGTTGTTTTTATATCGAGGTAAATATACTTTATATCAAGCGGTATTTTTCCTTGCTGAAGCTATTTTCACGTATCGGTAGCATAGAAAGGAGGTGGGGCCGGCATATAGGGATATTATAGCTGACACACCAAATATCCAGGCTTCATTGAGTGTGGCAGCGAGGATGCTAAGGACGATGCTCGGCAGCATGCTACCAAGTATCATATTGGCTCGCCTATATATTTTCCATTTTATCAGAAAATACTCAACAAGTTTGCCATAAGTGAGGGTCGCTATCAGACAGGCCAGTGTCGTCACCAAATAAAACATTAGCATGGGGGCTGCATTGTTGACTATTTGATGGCTGGATGCACCCGGTAGAGAAAATATAGTAATAAATATCGGTAGCAGAGTACTTGCTATGGCGGACGCTTTAAGGGCTGTAATAAAAGATAGGGTTTTTCTTTGGTGTGGGACCTTGTAGTCAAGATTTGCTTTGGGCGCCTTGTAATAATTGGTAGGCATATGTCTCTCGGTGTGAATCCAGCTCTTTACTACTTGAACCGATTTTCTATGTCGATAGGCGGTGGTTAATTGCAGGCAATGGTACTTTTTGACTTCCTCAATGTAAATACAAGTTCTTCATTATTACAGATTCTGGTATTTAGTATATGGGCTCGGTTAGACCGGGGGAATTATTCAGGTTAAATAACGATCTTGTTGAATTTTTTATCTTGCTGCCTTTTAAGGGATTGGAATTTTGTGTTGTATTCATGCGGTACGCTAGTTTGTCGCTATGGCTGTGAATCAGTCGTCTGGCATCGACCGAGCATTTACGGTAAATACTTACCTGGCCATATTTGCTTTTATCGTTTTTAGGGAGTTCGTTGGCAATGAAAAATAGGAGCCAGAGTTTATTGGTTTGGGAGCGTTCACTCCTTACCTTCGGTAATTAGCATTCCCGATGTTTCTATTGTTTTCGTGTCGAGGCTTGTCCCCAGGTTCCAGTAGGGAATGATTCCATTTTCGATAGGAAATATGGGCTTGCACTGAGGTATAGACCTACTGGTGAAGTTTCCCGGTATGCTGGGCAGGTCTCCATATTTTTGCTGATAAGTATTGGCAATTGGCAATAGTCTTTCCGGATCAAAGGCACCATGCTGCTTGTACTCCCGGTTCTCGTTGATTTCATTGAAGAGCGAGTGGATTGCCAGTTTAATGCCGGCAGACTTAGGGGGAGAAAAGTTCCACAGATCCTCCTCAAAATTCTGGGCCAGCTCAGCTAGATTTAGCCATCCCTGTAAGTTGAGACAACAGTAGTGTGCTCTGCATCTGCTTTTTAGTACGTGAGGTTGCTTTCCCAGTGAGTCAAATTGTTCCAGAATTCGAAAGCGCGAGTCCCTCAGGGTCTTGATAACGATTTTTTTCTTATCCAGATATAGGCCGATAGAGGCGACCAGGAAGTCATATAGTGTACCGATGTACCCAGGTTGAGACCGCATTGACTGCCCACTTTGACTGTTCATTAACCAGGTGAGATATCCTTGCAGGTGGTGGTCAAGCGATGCTGTTCCGTTTTGGTTCAGGTATTTGCTCTGCTTTAGATGTCTTAAGGCGTGGAGAAAAAAACTTAAATTGCTAGGATCTGCGGCCTTTAATAGGGAGTTGTGCTGTTCGGCAGATTTGTTCGGGAAGATGTTTTCTAAACTACTGTTGATGTATTGGACAAATTGCGGTCTGTCAGAGTGGAGCTGGGCAAGACTACAAATCAATAAATCCTGCAGCGCTTGGTCGATGGAAAGTGGTTGCCGGCTTTTTCGGGGCTCCGTGATTCTTTGGTAGGCTTCCTGAAGTAATCTTGAATGGGGATCATCAGTAATGCTCTCTATTTTTTCCCGAGGTGGCAAAAAGGACGCTTTGCTTTCACTAAAGGAATAGCTGCGTTCATCGAGCTGATCCAGCATGGCAATGATAGCTTCGGAACGTGTCTCCCCTCGATCCCGACTGGACTGCTGATCCTTTCTTTCTAGGTGTGATTTTCCTGAATAAAGTCTCGCTACCCAGCCTCCCTGGGTAAAATTTCCGGCGTCAGAGGAATAACTGGGGCAGGGGAGATCCCAGGGGAAAATAGCCCAGTTATCCCATTTTCCTGGCACACCAAGACGCCACAGTAACTCTACTTTGGGACGCCTTCCGTAGCAGAAATTACAGTCAAAAACTTCTTTGGCTTTAGAGTGAAATATGATTTGTGGTTCTTCGGTAGGTTCTGGTTTGAAGTCCTCTCTGAGTGCGAATTGATTGTCTAGCAACCTCGCCATGGGGATAACGTGGTAGGGGTAATCGGTGTTTTCTAGCACTTGGTGTTTGATTTCTCTCCATGCTTTTTTCGTAATAAAACAATTGCCATCCCACGGAAGAATCCAGTCTGCCTTTGATTTTCCATCTTGTAAGGCGAAATTTCTTGCACCATTGTTGTTCATCACATAATTGTTTTTGTGGCGGTAGAGGCTTAATTCTGCCTGCATCGCTAAATCGCGCCTCAATCTGAGCCCTTTTAATTTATAGGGAACATAATCTATGGGGAAATCCAGGATATTCCACTGAACCTTCCTGTAATCATCCGGTTTAAAGGGAATTCTGAGGTAGGTTTTCTGGTGGCTGTGTAACAGGTGGATGATTTCCTTTTCTTCGGTCGGGTCGACAATCCTGTTCAGGATGAATATTTTTTGGCAGCCTTCTAGCGGTGGTTCATGTTTTAAAATAAATTCGAGATTTTTCTTTGACTGGCCTGTGCTATGTCGGGGGGTCAGATCATTGCCAATAATTCTGTAAAGAATAAATGTCTGGATTTTAACTACAGTATTTCTGGGTGTGTTGCGGGGAGTATTGGCGAGGTATGCCGGGCGCTCGCTGGGGGAATAGAAACTGGGGAAATGACGGCGTTTGGGGATAATTAACCCCGCTAGCCACCTGGCGTACTTCACTGTTTTCCGCCCAAATTTCCGGGAGAAGAATGTAGTTCGTTCACGCCACTTTCTCCAATAGTTACCGACCTCTCGATCGGGGGCTACATTGTCTTCTCTGGGGGGTATTTGGTTTGGGGCCATTGGCTGTGGGCTAATGTTTTCCTATGGTTCAGTTTCAGGCGCTTACAGTCATTAATTGAACCCCTATTATTATTGGCTAGGCTGTACTCGGGGTTAGCAGTGTATAAAGGGTGTCGCAGCGGGTAGCATTCTTCAGTACTCAGCTGACTGGAATATCGCTGATTTTTTTATCCATTATAGATCGGAGAATTTTAGAGCCTCGCGGTTAATTTCGGTAATGCTTATGGCGCCTATTGTCGATGAGCTGGGCAAATCGTCAGAGATGCCCGCCAGATAGGCAAAAAAAAGCCCCGCTGAATAGCGGGGCTTTTAGTCTGGACCAGTTTGTCAATTAGATATTGACTTCCTGGATCTCAGTTGCGGCGATGCGCTTGCCTTCTTCGGCAGATTTCTGGAAGTCTTCAATCTGGTCGAAGTTCAGGTAGCGGTAGATCTCGCTGGACATGGAATCCAGGTTTTTAGCGAACTCCTGATACTCAGCAGGGGTGGGTAGCTTGCCGAGGATGGCTCCGACAGAAGCCAGCTCTGCACTGGTCAGGTACACGTTGGCACCGTCACCCAAGCGGTTGGGGAAATTACGGGTGGAGGTGGACAGTACGGTAGAGTTCGGAGCTACACGTGCCTGGTTACCCATACACAGGGAACATCCGGGCATTTCGGTGCGGGCACCAGCTGCGCCGTAAATGTTGTAGTAACCCTCTTCCATTAACTGGTGCTCGTCCATCTTGGTGGGCGGGGAGATCCACATACGGGTGGAGATGCCACCTTTGTGTTCCTGCAGCAGTTTACCGGCAGCGCGGAAGTGACCAATGTTGGTCATACAGGAGCCGATAAAGACTTCGTCCACCTTGTCGCCAGCCACGTCAGATAGCAGGCGCGCGTCGTCTGGATCGTTGGGAGCGCAAACAATCGGTTCTTTGATATCGGCCAGATCGATTTCGATTACTTCCAGGTACTCGGCATCGGCGTCTGCCTCCATCAGCTCCGGGTTGGCCAGCCATTCTTCCATGGCGCGCGCGCGACGCTCCAAGGTGCGCTGGGAGCCGTAACCTTCCGCAATCATCCAGCGCAACAGGGTGACGTTGGAGCGCAGGTACTCAGACATAGTGTCTTCGGATAGCTTGATGGTACAGCCGGCCGCAGAGCGTTCGGCAGAGGCGTCGGACAGTTCGAAAGCCTGTTCTACCGTCAGGTCTTGCAGGCCTTCGATTTCGAGGATAAGGCCGGAGAAGATATTTTTCTTACCTTTCTTCTCTACGGTCAGCAGGCCCTGCTTGATGGCGTAAAGAGGAATTGCGTGAACTAGGTCGCGCAGGGTGATGCCGGGCTGCATTTTGCCCTTGAAGCGCACCAATATAGATTCAGGCATATCCAGCGGCATAACACCGGTAGCAGCAGCGAAAGCCACCAGGCCAGAACCTGCAGGGAAGGAGATACCCATGGGGAAGCGGGTGTGAGAGTCACCACCGGTGCCCACGGTATCCGGCAGCAACATGCGGTTCAGCCAGCTGTGGATGATGCCGTCAGCCGGGCGAAGAGAAACACCACCACGATTCATAATGAAGTCGGGCAGGGTGTGTTGGGTGCTGATATCTACGGGCTTGGGGTAAGCCGCGGTGTGACAGAAAGACTGCATAACCAGATCGGCAGAGAAGCCGAGGCAGGCCAGGTCTTTCAGTTCGTCACGGGTCATGGGACCAGTGGTATCCTGGGAGCCCACGGTAGTCATTTTCGGTTCACAGTAGGTGCCCGGACGGATACCTTCAGTGCCACAGGCTTTACCAACCATCTTCTGCGCAAGGGTATAGCCTTTGCCGGTGTCGGTCGGTTGCGCTGGCTTGCGAAACAGTTCCGAAGGCGCCAGCCCCAGGGATTCACGGGCTTTGCCGGTGAGGCCGCGGCCGATGATCAGGTTGATACGACCCCCCGCTTGAACTTCGTCCAGCAAGACATCGGACTTAAGTTCGAATTCGGAGAGAACCTTGCCGTCTTCGGCCAGAATCTTGCCATCGTAGGGGCGGATTTCAATGATATCGCCCATGCCCAAGTCATCAACGGGCGCTTCAAAGACCAGCGCACCGGCATCTTCCATGGTGTTGTAGAAGATGGGGGCAACTTTACCGCCGATACAAATACCGCCGCCTCTTTTATTAGGTACGCCGGGCATTTCTTCACCGAAGTACCACAAAACGGAGTTGGTTGCGGATTTACGCGAGGAACCGGTGCCCACAACGTCGCCAACGAAGGCAACAGGCACGCCTTTGGCTTTAACTTCTTCGATCTGTTTCAGCGGGCCGGTAACGCCTGCTTCTTCGGGCTCCAGGCCGTCGCGCTTCATCTTGTACATGGCTAGCGCGTGCAGGGGGATGTCCGGGCGGGACCAGGCATCGGGGGCCGGGGACAGATCGTCGGTGTTGGTTTCGCCAGTTACCTTGAATACGGCAACCTTGATGCTCTCGGGCACTTTATTGCGCTTGGTGAACCACTCTGCGTCGGCCCAGGATTGGATCACAGCCTTGGCATGTTCGTTTCCGACTTTGGCTTTCTCTTCCACATCGTGGAAGGCGTCAAACATCAGCAGGGTGCCCTTCAGCTGCTCTGCAGCCAGCTCAGCTAGCTCTTTGTCGTCCAGCATTTCAACCAGGGTGGTGATGTTGTAGCCACCCAGCATCTGACCGAGCAGCTCTACGGCGTGTTTGCGGTCGATCAGCGGGGATTTTGCGTCACCTTTAATAATGGCGGACAGGAAGCCGGCCTTTACGTAAGCCGCTTCGTCAACACCCGGTGGTACGCGCTGGGTGAGCAGGTCAACCAGCTCTTGTTCTTCGCCTTTAGGCGGGTTTTTAAGCAGTTCAACCAGGCCGGCGACTTGCTCGGCATCCAATGGCTTTGGTGGAATACCTTGTTCGGCGCGTTCGGCGACGTGTTTGCGGTAGGCTTCAAGCACTGATAAGTCCCTCTTGGTGTGTGGGGTGGCATTAACAGCGGGCAGAATTCCCAGTCTTTGCGGTCTGCTGGGATTTTTTTTTCGGGGCCGCTGAAGGCGGGGGCGAATACTACAGGAAAGCCCTACTGCTGTTAAGTTTATCGAAAAATCAATAATTTAAGTGAATTATGACTATTTGCCCGGTGAATTTGAGTAGTTTGCCAACGAGTGTTTTAGCTCTTTTCTTGGCGGCTTAAACAAAATAGTCTACGCGCAAATTAAGTCCCGCTCCGGCGGCATGAATAGGTTAGTTCGGATATTTAATGTACAAGAAGGTTCGCACGCCCTGTATCGGTGTTTGCTCCACGGGAATCGGTGACGACGTTTGCCGCGGCTGCAAGCGCTTTGCCCATGAGGTGATTGACTGGAACGCTTATAGCGAGGAACAGCGTAGGGTGATTGCCGAGCGACGCGAGAGCTATTTGGTCAATGCGGTGCGCAGCCAGCTGGAAATCGTGGATCGGGCATTGTTATTACGGCAACTGCATCACCAGCAAATCCGTTTCGACGAGACGCAAAACCCTTATTGCTGGATATTTGAGTTGTTAAGGGCCGGGGCAAGCCAGATTGTGAATGTGAAGGCATTTGGTTTGCGCCCCACAGTTCTGGCGCGTGGAGTGCCATTAGTGGAAATACGTCGCCGTATTGACGAAGATTTTTACGCATTGTCCGTGGCTTACTACCAGCGCTATGTCGCCCCAGGGGTGACTAAAAGCTGAGCCCGGCCTGAGGATTTTAAAGTTTTGCCACAGGACCCCTTTAGTGAGAGACAGGCTTCATAGGTTTAACGCTGCTGGCGTAGAAATACCCGCAGAGCCGGTAAAAAGGGCTCTGTAGAAAGTGCCAAATCCCGGCGCTGCCTTCGGCGACTCAAACTTGGCTGATGGTCAACGCGGGTGAATTCCGGCAACTGGCCGGCCTCGTTGGCTTCAACCAGAACCGGCATAGAGGAATAGCCGACCTGGCGATATTCATCTTCCTCATCGGTTCCATGGCCATAAAATATTTCGGCAACCTGAAGGTTGGGGCGGCTCTGTACTTGCACCTGGCGCAAATCTTCATGCTGACTTTTGTGCAATCCCGCGAGCAGCTGCCGCTGGTACTGAATACCTGGGTCGCCTCCCTGCGGGTCTAGTTGTACCAGTTTCTTCTCACACCATTTCACCGTGACCTTGCGAATAGACTTGCGCGCTTTTATCCAGGATAGGGCGATGGCATCGGGACGTTCGGGGCACAGCAAGACCAAGCGGTAGCACTGGCGCAAATGGGCGCGGGGATGACCGGCATCGCCCAAAAGTTCACGTACCGTACGATCCTGCTCTGCTACCGGGCGCTCAGCCAGCGCGGCACGGAATTCTGCAATGGCGCCGGCAAAAGCTTCTTTATGGCTGTTGAGCTGCTCAGCCATTAAGAGGGTTTTAGCTGGAACAGCGAGGAGACCGGGCACTTGTAAGGTGGCGCGAGCATCTCCGCCTGTGCCGACGGGTTCCAGGTAATCGAGTTGCGAATAGAGGGCTCCAGCCATATTGAAGGGCAGGTCAAAACTCTGGCTGAGACTCAGTGCAGCATCCTGAGCAAAAGGAGGCTGAAGCAGGTAGTGCTGCCAGGGCTTTTCCGCATTTTGCAGCAATCCCAGTGATTCTCTTAGTGCTGTGGCAGCGGAGTAGATATTTTCCAGTAGTGGTGGAATAGCGCTTGCCAGCTTGCGGTGGTCACTCATTACAATTCAGCCAAGATACGAGAGTGCAATATTAATTCACTTAATAAGCCGTTATCAAATTTATATATCGGCTTGTTACAGCTCCCTTCTGCTTTGAGGGGTCTGCGGAGTGGGCTGTTTACCAAGCGAGGGGAAGGGGCCGCCGGAGCATTGAAAAGTGGGCGCTTGTGCGGTTGGGCCGTTATACTCCCGCGCCAAGTTATTTGACCCGGTTAAGTTTGTTCATCCTATGAATACTCAAGTCCCCGATCTGTCCGCTATCAATGAATTCCTGCTGTGTCCCACGCCCGATGCCTGGGTGGAGGCGGCGTTAAGAGAGCCGGAAATGATGTTGATTGATCATGCCAACTGTGAAAAAAAAGCGGCGGGCACAGCTTTGAATCTAATGTTTCGTTATCTGAATGATTTCGAGTTGCTGCACAAAATGTCGCGTCTAGCGCGGGAAGAGCTTCGCCATTTTGAGCAGGTGCTGGCCATTATGGAAAGTCGCGGTATCGCCTACCCCCATGTGAGCGCCTCCCGCTATGCCGCTGGCCTGCGCGCCGAAGTGCGCAGTGCAGAGCCGGGGCGGCTGATAGACACATTGATTTGTGGGGCCATTATCGAAGCGCGCTCCTGTGAGCGCTTTGCGCGCATCGCGCCGCAGCTGGATGAAGAACTGCAGAGGTTTTACCTCTCCCTGCTGAAGTCCGAAGCGAGGCACTTCCGCGATTACCTGCACCTTGCTCAGAAAGCGGCTGATGAAGATATTGAGCCCAGGGTTCAGACGTTACTGGAAAAAGAAAAGGAATTAGTGGAGGGTTGTGATGGGCAGTTTCGCTTTCACAGTGGAGTGCCTAAAGATATGCTTAGTAAGACCTGACAAGAGCAAATGGTTGTAAGTAAATCTGCGAATTCTCGAGTGAAGCCTTCTGAGTAAGGTTTTACTCCTAATTCTACGTTGGTCTTTTGGTTTTCGAATATGTCGACCATTCCCATCGAAGAAGTGCAGCTCAGTCGATACCCTCAAATCACCAGTAGGGTATAAAGCATCGTCGTAGTAACCTAATTATCCTGATCACTTATAAATACTTCTTTTAGATCTTTTTTAGAAGTTGTAGTGTGCTGATAAAATCTAGCTGTTGGTTTAAAAATACTTTTCGAGTTATTGCCATATCGGATTATTAATGGATTGCATTAATTTACTATAGGATTTGAGATGCTTCGCCATAAAAAAATTAGTTTATGTGAGAATAAATCAATACTTCGGACAGTTTTAGGGGGCGAAATAGGTAGGAACCAAGGCCAGATACTGAGAAAATAAGGTTCTCACTTCAAATTAAAACAATACCTGCCCA
>NZ_JALBWM010000009.1 GCF_023895975.1 Microbulbifer okhotskensis
GATGCGTATTCTACACATCCTAGCTACTTAATCAAGTGATTTTTTGCAGCTTTTTCCGGCGACCCGTGAGGCTCAAGGCCTGCTCCGAATCCCTGCAAGGTCGTTTCCTTCCTTGCTTTGAGTGGCGTGCATTATAGCCGCCTCTCAGTGCTTGGCAAGCTCTTTTTTGAAGTAATTTTCTTAGGAAAATCAATCACTTGGAGCTGCCTTCCCGCTACTGCCTGAGCAGCGAGGAGGCGAACTATACGGACTTCAGGGGGGGGCGGCAAGCACTTTTATGACAAAAGCGTGAAAAAGATTTACCGCTGCAAAGCCGCCTAAAAAACCATCAACCGGGAAGGGTAAATAGGTGGTACTTTTTCTTGCCCAAGCGCACGATAAAGTAGCTGTTACTCATGGCTTTATCACCACTAAACACTGACGCCGGGGCTGCGTTAGCCGCCATGCCAACAGCCTCCCCATTCACCAGTACCGCATTGCGGCCCAGAGCGTCCTTTATTGGCTTACCCGAAGCAGCCATGCCCGCATCCACGAGTAAATTAATCAAACTTTGCCCACCAAAGTCATTCGGGAGAGAAGAAGAGGGCAGCCCATCGAGACGTAACTGCTCAAGATCACCGGCAGACAGGTCGGCAATATCACCCGAAAAAAGCGCACGAGAAATACGCTCTGCCGCTACCAAGCCATCTTCACCGTGAACCAAACGGGTCACCTCACGGGCAAGAATCCCTTGAGCTTCCGGTTTGCCGGCACGCTCGCTGTCCGCAATCTCGATTGCTTCTATCTCAGCAACACTGAGGAAAGTAAAGTAACGCAGGAAGCTATAGACATCAGCATCGGCGGTATTCAACCAAAACTGATAAAAAGCATAGGGGCTGGTGCGCTTGGGATCGAGCCAGATAGTGCCGCTTTCGGTCTTGCCAAACTTGGTGCCATCCGCTTTAGTCACCAGAGGCAGAGTCAAGCCGAATACCTTGCCACGGTGCTGGCGGCGGGTCAGGTCGACGCCACCGGTGATATTGCCCCACTGATCAGAGCCACCGATTTGCAAGGTGCAACTGTGGAGTTTATACAGCTCGGAAAAGTCCATGGACTGCAGCAACATATAGGAGAACTCGGTAAAGGAAATACCCTCGCCTTCACGCTGGATACGCTGTTTTACTGATTCCTTGTTAACCATATTGTTGATTGAAAAATGTTTTCCCACGTCACGCAGGAAGTCGAGCACATTTAAATCGCGTGTCCAGTCTAGGTTGTTAGCAACGACAGCGCTATTTTCGCCGCAATCGAAGCTGATGAATTGGGAAACTTGCCTCTTTAGCTTATCTACCCAACCGGCAACCACATCGGGCGTGTTAAGACTACGCTCCTGAGCCTTGAAAGATGGATCGCCAATCAACCCGGTAGCACCACCGACCAGGGCAATTGGTTTATGTCCTGCCGCTTGAAACCTCTTCAAGGTCAGCAGCGGTACTAAACTGCCAATATGAAGGGAGTCTGCGGTGGGATCAAAGCCACAATAGAGGGTTCGACTCTCCGACAAATGCTGCGTCAGTTCGCCATCACCAGTCGCTTGATTGATTAATCCGCGACGGTCCAAGTCTTCAAGCAGTGTCATGTCGACCCCAGCCATGCTTTCCCCTCATATTCAGGCTTGAAATTAGCGCCGCCGGTCGGCGGCAAAATGCGCTGCAACATTACCGAAGTTTGCGGCAAATACAAGCATACAGCGGCCTTGTATCTGCTCTAAAAAGAATCCACATGAGGAACCAAATGATGCCGGCACTTGTCAATTATCTCGTGAACCAAGGCGGCTTTTTTGCTATAAAGTCTCCTCAATGCCTGTTTTTTAAACACTCATATCCTCACGTGCAAATAACAACGACCGCCGGTACCGTCCGTTAACGTCATGCAAAACCATCGTAAATCGAATTCAAGCCTACGTATTGGTGGCTTACCCAAGCATTTCCCCCGCGTTCATGCCCTGATTGCCGGCACTGCGGCTTTTATGCTCTCACTCGCCATCATTATCCCTACGCCAGAGGTGGCAGCGAAACGAACCCCGCTGCCAGTTAATCTCTCGGCAGTGACAAGCACCGATGAGCCATTACCCACTCCCGCACCAACGTTCACACCAGCAGAGACCCCGCTACTGAATGTCAGCGTTGAGGCGGTGAAATCATTGAGCTTGCAAGTGCGTAATGGCGATACGCTTTCAGATTTATTTCAACGCGCAAAAATTAGCGCCAAAGAAATGTATCAATTACTCGGTAGTGGTAGCGAGGCAAAACAATTAGCACGCCTAGCTCCAGGTGAAGAACTCACCTTCCAGATGAATAACGATGGTCAGCTACAGTCGCTGAAACTGCAGCGCGATCGCCTTAGTCATATCGAGTTTACCCGGACAACTTCAGATCAGTTTGAGCACGCCCTGATACAGCGCGAACCGGACAGCCACCCCGCCTATCGCCAGGCGCAAATCGACAGTTCACTTTTCCTGGCCGGTAGTGACGCCGGTTTAAGTGACAGCCTAATTATGGAGATGGCCGATGTATTCAGCTCCGATATCGATTTTGCCCTGGACATTCGCAAAGATGACCACTTCAGCGTGATGTTCGAAGAACAGTTCCTCGATGGGGAGAAAATTGGTAATGGCCCAATTTTAGCGGTGAGCTTTACCAATCAGGGGAAGACCTTTAGTGCCGTACGCTATGTGGATAACAGTGGAGATGCCAATTACTACACCCCAGAAGGCAAGAGTATGCGCAAGGCGTTTATTCGCACACCTCTGGATATAGTACGTATCAGCTCCCATTTTAACCCGCGACGACTGCACCCCGTTTTCAAATCCCGCCGCCCTCACAACGGAACTGATTATGCGGCGCCACGAGGGACTCCAGTCTATACCACCGGCGACGGCCGGGTGATCGCAGCCGGCTACAGCAAGCCCAACGGAAACTATGTGTTTATCCAGCACGGTGAGCGCTACGTTACCCGCTACCTTCACCTAACTAAGCGCAAGGTTAAGCGGGGGCAGCGAGTCAAGCAGCATCAGGTGATTGGCACCGTTGGCTCAACCGGATACGCTACAGGTCCTCATTTGCACTATGAGTTTCTGGTGGATGGAAGACATCGCAATCCTGCCACTATTGTGCGCAAGCTGCCCAAAGCCAAATCTGTGCCAGCTTCAGAAATGATCCGCTTTAAAAATCAGACACAGCCATTGCTGGCAAAGCTGGAAAACTTCCAGGGTCCGGCACTGGCTCAACTGGACGAAGATAACCCTTAAAAAGCGCCAACGAATATGCCCGATCTGTTTATCGGCCTGATGTCCGGCACCAGCGTTGACTCCATCGACGCAGTGCTGGTTGATTTTGGTGATGAAGAAAAAATAACGCCCCACATCCTGGCCGCACTTGCCCATCCCATTCACGCTCGTCTGCGCGAGTCCATTCTGGGGCTGTGTGCCCCCGGCCCCTCAGAGTTGGACCGCGCCGGCCAGCTCGATCGGCAACTCGGACAGATTTTTGCTGAAGCCACCAATACGCTCTTGGCACGAGCTGGCGTTAAGGGCGACTCGATCACGGCTATCGGCAGCCACGGCCAGACCGTACGCCACCGCCCGCCTGGCACTGTAACTTCACCCTTTACTCTTCAGCTCGGCGACCCAAATACTATCTCGGCACTCACCGGGATCTGCACTGTCGCGGACTTCCGCCGACGCGATATCGCTCTCGGAGGCCAAGGTGCACCTTTAATGCCGGCATTCCACCAAGCCGCCTTTAGAACTGATAGAAGTCGTGCCGTTGTGAATATTGGCGGAATGGCCAACATCACGGAGCTGACGGCAAGTGGGCAGGTTTATGGCTATGACACAGGGCCTGGTAATGCACTGCTGGATTACTGGGTAGACCTACATAGAAACCAACCCTATGACCGGGACGGCGCTTGGGGCGCAAGTGGCCGCGCCATCCCAGAATTGCTCAATCGCTTGCTGTCAGCCCCCTACTTCGCCGCCGAACCTCCCAAAAGCACCGGACGCGAGACTTTCAATCCTAGCTGGCTGGAACAGGCTTGTATCGGCCTGGAACTGGCCCCAGCCGATGTCCAGGCCACTCTGGCAGAGGTAACTGCTGCCAGCATCGCTGAGGCAGTGCGTGCATTTGCCGATGGTGGAGAATTGTTGACCTGTGGCGGAGGGGCAAAGAATAAGGATTTGATCGCGCGTCTACAGCGCCGCTTACCCACCTGGTCAATTACTGACACTGGCACCTATGGTATTGATGCAGACTGGCTTGAAGCGGTTGGGTTTGCGTGGCTGGCCCGCCAGACATTGCGGGGGCTGCCAGGGAACTGTCCAGGAGTTACCGGTGCGCAGAAGGAGGCCGTTTTAGGCGCTATTTACCCGCCCTGACAAAGTCGAGCGGGTCGTGAACTATTCAGATAGAAAATGAGGATCCGCAGCCACAGGTAGCAGAAGCATTGGGATTCTGTACGACAAAGCGCGAACCGGAAAGCCCCTCTTCATAGTCCACATTGGCGCCGGCCAGATAAGGGTAACTCATGGCGTCTACCAGAACCTGAATGCCGTCTTTTTCTATCACGGCATCGTCCTCAGCGACCAACTCGTCAAAGGTAAAACCGTATTGGAAGCCAGAGCAGCCACCCCCGGTAACAAATACTCTGAGCTTCAACTCCGAGTTTCCCTCCTCTTCCAACAGGCTTTTTACCTTGGCCACAGCCTTGTCAGTTACCACCAGGGGCGCGGGAGAAAAGGATACAGCTTCTGACATAAGTTTCTCTCAACTCATCGGGACGTTCACAACTCGGATAAAAGTTATACAAAGCGCAGCCCCTGGGGGCATCATCTTGCTTAAACCCAGCAAATCAGTCAAGTATTAACCAGCAGATCAACGGCCGAGCAAAGTGTCGATAGGCCGCTGCAGCACCTCTCGGCTAAGAAGCCTCGATCACGGTTTCATCTTCGGAATAACCAATCATATGGGGCTCACCGGTACTGCTCAAATCAACACTAGAAACAAGTGCCCCATTCACCTGCGCACCTTTAAGCATCTCGATCAGTTTATAGTGTACATTGCCTTCGACCATTGCCTTGGCGGCAAGCTCCAAATGGCGTGCTGAGTAGACATCTCCTTTCACGTGGCCATTGATCACTACCTGGGGCACGCGAATCTCGCCTTCGATAATACCGCCATCGACAATTTGCAAGCGCGCATCGCTATCGCTATGAGCGGAAACATTACCGCGCACTTTACCCTCAACCACTAAATTGCCGCGAAAGTGGATATCTCCGGTAATTTCTGTTTGCCGAGCGATCAGTGTCGTGTGGTTACTACCGGTATTGGCCATAGTTATCTGTTTCTCTTTTTTTCTTAACATAATCCCCAAAACCTCGTGCCTTTGGCACCTATGTTAGCTTTCCTGTACCAACCAACCGTAACGCTGCTCAATATTGAAGCCTTTGCGCTCAGAAGATTTAAGAGACAGCTCCACACCTTCAGGCACAAAGCCCTCCGGTAAGCGCAGCTCGCCTTCGATATTCTGAAAATATTTGAAACGCAGTAGTATCGATTCACTATCCACCTGCTCTGAAAGGTCCCTCAATGGGTAGCTTTTCGGCTCTCCTCCCTCGCGGCCGACTACCGTAAATGTGGCCGAACCCTTTACAACATTGCGACGTGCAGCCGACTGCTGTACCTGCAATTTGTATTGATAATTCCGTGGATCTGCAGTCTGCGAAAGAATAAAACGCCCGATTGATACGCCTTCGCCATCATCGGCCGGAGCCATAACACCGCGGTAAAAAGAGATTTCTTGTTTTAACTCTGCAATTTGGCTTTCTTTTTGTACCAGCTCAGCACGTACCGACTCGCTCGCTTGCTCGCCGATCGTCAGTGATTGCTCCGCAGTGGCCACACGCACGCGCAGAGATTCATTTTCGCTCTCCAGCCCCGTGAGACGATCAAGCACTCGGGTGTACTCTAGCGTTTTTTTATCGAGATTTTGGCGCAACTGATACTGCCCGGCAAAATAAGAACCTGCTGAAGCGGCCAATACCAAAAAAGCGACCCCCACTACGGCAATAACGCCAGAGAAGGGTCGGTGGGGCACCACTTTCATGCGGTACTGCTTGCTGTTTTTAACTTTGAGCACCATGAAATCTGCTAAGTATTATCCGGGATTTATCGATTGTCGGGAATATCCCGATTCTAAGGCAGCAATGCCAGGCTATCCAGGCCCAACGTCTCAGTTAAGCCAAACATAATATTCATATTCTGGATTGCCTGAGCCGAGGCACCTTTGGCAAGATTATCAATAGCCGACAAAACCAGCACCGTATCCCGCTCTTGAGGTTGCATTACCGAAATGCGACACATGTTGGTGCCTCTCACCGTGCGGGTCTGTGGATGGCAGCCCGCCGGCATAACGTCTACGAACGGTTCATTTTTATAGCGCTCTTCAAAGACCTGCTGCAGCTCTCTAGCATCTAACTGTCCAACTGCGCGGGCAAACAAAGTGGCGTGAATACCACGAATCATAGGCAGTAAGTGAGGTACAAAAGTAACTTGCGCCGGGCTGGAAGCCCGTGGCTGTACTTGGCGCAGCCCCTGCTCAATCTCCGGCAAGTGACGGTGGCCTGCGGCAGAATAGGCACGGAAGTTGTCACTATTTTCAGCCATAATCAAATCGGTCTTACCCTGTCGCCCGGCACCGCTAATACCGCTCGCGGCACTGGCAATCAGCTCAGCAGGCTGCACGATTCCTTTTTCCAGCAAGGGTACCCAGCCAAGCTGGATCGCTGTAGGGTAACAACCGGGACAAGCGATCAACTGCGCCGTTACAATTTGCTCTCGGTTAACTTCGGGCAAGCCATAGACGGCTAGCTCTGCCAACTCGGGCGCCGTATGGGCTTGACCGTACCACTGCTCCCAGGAGGAGATATCCTTAAGACGAAAATCGGCGGACAAATCGATAACCCGTACACCGCGCTTGATCAGCTCCGGTACTTGAGCCTGGGCAACCCCGTGAGGTGTGGCAAAAAATACAACGTCACAGGCTGCCAATTGGTCAATCTCAGGAGTACAGAAAGACAGTTGCGAATGACCACGCAGACTGGGGAAAAGCTCGGCAACAGGAGTGCCATTCAATGATCGAGAAGTGATAGCGGTTAATTCCGCCTGCGGGTGTGTCGATAGGAGTCGAAGTAACTCCACTCCTGTATAACCGGTACCTCCAACAATCGCTACTTTTATCATCTTACTAAAATCTCCGCTAAATCCGCCAACTGAGACGATAATCGTAAAGCCAAACAGGCACTCTACCACAAGCCCCAGTATTTTAAGGATGTGCGGTGTCACAGCGCCCCGGTAAATCACTAAAAAGGCCTCTTGCGCGATGTTTACCCAGGTCAGGTAGCCTGGAGCATATACGCTTGCAACTATCCTCCAAGGACGCTCTGGCGCCGTTGGTAGGAATGGCCCTGCTCACCGGAGCTCTCGCCGGAGGCGTCACCGTGCTTTTTCGCCTGGTGATGGAATGGCCCACAAACCTGTTTTTATCGATCCCGCAAAATTATGAGTCGCTTCCTCCCCACTGGCGCTTTGCACTGCCGGTCATCGGTTCTTTAATTGTTGGCAGTATTTATCTATTAATCAGTCCAAACCGCTACAACGTCGGAGTAGTTCACGTTCTCGATCGGCTTTACAACCACCAGGGACAGATGCCGATGCAAAATGCCTTGTTACAATTTTTCGCCGGCGCCGTGGTATTAATCAGTGGCCACTCGATGGGAAGGGAAGGTCCCGCAGTACATCTCGGCGCTGCCAGTGGCAGCTGGCTAGCGAAAGCCTTGCGGTTGCCCAATAATTCTGCCCGCAGCTTGCTAGGCTGCGGCGTTGCTGCGGCGATCGCCGCCTCTTTTAATACTCCTTTAGCTGGCGTTGTGTTTGCCATGGAAGTCGTTATGTTGGAGTATTCAGTCGCGGGCTTTTTGCCAGTGATACTCGCCGCAGTTACCGGCAGCACCATCACTCAGCTGACGTTCGGCAGCCAGCCAGATTTTAATGTCCCCGCCATCCAGCTCAACTCTCTCGCTGAACTACCCCTACTTCTCGTTTGCGCATTGATAATCGGGGCGCTCGCAGGGTTATTTATTCGATCCCAGCGCATTTTAATACCGCAACAACGCCGATCGCCGTTACTTCGCTTTCTGCTCGTGGGTCTTGTAACGGGTACCCTCGGTATCTGGGTGCCGGAAATTCTGGGCGCCGGTTATGACACCTTGCAGATCGCTATGCTGGGTGAGCTGGGGGTAGCTGCCCTCATTGTTATTGTCGCAGCAAAATTGGTGGCAACCGCCCTGGGGGCCGGTCTCGGCATTCCCGGTGGCGTTATCGGCCCCAGTTTGATTATTGGCGCCTGTATCGGGGGTATCGCTGGCGGGTTGGCAAACGCATGGTTAGGTGCACACACCGCCAGTCCGGGTTTTTACGCAATGGTTGGGATGGCGGCAATGATGGCCGCCATGCTCAACGCGCCGCTCGCAGCGCTACTCGCCATACTGGAACTCACTTATAACCCGCATATTCTATTTCCAGGAATGATGATGATAGTGGTCGCTACATTGGTGAGCCGACAACTGTTTTCCACCATTGGCCTCTACCAAGAAACTCTGCGAGCGCTAAATAAAGCCGGTATGCCAAGCTGGCGACAACAAGTGTTAAGCAGCGTCGGGGTTGCCAGTGAGATGGACCAGCGCTTTGTCATCTCCCCGCGTGAAATTACCCGAACTGCGGCAACAGAACTCATTAGCCATCACCCCCAGTGGGTGCTGATTGACCTGCCGGAAGACCCCGCCCCTCAACTACTGCGCGCTGCAGATCTGGCAACCTTTCTTCAAGGCGGGGCCAAAGAGGTCATCGACAGCGAGAGCCAGGTTTCACCCACAGGAGAAAAAATTGAGGACCCGGGAACAACTATTGATCTGCTGAGAATACCGGGGGAACGCAAACAGCTGGCGTCTTTAAGTTGGCGCGCCACAATGTTGGAGGCTTCACAAAAACTGGAAAAAAGCGGAGCCGACGGCCTGTACATCTGCCGCCATCAGAGTGGTTCTCTGGACAATCGCACGGCGGGTATTATTCTGCCGCTACAAATTAACAATTTTTATCGGAAGTAGTTTTCTTCCAATTTCCTTTTAAGGGGGTCTCCGATGCTGTGGGTTAAGGCTTTTCACATTATTGCTATGGTCTGCTGGTTTGCTGCACTGTTTTATCTGCCGAGATTGTTTGTCTACCATGTCGATGCCACCGATGCCGTCAGCCGCGACCGCTTTTGTATCATGGAGCGGCGCCTCTATCGCGGTATCGCCATTCCTTCAATGCTCGCTACCATTGTGCTGGGTATTTGGCTGTACAGTGCGAATCCCAGCTACTACACCTCCGCCGGCTGGATGCACGCTAAGCTTACCTTTGTTGTTCTGCTTCTCGGTTTTCACCATATCTGTGGTGCCTATGTCCGTAAGTTTGCCCAGGGGGCCGTTACACGAAGCCGCCGCTACTTCCTAATATTTAATGAGTTTCCTGCGGTTGCACTTGTCGCCATCGTTATTCTGGTCATCGTAAAACCCTTTTAATTTGGCGCTTATTCATTCCTTGCCCGAGGCGTACAGCAACTAGAATTAGGCGCACAGCTATTGGCCGTCATGTAGATCACTTATGGATACACCTCAGCCCGTTATTCTGACCGTTACACACCACGACCCCAGCGGCAGTGCCGGAATTGCCGCAGATACTGAGACAGCGGTCAGTCTCGGCTGCCATGCGGCGTCGGCGGTTTCCTCCATCAGCGTGTGCAACACCGGCGAGCTGTTGGGGGTAGCGCCCGTGGATGACAGCCTCCTGATCGAACAGACCCGCGCTGTTTTGGAGGATATGCCGATAGCCGCAATCAAGGTCGGCTACCTGGGTTCGGTGGAAAATGTACGGGCGCTGCATAGCGTTCTTCACGACTACCCGGATATTCCCGTAGTGATCGACCCGGATGCAACCCTGGCCGATAAGGACAGTGTGCTTGCCCCCCCCCTATGGGAGGCAATGGTGTCACTGCTTCTGCCGCACGCCACTATGGTCTGTCCCAACCGGCGTGAAGCCCGTGCCATGGCGGTGGAGGCCGATGTACTCGATGCCATGGCCCAGGAAATTCTGGAATCCGGCTGTCGCTACCTGTTGCTAACCGGGGTACCCCAGGGGCAACAGATGCAAAACCGGCTTTATGATGAACGCGGCCTAGTGCGCGAATTCAAGTGGGAAAGGCTTCAGCCTGCCGCCTACGGAGTCTGCGGTACTCTCGCCACCGCTATCGCCTGTCACATTGCCCACGGCCTGACCATTATTGAAGCGGTCACCCGCAGCCAACAGTATGCCTGGAGTGCCATTAAGGACAGCCGTCGCCTAGGAATGGGCAGGCCCATTCCCAATCGGCTTTTCTGGTGCGAGCGCTGATCTAACATCCCCCTAGCCTTTAAACCTCACCGGTCCCCCACCGGAGGGGGACCAGCTGGTCACACTATCTGTGGCCGACTGTCGCTCATCTATACATTGTCCTCAGGCGCCACCACCGCGATAATGGCCCCAGGCCCTTTATGCAATACCTGAAAGAAGTTTATGAGTAAGTCCGAGCAGCTCTTCGCAGAAGCACAACAGTTTATCCCTGGTGGGGTTAACTCACCCGTCCGCGCTTTCCGCGCCGTAGGCGGAACTCCACTGTTTATACAGCGTGCAGAGGGTGCTTACCTCTACGACGCAGATGGCAAACGCTACATCGATTATGTGCAGTCCTGGGGCCCAATGGTTCTCGGCCACGCACACCCCGAAGTAATCGAGGCGGTCGTAGAGCAGGCCCAGTCCGGTCTCAGCTTTGGTGCACCGACCGAACTGGAAACCGAGTTGGCAGAAGAATTATGCCGCCTGTGGCCAAATATGGATTTGGTGCGCTTCGTCAATTCCGGAACCGAAGCCACCATGAGCGCTATCCGCCTGGCGCGCGGCTTCACAGGACGCGACAAGATTGTCAAATTTGAGGGCTGCTATCACGGCCATTCCGACTCATTACTGGTGAAAGCAGGTTCCGGCGCACTGACTATGGGCGTGCCCTCTTCTCCCGGCGTGCCCGCCGCGCTGGCAGATCACACCATCACATTGAGTTACAACGATGCCGATGGCGTGCGCAGCTGCTTCGAAGAACTTGGCGGTCAGATCGCCTGCATCATCGTCGAGCCGGTTGCCGGCAATATGAACTGTATCCCCCCGGTCGCAGGGTTTCTGGAGACCCTGCGTGAGGTGTGTGACCAGCACGGCGCCCTGCTCATTCTGGACGAGGTGATGACGGGCTTTCGTGTGAGTCTCACCGGCGCCCAGGGCTTTTTTGATATTGAGGCCGACTTAACCACCCTCGGCAAGGTAATCGGCGGCGGAATGCCAGTCGGAGCTTTCGGCGGCAAGCGTGAAATTATGGAGCAAATTGCTCCTTTGGGACCGGTCTATCAGGCCGGCACCCTGTCCGGTAACCCGGTGGCCATGGTGGCCGGCCTTGAAACCCTACGCCTGGTACAGGAAAGCGGTTTTTATGAGCCCCTAATCACTAAAACAGAGCGGCTGGTTGAAGGCATATTGGCTGCAGGCAAAGCTGCGGGGATTCCCATTACGGCTAACAAGGCCGGCAGCATGTTTGGCTTCTTCTTCACCGAGGAGCCCCAAGTGACCAACTACCAGCAGGTGATGGATTGTAGCAACGAGCGCTTTAATCAGTTCTTCCACGGTATGCTCGAAGAAGGTGTTTACCTAGCTCCTGCATCCTACGAAGCTGGATTTATGTCTGCGGCCCACTCCGATGAAGATATCGAAGCCACTATTGCTGCCGCAGAGCGTGTCTTCATCCGTATAGACTAACCCCTCTCCAAAGCACCCGCTATCTTGCGGGTGCTTTCCCTGACCGATGCTCAGCGCCTCAGCCAAGTACCGATTTGCTCTTCAGCAGCTCGCTTTGTCGCATTGATATTGAACAGTTCAATTGAGTACCGTAAAAATGTATACAAAATATATTAGGTATACATTTTGAGAAGAATACCACTCTCTGATACCAGCCTCTCGACCATCAGCGCCGGATTTATTGCTGTGTTAGTCGGTGTTGCCAGCTCTGCCGCCATTGTATTTGAAGCCGCAAAGGCTGCCGGTGCCGATCAGGCGATGATCGCCTCCTGGCTCGGAGCTCTGGGTTTGGGCATCGGGCTCACTTGTATCACCTTTTCCTGGTACTACCGAGCTCCCGTCATCACCGCTTGGTCAACACCCGGTGCGGCACTGTTGGTCACGAGCCTCAGCGGAGTTTCTACCGCTGAAGCCATCGGTGCGTTCTTTTTCTGTGCCCTGCTGACTTTAGTGGTTGGCCTTTCCGGCGCCTTTGAGCGAATAACCAAGATGGTGCCTGCACCCATCGCCTGTGCGATGCTCGCGGGGATATTGCTGCAGTTCGGTCTGTCCATATTTACTTCGTTGCAAGCTCAACCGCTATTGATAGGGGTCATGCTACTAACCTATGTGATTGGGCGCCGCTGGGCGCCGCGATACGTCATCCTCCTGGTATTACTAGCCGGAGTGGCAACCTGCTGGAAACTACAGCTGATCGCCTTCGAACAGGTCCGCTGGCAGGCTGCCCACCCCGTGTGGGTTACGCCGGAGTTTCGCTTTTCCACACTGATCGGCGTGGGACTCCCTCTGTTTATCGTTACCATGACTTCCCAGAACCTGCCCGGTGCGGCGGCCCTAGCCGCCAGTGGCTACGGACGAGTACCTATTTCGCCGGTGATCAGTGGTACTGGTCTGGCATCACTGCTACTGACGCCATTTGGCGGTTTTGCAGTGAATTTGGCCGCCATCACCGCAGCTATCTGTACCGGCCCCGAGGCACACCCTAATCCCGAAAAGCGCTACACAGCGGGTATTGCCGCCGGCTTCTTTTATCTGATGATGGGCTTGTGTGGCGCCAGTGTGGTGACTCTTTTCAACGCCTTTCCACAAGCGATGATCGCGGGCCTTGCAGGGTTGGCCCTAGTCGGCGTCATCGGCTCTAGCTTAGCGGGTGCCACAACAGACGCGGACAGTCGTGAAGCCGCGATCATTACCTTTCTTGTGAGCGGTTCCGGAGCGACCATTTTTGGGGTTAGCTCCGCCTTTTGGGGACTTTTGGCCGGACTGCTGTGCCACTGGTTTTTTAAGCGCAAGGATTCATAATAATCCAATGGGTTTATATGAAAAAATCAAAATAGACTTGCAGCGCGGACGCTTCCGTCCCGGCGAGGTTCTCAAGCAAGCAAACCTGGCGGAGCTCTATGCAGTGAGTCGTATACCGGTGCGAGACGCGCTGCAAAGGCTTCAGAGTGAAGGCTGGCTGACCCCACACGGAAAGCGCGGAGTGGCCGTGCCGTTGTTTGACCCTCTCGAAGTGGAAGACCTCTACTTAATGCGCATGCGCATTGAGCCACTACTGCAAACCCTGGCACTGAATAAACTCAACGGTGAAATACTCGGCCGGGCGCGGGATATCCTCGATACCCTGGAACAGGACCCTGGCCTCTCTGCAGTCCAGATCGGTGCTTTGAACTGGCAGTTTCACGCCTGTATCTATCGAGCCGCCGGACGCCCCACCCTGTTTGCTGCCGTGGAACAGCTGCACCGGCAATGTGGACGCTATATCGGCTACCAATCCGGCAAACTAGGTTACCAGAACACGAGCCAAAGCGAGCACCACCACCTCCTGGACAGTCTGCAGGCCGGCCGTGGTGAGGAAGCGGCAATCCAGCTCAGGGACCATATTGAAGGCGCGGGCAAACAATTGGTGAATTACCTGCGCACCTTGTCGGAATAAGACCGTTCAGGCCCGTAACCCAGGGCCACTACGTACGTCACGTTTGATATGATGGCCGCCAGTGCGGTCGCGGGATTAGCGCGGCCCTTTTTCAAAGCCGGAGTGAATTCCCTATGAGTCAAAGTCTCGGCCGCGGCGCCTATCCCAATACCCGCTTGCGCCGTCTGCGCGCCCAGGATTTTTCCCGCCGCCTAGTACGCGAAACCCAGCTCAGCTGCGATGACCTGATACTGCCTCTGTTCGTTATTGAAGGCCGTAACGAGACCCACAAAATTGCTTCGATGCCCGGCGTGGAGAGGCTGAGTGTCGACCTATTATCTCAAAAGGCCAAAAAGGTTAGGGAGCTTGGAATACCCGCCGTCGCTCTGTTCCCAGTAGTGGACCCATCGGCAAAGTCAGATTGTGCTAGCGCCGCCCACGACCCCAATGGATTGGGGCAGAGAGCTGTACGAGCACTTAAGGATGCCGTGCCGGAATTGGGGGTAATCACTGACGTGGCTCTGGACCCTTTCACCAGTCATGGGCAAGACGGCCTGATGGACCACCAAGGCTACATCGTCAACGATGAAACAGTGGATGTACTGGTACAACAAGCCCTTTCTCACGCTGCCGCAGGTGCTGATATGGTGGCCCCGTCGGACATGATGGATGGCCGTATCGGCGCTATCCGCAACGCCCTAGAAAGCGCAGGTCACAGCAACACCCTGATTATGTCCTACGCCGCCAAGTACGCCTCCGCCTACTATGGCCCCTTCCGCGATGCGGTGGGCTCAGCCGGTAACCTCAAGGGTGGCTGTAAGGCCAGCTACCAAATGGATCCCGCCAATGCCGACGAGGCGCTACACGAATGTGCCCTGGATCTGCAGGAAGGCGCAGATATGGTGATGGTAAAACCCGGTATGCCTTACCTGGATATAGTGCGCCGGGTCAAAGATGAACTGCGTGTACCCACCTTTGCCTACCAGGTCAGTGGCGAGTACGCCATGCACTGCGCCGCCTTCGAAAATGGCTGGCTGCAGCGGGAAGCGGTAATTCTGGAGTCGTTACTTGCATTCAAACGTGCTGGCGCCGATGGCATTTTGACCTACTTTGCGGAAGAGGCCGCGCAGCTGCTGCACCGCCGCTGAACCCAGTCCCTTCGCCTGAATAAGCCGGGAGCCACTATCCCTATTGGCCCCGGCTCTAGGGCCACTGATCTTCCAAATCGGGCCCAACCGGTTGAACCGCTTCGATGGTGACGCCACCGCGCTGGAACTCAATGGGCTCCTCCTCGGTTCCCGGCGCGGAGCGGTGCTCGTCATCGTCATCTCCACGCATCTGCTCCTGGAGTTGGCGACGGCGTTCATTATTGAGCTGCTGCTCACTGGGATCGACGCCCCACCCCGGACTCATCTGCTCTCTCGGGGCAGCTCCTTCACGCTCGCCGCCAAACAGGTTGCGGAACCAGCGCCAGCGATTTTGTCCCTGGCATTCTGGTGCCGGTTTAAGGCGGGTTTCATAGGAAAAGGGGATCTCGTAGCCACCGCGACAATAGTCTGGGTCCATATACTGGCCACGCGCATTGACGAATTTGAACTCCACACCGCGGGGCGCCTCTACCGGCCCGTGCTGATGCGGCAGCTTGCGCATAATCTCTGTCCAGATGGGGAGCGCACCAGTTGAACCAGTCAGTCTGGTACGCTCGTTATCATCGCGCCCCAGCCATACCACCGCGGTGACTTCCGGCGAAAAACCGGCAAACCAGCTATCACGATTCTTGTTGGTGGTTCCGGTCTTACCCGCAAAAGCAATACTGCTGGGCAAGCGTTTGGCGGAACGGCGCCCGGTGCCCTCACGCATCGCCTGCTCTAGGCCCCAGCGGAGTAAATAGGCCGGAACCGGATCTACACCACGATTTGCACGGCGGCGGAAGTGTTGTACCCGTCCACCCTGCCCATCGGAGACAGCCAGTAAAGTTCGCGGTTGTACCGTTTCACCACCGTTGGCGATTGTCTGATACATACCGGCCACCTCAAACGGGGTCATCTCTACTGCACCGAGCAGCATCGCCGGCACACGTGGCAACTTCGTTTGCACTCCCAGGCGACGAATGGTCTGGCGCACTTCCTGCAGCCCCAGGTCCAAGCCCAAATGCGCGGTCGCCAGGTTGTAAGATTTGGCCAGGGCAATGTAGAGAGGTACCTGCCCGTGCGCACGCTTATCGAAATTCTGTGGCATCCATACGTCGCCATCCGCCTCTTCGATACGCACTGGGGCATCATCAATCAAAGTGGCAAGGTTGTATTCCTCGGGCCGCTCCAGTGCAGTGAGATAGATCGCCGGTTTGATGAGAGAGCCCACCTGGCGCCGGGCTTCCAAAGCGCGGTTGAAGCCCGGATAGTCAGGATTGCGGTCGCCGACCATAGCCAGCACATTGCCGCTGCGGTTATCTAAGAGTACCGTGGCGGCCTGCAGAGAGTTGGCCGTGATGCTACGGTCTTTCTCCAACTGGCTGACACCTTTACTGATAGACTCCTCCGCCAATTTTTGCACCGACGGTGCCAGGGTGGTGTAAATTCTCAGCCCCGAGGTACGCAGCTCCTCGTAGGAATAGTAGGGCCGTAATTCAGCCAACAACCGCTCGGTAAACGCGGGATAAGGGTTCTGCGCGCCCACACCGCCTTTAACCACCCCCAGTGGCTTGGCGGAATAGTTCTGGAACTCCTCTTGGTTGATCAAGCCCTGCTCCAACATCACCTCCAGCACCGTATTGCGCCGCTGCAAAGCCCTCTTGGGATTGCGCCAGGGATTGTAATAAGATGCACCTTTAGCCAGTCCAACCAACAGAGCTACCTGGTGCGCCTCCAATGTATCCAGGGGTTGTTGGAAGTAGAACTCTGAAGCCAAGCCAAAGCCATAAATACCGCGAGCGCCCTGCTGCCCCAGCCACACCTCATTGATGTACTCTTGCAGGATATAGCCCTTGTCGTAGTGCACTTCCATTAGCACTGCCATCAGCGCTTCATTGAGCTTGCGCTGCAAGGTGGGCTTGTGGTCAAAGAAAATATTTTTTACCAGCTGCTGAGTAATTGTTGAGCCGCCCTGTACCAGGCGCCCGGCCTTCACATTAGCTACCATAGCTCGAGCAATTCCGCGCGGGGAGACACCGAAGTGGTTGAGAAAATCCTGGTCTTCTACTGCGATCAGGGTATTAGCTACCAGCGGCGGAATCTTGTCGAAGTTGACCGGATTGCGGTCATCCCCCCCCCCCAGCAAGGTGCCGATATTGGCCGCATCCAGACGGAACTCTGCCAGACTGCGGCCATTACTGTCGCGCAGATTACTGATTTCATCGTTGCGCAAGCGAAAAGAAACCGCTGCCGCAGGTTGGCGACCATTGGCATGGATAAAGTCGCGGCGCCAAACTTTATAAGTCATCCCCTCCTGCACCCAAGATCCAGGTTCACCGAGAGTGTCCTGTTTACGGTAATTCAGGGCCGCAAATTCGGAAGCAAGTTCGGCCGGGTGCATGACCATTCCCTCGCGCAGCACCAGAGGGCGAGCATAAACACGGGCGGGAAGCTGGTATTGGCGGCTGTCCAGCCGCTCGCGCAACTGCACATCCAGATAGGCCATATATGCTGCCAGTGCTAACGTCCCTATCAGGGCAAGTAGCACCAGCAACTTGAGCCAGCGGTATCGTCTTTTGGGCTTTGACGCTTTGACGCGCCGGCGTTTCGTTGATGCCATATGAGAATTCGTTCCCACTGCCAACTCAGTACATCAGGCGACTCTCGAAAGCTCATTAAGCCCACAGAGAGTCGAGGCAGGAGACCAGCAGGTGACAGCTCCGCTGGTATCTTGCTGCAGGCACCTGTTGGTGCCAGTGGACACGCCTAAAAAGCGCTCCAAAGTCCAGGTCTGGCAGTATCTATCACCTGGCTGATAACGTGAAGGTGCTATTTACACCTGTGCGTCGATTGACCACAGTATGTACCCATAAGTTCACCAAGATGGAACAAGCGCCTTTGTTGTTGATCCGCTCTGAGAGTCAAACCCTGCGCCTTGCACTCGGCAAAATCACGTCCATAATGCGGCGGATATGTAGACAATAACCCCCAATAGGAAAGCTATGCATCAATACGACCTCTACGGCATAGGTGCCGCTCTGCTCGATACAGAAATCGAAGTGTCGGACCGGGACTTGGATGCCCTCAGTGTAGAAAAGGGGATTATGACACTGGTAGACGATGCCCGGCAGCAACAGCTGGTAGACGACCTAGAAAACCATTTGGTCACCGCCAAATTGGCCTGTGGTGGGTCCGGTGCCAACACCGTTATTGCGGCGAGCTATTTCGGGTTGAATACCTTCTATTCCTGCAAAGTTGCCGCCGATGATAACGGCGACTTCTACCGCGACAATCTACACAGTGCCGGTGTCGACTACCCAGCCACCTTGAAACAAGCCGACAAGGGTACCACCGGGAAGTGCCTGGTGCTGATTACCCCAGATGCCGAGCGCAGCATGAACACCTACTTAGGGATTAGTGAGCAGCTGTCCGTTTCAGAGCTGGACAGCGAAGCACTTGCCGCATCAAAGTGGGTATATATCGAAGGCTATCTGGTCTCCTCTGAAACCGGGCGCGCGGCAGCGGTCAAGCTGCGGGAAGAGGCCCGAAATCACGGAGTCAGAACCGCCCTGAGTCTCTCAGACCCTGCGATGGTGCAGTTTTTCGGTGAAGGGCTGCGTGAGATGATTGGTGGCGGCGTCGACATGCTGTTTTGCAACCGTGATGAGGCGCTAGGCTTCACCAACACAGATTCTATCGATGCCGCCGCAGAAGCTTTGCGCGATTACTGCCATAGCTTTGCCATCACCCTGGGTGCCGAGGGCGCCCTACTATGGGATGGCAATGAAATCCGGCGAATTGCCAGCCCTGAAGTACGCGCCATCGACACCAACGGTGCCGGCGACATGTTTGCCGGGGCCTTCCTCTATGGTATCAACCGGGATATGAATTTTATTGAAGCGGGCGAACTCGCATGCCGCGCTGCGGCCCAGGTAGTCAGTCAATACGGACCCCGACTCCAGGCCGAGCAACACTCAGAGTTACTCATTCCTGTTACCTAATTCGCTGCCCTTGAAACAGGTTTCGTTCCGGAGGTTAGCGTTTAGGGCCTCTGGAGCGATGAAGCCGGCCGGGATAGTCGTCCAGCTCAGGCAGTTCAGTGGCGGCGGCAATGCCAAACCCCTGTGCGTAGTCCACTCCCATAAAGCTCAATTTTTCCATTAATTCCGGGCTTTCCACATACTCGGCGATGGTGCTGATACCCATGCGCTTGGCCAAGTGGTCAATCGTACTGACCATGGCGCTATCGATTTCGTCATCCAGCATATTGCGAACGAAGCTGCCATCAATTTTGAGAAAATCCACCGGCAGCTGACGTAAATAAGCCAAGGAGGAAACTCCGCGGCCAAAATCATCCAGGGCAAAACTACAGCCCGCCGCTCTCAGCTTGTGAATGAAAATAAGCGCCCGCTCCAGATTATTGATTGCACTAGTTTCAGTAATCTCAAATTGCACCCGCGACGGTGTTACCCCAGCATCGGTTAGTGCCTGCAGGACAAAACCGGCAAAGGTGTCATCTCCCAGGCTGATACCAGAAATATTAATCGCGTAGTTAATACCTCCAATCCCCTGGCGCTGCTCCAGGGCCATATAGTCGAATACACGGCGAATCACCCAGCGATCCACTTCCTCGATCAGCCCATAGCGCTCCGCTGCCGGCAGGAACAAGCCCGGTGAAATTACCCCTCCGTCCCGACCGCGCATCCGCACCAGAATTTCATAGTGGTGAACACTGCGATCCCCCTTCAGGGAGATCACCGGCTGGCGGTAGAGCATCAAGCGATCTTCTCGCAGAGCCGCATGAATTTCAGCTACCCAGGTGGTCTCTCGACGCTTCTCTAATACCCTACGAGAATCTCCGAACAGCTTGACGCGATTTCTGCCCTGCTCGCGGGCGCTACAACAGGCATCATTGGCTGACGCTAGCAGCTGGCTGGCACTGGGGGTAAAGTGATCTACACCCACCACACCGATGGATACGGCCACACGATTGTCGTTACCCTCCCAGCTAAAACTGAAATTCTGCACCGAGTCGCGTAGCCTTGCCACCACTCGCCCGCCCTCTTCCAGAGTGCAGTCGCGCAACAAAATGGCAAATTCATCGCTGCCTACCCGGGCAAAAAGGTCCGCACTGGACAAGCCGAGTTGCAACAGTTCCACCAACTGCACTAATAGCTGATCCCCAGCGACAAAACCGAGTGTGTCATTGATCACTTTGAACTGGTAAACATCCAGATAGAGGAGTACATGGTGCTGGCGCTTGTCGACACAGAGGCTGAGTTGATTCTGCAACTCACTTTCAAAAAACTGCCGATTAGGCAATCGGGTAAGGGCATCGTGACTGCTCTGCCACATAAGGCGGGTGGAAACTCGGCGCGCTGCAGAGGTATCTCTCAGTACCAGTACATAGCTTTTGAGCACACCCAGCTCCCACAAAGCCATAACCTGAACCGTTACCTCGAGCGGTGCCTGATTCCCACCGGAGCGCTCGATATAGGCATTAAACTCCCGTGTTCTCGGCACATCGCCCAGATCACCAGTCAGTGGCTGTATCGGCTGAACCGGGTCTCCCTGACTGTTACAAAGCTTCAAACCCTCACTGAGTGGCTGGCCCGGCAGCAGTCCGACCAGATCTCCTGTCATCTCATTAACCAGGGGATTGGTGTATACAACGGTACCGCCGGCATCAGTGACAATAACACCATCGGCAATTTCGCCCAGGGCGGCCTCAGCGGCTTGCAGACTAATCTGCTCACAAGGTCGAAGTCCCTCTTCCAACTGAGTTAAGGGACCCAGGTAATGTGCGGAGTCGGGATCAAATAGCGTCACGCGCTGACCTCCTCAGCCGCGGCCAAGGCCCTCACGCCGCAACAGGAAGTTTCTATTAACTGCCCATAGCCAAGACCAGTTAACCATTTCATCACCCAAGATCGCCGATTTTATTCAATTATCTGGCCTCCCAGCCGGCTTTTCCCTGCAAAGGTATAAACTGCACATTCACAGATTGGTACGCAAGAAATTTTTCAACTTCTGATCTTCAAATACTCGCTGCAGAGTTGCGCTTAGCAGTCCATTCACCCGGCTTTGCACTTCCTCACGGCTGGGTTTGACCAGGTTGCGATCTTTTCCTGAGGTGCTGTAGGTACCGAAATAGGTACGGGGGCCAATCTTCACCTCCAGATTAATTTCCGCAGAAGTATCAATCTGAGTGGTATAAAACGTATTTGGACTGTTATAAGTCAGCTTTACCAGCTTTGCGACCACGTCTACTTGCGGGGCGCCATCGGACATGCGAAACGACCAGTTTGAAAACCCCTGGCGCAACCCGGCAGCAATCGCCTCACCGGCATCATTCCCAATCGTTACCTGTGCTGTATCGGCATAGACCCCACCCAGGGAGCCCAAGCCGCCGCCCGGCAGCTCATTGACTCCGCTAATACTCATGCTGTACCCCTCACCTATAGCTTCGGGCGCTACCTGAACTTGTGGCTGCAACCAAATTTGCAGCGGACTATGCGCACAGGCAGCAAGTACCAGCGTTCCTACAAGTATCAACAATTTTTTCATTTTCCATTCCCCCTTACTTCAATAAAAAACATTAATTAACCATGCTGATGATGGTGGTGATTCTCACTGTCATCACTCAGGCCAACTATCGGCAATAAAATATCGACACTGCTCCCATCGGAGAAAAGTAATCGCAGGGGCAGTTGATCCCCCGCTTGTAGACGCAGGCCGTTAATCATCAAGTGGAGTCCGCCCGGTACCATTTCCAGGTGCGCTCCAGCGGCAATCACTACCTTTTGCAAGGGGCGCATACGATTGACCCCACCTTCGGATATCGTACTGTGCAAGTCTGCTGAAGCACCTTCAAGACCCGGCAGCTCGATACCAGTGAGAACCTGCTCCGAACGCCCGGTGTTGTGTAAAGAGACAAAGGCAGCACTCATTGGGGGGCCTGGCGGTGTTTCGCGTGCGTAACCCTGCGCTGCAATTGTGGCTGGCTGAGCACTCGTCGACCAAGCCACCCCAAGTAGTATCAAGGTAAATACCAATGTTTTATTCATAGGGCCCCTCCGCTGGGCTTGAGTAGAATGAGTCGTGCCGGATTGCCAACTTTGATATCTCCGCGCACCCGATAGCCAGGTACCGCTTCGCGCAACTGTTGGTAAATCCAGCGGCCCTCGACATCACTTCGGGCCACGATCATCACACGCAATTGCTCACTGCGGATTCGTTCGGCGATGCGTTGCAGCTGCTCCACCAGCCCGGCAGATTTTGCCGATAGCTCTGTCGAAGGCAACCCGATGACTTCTCCTCCGGGTGCGTCGAGCCTCGCCCTACCCCGTTCACTGGCCAACTGAAAGCGCACCTCGGCCGCCAGCGGATTGGCTGGTGCCAGCATCTCAGCCCGTTTGAGCAAGGTAGTGACCTCGCCGAAGTCACGTCGACGCAGGGCATCGCGGGCCCGCTCAACATAGGTAACAACGATGGTTTGAATACCGGTTTCCGCACGGCTGTTGTGTGGTTGCAACTGCAGCACACGCAAGTAGTAGTCATAAGCACTAGCACCAGCAGGCTGGGTCAAGTGCCCTTTGCGCAACGCCTGCTCTGCCCGCCGTAAAAAGAAGCTGATATTGTTCCTGCGGACCTGATCCTGTGACGGAACCTTTTTAGGCGGCGGCGCTGGCACAACCGTTTTTGGCGCGGGTGTGTTGGATGAGCAGGCACTCAGGCAAAGAACCAGCAACAGGGAAACCCCAAGGCTGTGAAGGCGTTCAAATGACGGCAAAACAATCCTCCATTGTTGTTTTTTTGTACCACTAGCGTCGCTATACTGCTGCCGCAATTGAACCCCCGTTAGGTGCAGCAGTCAGAACTATGCGCCCGACTATAATGAATTTTTTCATTTATGGCTGTGATGACCAAAAATTTCGGAAATAATTTCCTCGCTCTGCTGACAATCTTGCTGGCAATGGCCAGTGTCGGCACTTCGGCCCAAAACTCTGGCAATCCATTCGCCTCACTCGGCAATACGCAGGAAGACAGTTTTCTTCCTGTCGATGAGGCCTACCAACAAGACTTGCTATTCGATGCCAACGGCCTCAATGCTCTCTTCCAGATCGCTCCTGAGTACTATCTCTATCGCGACAAGCTGGCGGTTTACCAGATTGAAAATGGACAGAAAACGCCAATCCCAGTGAGCTTACCCAAGGGCGAAGTTATTTGGGATGACTACTTTGAGAAAGACACCGAGGTCTACCGGGACCAATTGGAGTTTTCGCTCAAAATTTCAAAGGCCAGTGGTAGCACCCAGCTCGAATTACACTATCAAGGCTGTGCCGATGCCGGACTTTGCTATCCACCGCAGACACGCTACTACAATGTCGACCCCGTCAGCCAAAAAATAGAAGCCCGCGAAGATGCCTTTACCATGGGAGCTACCAGCTCCCCAACGGGGGGAACTCCAAATAACAATGCCAGTAACATCACCCTACCGCTGGCGCTTTTACTGGCATTTGTGGGTGGACTGATTCTGAACTTGATGCCCTGTGTGTTCCCTGTTCTGTCAATCAAACTGCTAGCGGTAAGCCAAGCCGCCCAAAACGCAAGCCAACGACACCACCACGGATGGGCCTACACTTTCGGCGTGGTAGTGAGCTTTGTCACTATTGCAGCAGTTATGCTTGCCCTCCGAGCTGGGGGTGAGGCCGTCGGTTGGGGCTTCCAGCTACAATCCCCCTGGTTGGTCGCAGCACTCGCCTATCTCTTCTTTACCATGGGGCTGAGCTTGTCCGGGGTTACCGAGTTCGGCGCTAGTCTGATGGGCATCGGCAGCAACCTCAACAAGAGCCAGGGCCTGCGTGGATCAGTGGCCTCCGGCGCACTGGCCACTCTGGTGGCCAGTCCCTGTACTGCCCCGCTAATGGGTTCTGCCCTTGGATTTGCAGTCACCCAATCTCCACTGATTGCACTGAGTGTTTTCGCCGCTCTTGGTGCAGGCATGGCCGCCCCATTCCTGCTTTTAACCTATCTCCCCTCACTGGTACAGAAACTGCCAAAGCCAGGTCCCTGGATGGATCACCTGAAACAGCTATTGGCATTCCCCATGTATCTGACAGCGGTATGGCTCCTCTGGGTTCTTGGCCGACAAGCCGGGGGTGATGGGGTCACGCTGGTACTCGCGGGTGCCGTGGCCATTGCATTTTCCCTATGGCTCTGGCCACGCCCGCAGTGGCAATGGGTACGTGGCTCTGTAGCCGTGGCAGCCCTGGCCGTTGCCATATTCATATTGCCGCAGCTCAACACCAGCACCCAAGCTGAACAACGGAGTAGCGATTACTGGCAGCCCTATTCAGCTGAAAGTCTGGAAGCAGCACGGAGTGAAGGACGTGCGGTACTGGCAAATATGACTGCCGCCTGGTGTCTCACCTGCCTGATGAATGAAAAGACGGTACTTTCGAGCAGTGAAGTGAGCGATGCACTCGAGCGTCTGGATGTCGTGGCGTTGAAGGGCGATTGGACCAATCAAGACCCGCGTATTAGTGAGTTACTCGCCAAATACGGTCGCACCAGTGTACCGCTGTACCTTCTTTATCCCGCAGACTGTGGAGAGGCCAAAATACTGCCGCAGATACTTTCCCGAGACGATTTACTACAGGAATTGGAGAATGCTGTGGGCTCTCCGTTGAGCACCACTTCATCAAAATGAAGCTTCCTGCGTCTTTGTAGCCACTAACCCAAGGGAAAAAGGCCACAGCCTGGATATTTTGAACTAATTTTTTGCCAAAGATCGCCGAACTGCCGCTAACTTCGATAAACTCCGGGATCGGCATGGACAGGGAGTCACTTTTGCGGCAGACTCGGTTAAAGAACTCGGGCAAATAGGCCAGAATTTCGGATTTGCCTGCAAGATAGCCAGCTTTAACCCAATTTTACGCGGGTTTTCGGCAACTTTTCCCAGGGCAGACTATGGCTACACTTCTTCTCCTGCACGGCCCAAACTTGAATCTTTTGGGCAGCCGTGAACCGCAGATCTACGGGGCCACCACCCTGGCGGAAATCAATGAAGCTTCCCAACACCTCTGCGATGCCGCCGGCCACCAACTGGAAACCCTGCAGAGTAACAGTGAGTCTGTGCTGGTGGAGCGTATCCATTTGGCAGCAACCAGTGGGGTCAATTTTATCGTGATAAACCCTGCAGCCTTTACCCACACCAGCATCGCCCTGCGCGATGCCCTGGCTGCGGTTGCCATCCCGTTTATCGAGCTTCACCTGTCCAACCCCCACGCCAGGGAAACTTTTCGACACCATTCCTATCTTTCAGACCTGGCCCGCGGCGTAATCTGTGGCTTTGGCGCTCACAGCTACTCCCTGGCCCTACAGGCAGCCATTCACCTACTGGATGCATCACGCCTGCACAACAATGAATCAAACTGCGAGTAAATAACTATGGATATCCGCAAAATTAAAAAACTGATTGAGCTGCTCGAAGAATCGGATATCGGCGAGCTGGAAATCAAAGAGGGCGAAGAGTCCGTGCGCATCAGTCGCGGCACAGGCAATGCGGCACAGGCCCCTGCCCCGATCTACAGCATTCCCGGCGCGCCAACCTACGCACCGGCTTTCGCAACAGCAGCCCCTGCAACTAGTACACCAGCTCCTGCTGAGAAGGAATCTAAGCCGGCTTTTAGCGGGCACGCAGTTAAATCCCCGATGGTAGGCACCTTCTATGCCGCACCCAGCCCCGGCGTTGAATCGTTTGTCAAAGTCGGCCAGCAAGTAAAGGTGGGCGATGTGGTATGCATCGTAGAAGCCATGAAAATGATGAACCAGATTGAAGCCGACAAAGCGGGGACGGTCGAGTCTATCCTGCTGGAAGACGGCCAGCCGGTAGAGTTTGATCAGCCGCTCGTGACCATCGTCTGATCGGGGAAAGTCATAATGTTCGACAAAATCCTGATCGCCAATCGCGGCGAAATCGCCCTGCGAATTTTACGCGCCTGCAAAGAGATGGGTATCGCCACGGTAGCGGTGCACTCTCTCGTGGATCGCAATTTGAAGCATGTACGCCTGGCCGATGAGTCCGTGTGTATTGGCCCTAACCCCTCTCCGCAGAGCTACCTGAATATCCCAGCCCTGATTTCCGCTATGGAGATTACCGACGCGGTAGCCGTCCACCCCGGTTACGGCTTCCTCGCAGAGAACGCCGACTTCGCCGAACAGGTGCAAAAAAGCGGCTTCACCTTTATTGGCCCCGATCCGGATGTTATCCGTCTTATGGGCGATAAGGTTTCCGCCATCGCTGCCATGAAAAAGGCCGGCGTTCCCACGGTACCGGGTTCCGACGGTCCGCTGCCAGACAACAGCGAACGCAGTATGGAAATCGGCCGCCGTATCGGTTATCCCGTAATTATTAAGGCGGCTTCCGGCGGCGGTGGCCGCGGTATGCGTGTCGTCCATAACGAAGAGGAGTTAGTCAACGCGATAGCCGTGACCAAATCCGAGGCGCAAGCTGCCTTTGGTGACGGCACCGTGTACATGGAAAAATTCCTGCAGAATCCCCGCCATGTCGAAGTCCAGATAATGTCCGACGGTCAGGGCAACGCCGTACATCTGGGAGATCGGGACTGCTCGTTGCAGCGTCGCCACCAGAAGGTATTGGAGGAAGCTCCCGCACCGGGTATTTCCGAAGAGGTGCGCAATCAGGTACATGAATCCTGTGTGCAGGCCTGTATCGATATCGGCTACCGTGGCGCGGGGACTTTTGAATTTCTATACGAAAACGAGTGCTTCTACTTTATCGAAATGAACACCCGTATCCAGGTAGAGCACCCGGTTACCGAAATGGTCACTGGCGTTGACTTGATCAAGGAGCAAATCCGGGTTTGTGCCGGGGAGAAATTATCTCTCAAGCAGGAAGATATCGTAATTCACGGCCACTCGTTTGAGTGTCGTATCAATGCAGAAGATCCACAGACCTTTTTCCCGAGTCCGGGCAAGGTAAACAATTTCCACATGCCTGGCGGCCTGGGCGTGCGGGTGGATTCCCACCTTTACTCCGGCTACTCGGTCCCCCCTAATTACGATTCAATGATCGCCAAACTGATCACCCATGCGGAAGACCGCGAAACCGCTCTGGCGCGCATGCGCGTGGCGCTATCCGAACTCGTGGTTGACGGGATCAAAACCAATATTCCTCTGCAAGAAGAGTTGGTGCGGGATGAAAATTTTGCTAAAGGTGGAGTTAACATCCACTACCTGGAGAAAAAGTTAGGCCTTTAAGCGCTCGCAAGCCGGGGCAAAGTTAGCGAAAATTGCAGCAAACTCAACGACACTATGCCGCCAACCCGCGGCGGCAGGTGTTAACTGAGTGCGGCCCCCGCACCACCGGCAATTATTCACTACGGAATCACTATGCCCTGGCTACAACTCCGCGTGGACACTCACAGTGAACACGCAGAAAAAACTGAAAACGCACTGCTTTTTGCTGGCGCGGCATCTGTCACCCTGCAAGACAATGCGAATCAGCCCATCCTGGAACCCGGACTCGGCGAAACCCCACTGTGGGATCAAACACGCATTACCGGACTTTTTGACGCAGAAATTGATACTTCCGTAACCGAAGCCAAAGCCGCCTCGTTTCTATGTGAATTACTGCCCAATGCGCACTGGGAACAACTGGAAGACAAAGACTGGGAGCGCGAATGGATGGCCCACTACAAGCCAATCCAGTGTGGTCACAATCTCTGGATCTGTCCCAGCTGGTGTGAGCCACCTGCGCCTGACGCAGTCAACCTGCTACTCGATCCCGGCCTCGCTTTCGGCACCGGTACCCACCCAACTACCTTTTTATGCCTGCAGTGGTTAGCAGCTCAACCCCTGAAAGACAAAAGCACTATCGACTTCGGTTGTGGCTCAGGCATTCTCGGCGTAGGTGCACTGCTCCTAGGTGCCGATAGGGCGCAAGGGATTGATATCGACCCCCAGGCACTGATCGCCAGTCGCGAGAACGCCCAGCGTAACGGTATAGCCCCGGAGCGCTTTCCTGTATCCCTACCCGATCAACTACCTTCTGAGCCCGTCGAAATAATGCTTGCCAATATCCTTGCCGGGCCCCTGATAAAACTCGCAAGCCAGCTGGTACAACTGACCCAGGTGGGTGGGAAAATCTGCCTATCGGGAATTCTCAGCTCCCAGGCAGAACAAGTAAAAAATGCCTATCGCGCATGGATAGAGTTCGATACCGATGGTGAACACGAGGGCTGGATCAGGCTGAGTGGCACCCGAGTGCGCTAAATGCGCTCCTGAACACTACGCGGGAACTCCGCGGACTGATAAACTTGGCTGCTAAATAAACTGCGCTCTAGTCGAATGTCTCAACTGGTAACCCGCTGCCCTCACTGCAGCACCTCATTTCACATCAATGACCAGCAACTGCGCGCTGCTCGCGGCGCTGTGCGCTGTGGATCCTGCCTGCAAGTCTTTCGCGCAGATGAAAATATCGTTTTTGCCGAGAGTGATGCCGACAGTCGCAGTGATCTGGAAGCCCTCCTGGAAGACGATGATTTTCTCATCCACGACGATATCGAACTCGATGATGATGAGCCATTAGAGGAACCACCCGAGCGCAACCCCGCCGCACCAGCGCAAGTGGCAGAGGCCGAATTGGCGCAGGAAACCGATGACAATCCTGCACAAGAACTGATCGGCGATGCCTTTGGTGACCACGAATGGCAGGAGCTAGAGGCCGCCACTGAGGAAGAACTGGAACCTGAAGAAGATATCGGGAGTGTTCTCAAACCGGACGGGGAGGATGTTCCGGACTTTGACCCAAGCCCCCTACCTCAGAACAGCCCGCCAGAAATCGCCCCAGTGCACACGTCTCATAGTGGCGGCACCCTGGAATACCTTCACACAAATAAACCGGCGGGGCACAATGGGGTAGCGCCCCCGGAAAATGAGAGCCGCCAGGAGCCTTTCTTCGGCAGCGAATCCCCCGAGCCGGAAGAGCCCCAACGGGAGCAGTTAATTTCTGCGATCCAACCTGCCCCACTGGAAGTATCCTGGGGGCGCCCCAGCAAGAAGCGCGCTGTCTCGCCCTGGTTATGGCGCGCACTCATTCCCCTGTCAATCCTTGGGATTACCGTGCAGATCGCTTATTTTCAGTTCGACAGCCTGAGCCGAAAGCAGCCTTGGCGCAATTTTTATGCATTCATTTGTCCGCTCTTGAACTGTACCTTGCCACAGCTGCAAGACACCAAAGCTATCCAGGCCTCCAACCTGATGGTCCGCACACACCCTCAACTGGAAGGCGCCCTGATCGTCGATGCTGTACTCCTCAATACCGCGCCCTATCCACAGCCATTTCCGAACTTGCGGCTCAACTTCAGTGATCTCAAAAATAAGGCTGTTGCCAGCCGCCGCTTTACACCGGGCGAGTACCTGCAGGGAGAGCTGGCAGGGCGGCAACTTATGCCCCAGGGCAGCCCTATCCACATCGCCATAGAGGTGGTTGATCCCGGCACCGAGGCGGTAAACTACGAGCTAAATATCACTCACTAGCGCCCGACGGTCGCTTGCCACAAGATGGCTCTTCCGCAGGATCTGGCGCAGAAAGCAACTGAAACTGCACGTTCTGCAGGCTAAACGCACAGTGATCGATCAAATTGCCCGCTTTTTCGCTTTGCCATTAACGGACCAGCCGCTATTATAGGCGGCTGTTTTGCCGGGGCTCATAATGCCCTTCCCACAGCCCAAATGGAGCTAGCGTGTCCACTGCCATAGGCCCCTATATTATCGAAAACCCGGTAATTCTGGCGCCCATGGCCGGAGTTACTGACCGCCCTTTCCGCCAGCTGTGCCGAAAACTTGGTGCCGGTTTGGTGGTTTCGGAAATGGTGACCGCGGACACCCGCTTGTGGAACAGTCGCAAGTCTCGCCTGCGTCTGGATCACGGCGGAGAAAAGGCCCCGATATCGGTGCAAATCGCTGGCGGTGACCCCGAAATGATGGCGCAAGCCGCTCGGGAAAACGTTCGCCGCGGCGCGCAAATCGTTGATATCAACATGGGCTGCCCGGCAAAAAAGGTGTGTAAGAAAGCAGCGGGCTCCGCCCTACTGCGGGATGAAAAGCTGGTAGCGGATATTCTCCAGGCCGTGGTCCAGTCTGTTTCCGTCCCGGTGACGCTGAAGATCCGCACCGGCTGGTGCCCGGATTCCCGCAATGGCGTCAATGTAGCCAAAATGGCCGAGGACTCGGGGATCGCCGCGTTGGCGATTCACGGTCGCACTCGTGCCTGCGGCTACCACGGACAGGCTGAATTCGATACCATTGCCGAAATTGTATCCAAGGTGAAAATTCCGGTTTTCGCCAATGGCGACATCACCAGTGCCGAGAGAGCCCGCGAGGTGCTCGATTACACTGGTGCATCTGCGGTCATGATTGGCCGCGCAGCACAGGGAAGACCATGGATTTTTCGGGAAATAGCCCATTATCTCGCCACTGGCGAGCGGCTACCCGAACCGACATTGGATGAAGTCAGGAACATTTTGCTCGCCCACTTGGGCGAACTACACCAATTCTACGGTGAGGTGATGGGGGTCCGTATCGCCCGCAAGCATGTGGGCTGGTACTTGAAGACACTCGCTGACAGCGAGTCCTTCCGCAAAACCTTTTTCCAAATAGAGAGCGCAGAAATACAACATGCCAGCGTTCACGAGTGGTTTGAACGCCGAATAACGAGAGGGGCACAAGCGGCATGAATAATGAAGTATTGATTCCGGATACTGGCAATGAAGAAGTATCCTCCAGGGGGCAGACTCAGTTGGCTCAGCCACAGCAGCAGTCCCTGCGCGATGCCGTTGAGCACGCAATGGAGAACTACTTCCGCCACCTGGATGGCCAGATGGTTACCGATGTCTACGACATGGTGCTGTCAGAGATCGAAGCGCCCATGCTCGAAGTGGTGATGAAATATACCCGTCATAACCAGACCCGCGCCGCACAGCTTCTGGGTCTCAACCGCGGCACCTTGCGCAAGAAACTGAAGCGCTACGGGCTGCTGTAAGCAACCGAACAAACTGAATACCCGAAGGGGGGATGAGGTCACTCATCCCCCCTTCGGGTTTTCCCGGCGGTAGTTTTTACCGCCCCACCGGCAATCTCTTGAAAATCCGGTGGCAAATCCTTTTCAGAAACCAGTTGGACCAAGTGCTATGACAGACCAGGTATCGATCCGCCGCGCACTGATTAGTGTATCTGACAAGAGTGGCATCGTAGAGTTCGCCCAACAGCTCACCGCATTGGGCGTCGAAATACTCTCTACCGGCGGTACCCATCGCCAACTCAAAGACGCTGGCATTCCGGTGGTGGAAGTTTCCGACTACACCGGCTTTCCGGAAATGATGGATGGCCGAGTCAAAACCCTACACCCGAAAGTGCACGGTGGCATCCTCGGCCGCCGCGGTACCGACGACGCCATAATGAACGAGCACGGTATCACGCCTATTGATATGGTGGTGGTGAACCTCTACCCGTTTGCACAGACTGTGGCCAAACCGGACTGCTTCCTGGAAGACGCCATCGAGAATATCGACATTGGCGGTCCGACCATGGTGCGCGCCGCAGCCAAGAACCGCAAAGATGTCACTATCGTGGTGAACGCCAGCGACTACGGCAGCATCACCGATGAGATGAAAGCCAACGATGGCGCGCTAAGCCACGCCACTCGCTTCAATCTGGCAGTGAAAGCCTTCGAACACACCGCCGCTTACGACGGCGCTATTGCCAATTATCTTGGCACCCTCAAAGGCGATGAAAAACAGCTGTTCCCGCGCACCTACAACAGCCAGTTCAGCAAGAAACTAGACTTGCGCTACGGTGAAAACCCCCATCAGAAATCCGCTTTCTATACTGAGGCAAACCCGGCTGAAGCCAGTATCTCCACTGCGATTCAGTTGCAGGGCAAAGAGCTGTCCTACAACAACATCGCCGATACCGACGCAGCGTTGGAGTGCGTAAAAGCCTTCGACGAACCCGCCTGTGTGATCGTCAAGCATGCCAACCCCTGTGGCGTTGCTATCGGCAAGGATATCGGTAAAGCCTATGATCTCGCCTTTGCCACGGATAGCGAGTCCGCCTTTGGCGGCATTATCGCTTTCAACCGTGAACTGGACGGCTCCACCGCACGCGCTATTGTGGAGCGCCAATTCGTAGAGGTAATTATCGCGCCAACCGTATCCGAAGAAGCCAGACTGGCCGTTGCCGGGAAGAAAAACCTGCGACTACTGGTATGCGGCCAGTGGAGCAGGGAGCGTATTCCGGCACTTGATTACAAACGCGTTAACGGGGGGCTGTTGGTACAAGATCGCGACGACGGTATCGTTACCGCCGTCGACTTGAAAGTGGTTTCCAAGCGCCAACCGTCGGAAACAGAGGTACGCGACCTGCTGTTTACCTGGAAAGTGGCCAAGATGGTGAAATCCAATGCCATTGTCTACGGCAAAGACGGTCGCACTATCGGTGTGGGTGCCGGCCAGATGAGTCGCATCAATTCAGCCCGCATTGCCGCGATTAAAGCAGAGCATGCAGGCCTGGCAGTACAGAGATCAGTGATGGCTTCTGATGCATTTTTCCCCTTCCGCGATGGCATCGACAACGCTGCTGCAGCGGGTATTCAGGCTGTCATCCAGCCCGGTGGTTCAATGCGCGATGAAGAAGTCATCGCCGCAGCCGACGAGCACGATATGGCTATGGTCTTTACCGGCATGCGCCACTTCCGCCACTAATCAAACGGCGGACACCAAGGGCCGCTTTCAGCGGCTCGCAGTATCCAGGCGGCAGTGGTACCCGATAGTATCCTGCCGCTCTTTGTATTCAATCAAAACGCCCGCCCTGGCAAGGCGACAAGTGCGAACCCGCAACTCCGCTTCGCACTGATTCCGCGCTAAACTAGCGCTCCTGATACCTGTCCAATGGACCCAAGCGGTCGACTTAGGGGGATTTAACAATGAATGTATTGATCATCGGTTCTGGTGGCCGCGAGCACGCGCTGGCGTGGAAAGCCGCACAAAACCCCACGGTGAGCACCGTGTTTGTGGCGCCGGGCAACGCCGGTACCGCACGCGAAGAAAAGCTGCAAAATGTAGCCATCGGTATCGATAATTTCCCCGCTCTCGCCGACTTTGCCGAGGAGAATGGTGTAGAACTCACCATTGTTGGTCCCGAGGCCCCATTGGTTGAAGGCATCGTAGATTTCTTTAGCGGTCGCGGTCTCGCCGCCTTTGGCCCGAGCAAGGGGGCCGCCCAGCTGGAGGGCTCCAAAGCCTTTACCAAAGATTTCCTCGAACGTCACAAGATTCCCACCGCTGCTTACCATAATTTCACCGAGGTGGAACCCGCTATCGCCTACATCCGTGAACGCGGCGCGCCCATCGTGGTTAAAGCAGACGGCTTAGCCGCTGGCAAAGGCGTGATCGTGGCGGAAACAGAAGAGCAGGCTGAACTGGCGGTACGTGATATGCTGTCTGGTAACGCCTTTGGTGACGCCGGCTGCCGAGTAGTCATCGAAGAGTTCCTGCAAGGTGAGGAAGCCAGCTTTATTGTAATGGTGGACGGCGAAAACATACTGCCGATGGCCACCAGCCAGGACCACAAGCGTGTTGGCGATGGCGACACGGGCCCCAATACCGGCGGCATGGGCGCTTACTCCCCTGCACCGGTGGTCACCGACACTATCTACCAGCGCATTATGCAAGAGGTGATCGAGCCCACAGTTAAAGGTTTAGCCGCAGAGGGCACGCCCTACACCGGTTTCCTTTACGCCGGCCTGATGATTGACGCGGACGGCACACCCAAGGTTATCGAATATAACTGCCGCTTCGGCGATCCAGAAACCCAGCCCATTATGATCCGCTTGAAATCCGACCTGGTTGATCTGTGCACGGCAGCCCTGGACAAGAAACTCGACAGCGTGACTGCCGAATGGGATTCCCGCCCCGCCCTCGGCGTGGTACTGGCCGCACATGGTTATCCGGGCAGTTATCGCAAAGGCGACGCGATCAATGGTTTGGATAAAGCAGACAGCGACAACGCCAAAGTTTTCCACGCTGGCACCGCTATCGACGGCGAGCGTGTAGTCACCAACGGTGGGCGCGTTCTCTGTGCCACCGCGCTGGGTAACACCGTTGCCGAAGCTCAGGAAAACGCCTACGAGTCAGCACGCGCTATTTACTGGGACGGCGTCTTCTTCCGAAAAGATATTGGCTATCGCGCCGTAGCGAGAGAGAAGGTTGCTGCAGAGCAGTAGGAATAACCGTTGGCGCTGGTGGTCCACTGCTGACCGTCTCGTCGGAGGGAGCAAATAACGATGAGCAAACGCAACCTCAGCGGGCTTGACCGCCTGCTAATCCAGGCAGACAGAGCACTGCGAACTTTGAGCCCCGGTGAACCTTGTCACCGCAGGCCTTCACCGGCAAAGGGCGAGGCCGAAGCCGATCTTTCAGAAGAGGAACGCAAACACGCGGCAGGCCTGATGCGGGTCAATCACAGCGGTGAAGTTTGTGCTCAAGCTCTTTACCAGGGACAGGCCCTGACAGCCAAACTGCCAGAAGTACGTGGTGAGATGGAACGTGCCGCTGACGAAGAAATCGACCACCTGGCTTGGTGTGAGCAGCGCCTGAAAGAGTTGGATAGCCGCCCCAGCCTGTTCAATCCACTGTGGTACGGATTGTCCTTTGGACTGGGCGCCGCAGCCGGGAAAGTCAGCGACCGCATCAGCCTCGGCTTCGTTGCCGCCACAGAAAATCAGGTGTGTAAGCACTTGGAGAGCCACCTGCAAAAACTACCTCCCGAGGATAACAAAAGCCGCGCGGTGGTAGAGCAAATGCTGGTGGATGAAGACGAACACGCCCATGCCGCACTCGCTGCGGGTGGCGCGCGTTTTCCATCGCCGGTAAAGGGGGTTATGTCACTGGTCTCTAAGGTAATGACTTCAGCCAGCTATAAAATTTGAGACTAGGCCCGGTGCCGCACTGGCTTCGTACTGAGCGGCACCGGGCTGATTAACCGACTTCAAGCAGGGGCGAGGAATACTGCCGCAGTACTTAAGCAAACACTAATACGAGGGCTTTAAATTTCCTCGATTTTATAGCGATGTATAATCTCTACACCGGCATTGCGTAACATTATCGAAGCCGAGCAATATTTTTCTGCAGAAAGCTCCACCGCTCGCGCCACCTGACTTTCCTTTAGCCCGCGACCACGTACAACAAATTCCATTTCTATACGCTCAAATGGCGATGGTGTTGTATCCGGGCGTACTCCTTCAAGTTCACAATGGCAGGAAACAATATCCTGGCGAGCCTTTTGTAAAATACTCACCACATCGTAAGCGGCGCAGCCACCCACACCCAATAAAATCATTTCCATCGGGCGCAGGCCATTATTCTTGCGGCCCCCTTCCATCACCACAGAGTTACCACTGCCAGCTTCACCGACAAATGTTAAATCGTTTACCCAGGTTACTCTCCCCTGCATGACCTTAACTCCCGTTAAAACTGAGCAGCGAAGCTTAGCATAACGGACAAGTCTATCCCGACACCTGATTGTTTCGGGTATAGTGTCCAACACGCCTCCGCGCGAAATGCCTTGCGGGACTTATTTGGGTGCTTTTCAGTGAACACCCAGGTGTTTGTGAAGTCCAACCTAATCGGTGCCATAGTGTCACAGATCACACTGCGGAACTTTGCCGCGGTCAGCCCCTGTTGGGGATTCTGTTTTCGCGCGATAATTCATTAGTGCTCCGCTGCTAAAGCCGGGATAGAGCACAAGACTAAAAATGAGGAATAAATCCGTGACGGTTGCTATCCAAGACCCCATGACTATCGGCAATATTGAAGACTTTCTGGCCCACTGCCACCGGCGTCGCTACCCGGCCAAGAGCACTATTATCTATGCCGGCGACCGCTGTGAATCCCTATATTTCATTATGCGAGGCTCGGTTACTGTTCTCATCGAGGATGATGAAGGACGCGAGATGATTGTCGCCTACCTGAATGATGGCGACTTTTTTGGTGAGATGGGCCTGTTTGACCAGGATACTCGCAGCGCCTGGGTACGCACCAAAACTGAGTGTGAAGTAGCGGAAATTTCCTACACCAAATTCCAGGAGCTCACGCGGCAGCATCCGGAATTTCTTTTTGCCCTGGCCACCCAAATGGCCCGACGCCTGCGTAATACCACTCGAAAAGTCGGCGATCTTGCTTTCCTAGATGTCACCGGTCGTGTCGCACGCACACTTTTAGACCTGTGTAACGAGCCCGATGCAATGACTCACCCAGAAGGAATGCAAATTAAAATCACTCGCCAGGAAATTGGTCGTATCGTCGGTTGCTCCCGCGAAATGGTCGGGCGTGTATTAAAAACCCTGGAAGAGCAGGGCCTGGTTTCCGTAAAAGGAAAAACTATGGTGGTTTACGGTACTCGCTAAGCTGTTTCACCGAAAAAAAAGGGCGATCTGAGTATCGCCCTTTTTTTCAGTCACTATCCGCTGTCAATTAAACATTTCCATTAATTTCCTGCCCGGCTCATCCTCGCGCATAAACGCTTCGCCCACCAAGAACGCATTGACATTATGTCCCCGCATCGCCGCTACATCATCAGTAGTGTGAATACCGCTCTCTGTCACCACAAGCCGGTCCGCCGGAATCAAGTCTAGTAACTTAAACGTATTTTCCAGCTGCACATCAAAAGTATGCAGATTGCGATTATTGATACCAATTAAACGATTTGGGAGTTGAAGGGCTCGTTCCAGTTCCTTGCGATTGTGTACTTCGACAAGTACATCAAGGCCCAACTCCAATGCCAACCCATTGAGGTCCTGCATTTTTGGATCTTCCAAACACGCAGCAATCAGCAGGATACAATCGGCTCCTATCGCGCGGGATTCATATACCTGATAGGGATCAACGGTGAAGTCTTTACGCAGTACTGGCAGGCGCACAGCGTCGCGCGCCTGTTGCAGATAATTATCTGCACCCTGGAAAAAATCCACATCGGTCAACACCGACAAGCAAGCCGCCCCGCCTTTCTCGTAACTGGTCGCAATTTCTGCGGGTTGAAAGTCCTCGCGGATCACCCCTTTACTGGGAGAGGCTTTTTTGATTTCAGCAATTACCGCCGCTTCATCATTGGAGATTTTTCGCTCCATGGCATCGACAAAGCCCCGGCTCGCATCCTGGTCTTGCGCGCGAAGGCGAATCTCATCGTCAGAGCACTGAGTCCTGCGCTGCGCGACTTCCTGCCATTTGCGTTCGACAATAGTTTTCAGAATGGTGGGGGTAGTCATGATTGAGTTTCCTCCGGGCGAAACGCACTCGTAAATGCGGCCAGATCATTTATTTTTTCCCCGGCAAGACCACTGTCAATAGCGTCTTGTGCCATGGCTACGCCCTGCTCTGCGGTATTCGCGGTCCCGCTGACATAGATTGCCAGACCCGCATTGAAAGCAATAATATCCGCTGCTTTGCATCCAGCCTCAGTATTGCGTTTACCCAGCGCATCGCGGATTAACGCCAGGGATTCTTCTGAACCGGAAACAATAAGACCGGAGAGATCACGCCGTTCCAAGCCAAAGTCCTCCGGGCGCAGGGTATATTCACGCAGGCTGCCACCCTTAAGCTCTACCGCAAAAGTATCGGCAGCGATGCTCGCCTCATCCAGTCCATCGTCACTGTGCAGTACCAACACATGTTCTGAACCGAGACGCTGTAATACTTCGGCAAGCAAACGGCAATAATGCTTATCATAAACACCGATAACTTTGCGCTTTACTCCGGCGGGGTTGGTCATGGGCCCCAGCAAGTTAAAAATGGTACGCAACCCCAAGGCCTTGCGTGCAGGCCCTACATGACGCACCGCGTTGTGAAAGCTGGGCGCAAACATAAAACCGATACCAATAGTTTCCACACAGCGCACCATTTGTTCCGGGCTCAGCTCCAGAAAAACACCTGCGCGCTCGAGCAGATCAGCGGAACCACTGCTTGAGGACACCGAGCGATTGCCGTGCTTGGCAACTTTGGCGCCTGCGGCCGCAGCGACAAAACTACTTGCGCTGGAGACATTAAAAAGATTGGCACCATCACCCCCGGTACCCACAATATCAACGGTGTTCTCCAGGTCGAGGTCTACTTTGATCGCCAGCTCACGCATAGTCTCCACTGCGCCGGCAATTTCATCGACTGTTTCGCCGCGAATACGCAAAGCAATCAGCAGAGCACCTATTTGCGACTCCTGCGCTTCGCCGCGCATAATCTGGCCCACAGTTTCGCGCATTTCCACACGGGTGAGGTGTTCGCCATTCACCAGCTTGGCAATGGCCTGTTGAATATTCATTTTTCCCCCTTTACCCAGTTCTGGTTATTCGCTCTGGCGGGGCACACCCGCCATGCAATCAGTTGTCCTGTGATCACGACTCGATAAAATTTCTCAGCATATCGTGACCATGCAGGGTGAGAATTGACTCCGGGTGGAATTGCACCCCTTCAACTGCTAACTCGCGATGACGCAACCCCATAATCTCGTCAATTTCGCCGTTGTCAGTTTCAGTCCAGGCGGTAACTTCCAAACATTCCGGCAAACCGCTCTTCTCTACTACCAACGAATGGTAACGGGTTGCCTCAAACGGGTTGGACAAACCGTGAAAAACGCCCAGATTGTTGTGCACTATAGGAGAGGTTTTACCGTGCATAACCTGCCGTGCACGCACCACCCTGCCACCGAAGACCTGACCGATACTCTGGTGGCCCAGGCAGATTCCCAATATAGGAATGCTTCCGGCGAAACGGCGAATGGCAGCGAGAGAAATACCCGCTTCATTGGGGGTACAAGGGCCCGGAGAGATCACAAGTTTTTCTGGTGTCATGGAATCAATGTCATCAAGCGTAATTTCATCATTGCGCTTTACCACCACCTCTACACCCAACTCCTCCAGATACTGGACGACATTCCAGGTAAAGGAGTCATAGTTGTCGATCATTAAAATCATTACTTGGCCCCCGTAGCCGCTGGCGTATAACTGGACTCTTCCATTCTTTTCTGCAGGCGCCCAAGAGAGGCCTGGGTGGCGCGAAGTTCGCGCAATATTTCGGTCTGGCTGGGCGGCAGGCACATCTCATCCATACGCCGCAATTTAGCCTCCTCCAGGTTGTTTAAGACAACACCAATAAAGAGGTTAATCATCACAAATGCCCCCATTACCACAAAGCTGACAAAATAGAGCCAAGCCCAGGGCATCGCATCCATGGCGGTGTACATGATATCTGTCCAGTCCTCAAAAGTGACAATCCGAAACAAACTTAAAAAGGCGATAGGTAGACTGCGCCAGTGAGTGGGATCCACATCGTGGAACAAGAAGTATCCGGCGACGCCGTAAATATAAAAGATAATGCTCATCAGCAAAGCGATATGCATCATGCTCGGCAAGCTGCGTAATAACGTATCCACCAATGTGCGAAGCTCTGGAAATGCAGATACCAAGCGCAATACCCTCAGTACTCGAATCAGACGCGCCAGGGTAGCCAGTGGTCCCGTTGCAGGGATTAGACTTAACGCAATAATGATGAAGTCAAAGCAGTTCCAACCACTGGCAAAATAGCGCCAGGGACGGGCGCCGTGGGCGACGATTTTAACCAGCGCCTCAAGAATGAAAGATACAAGTATCAGCTGATTGATAACACCTAACTGCGGTCCAAAACGTTCCATAACCCAGCTGAATGTCTCCAGCCCAACGGCCAGGGCGTTAAGCAGGATCATGCCGATAATGACCTGATTAAACAGGGGCGCCGCGACTATCCGCTCACAGCGCTCAACCAGGGTCAACTTTTGGTAAATACTAGCTTCGCTCATTTTTCTCTATCTTTACTGGGTCACTACTTTTAGCCAATGCCATTCCGGCTGCGCGAAACAGCGCACGGGCCTTATTCATTGTTTCATCCCATTCTGATTGGGGATCGGAGTCTGCCACCAGGCCCGCTCCCGCCTGTGCGTAGAGCTGGCCGTTTTTTATCACTGCGGTGCGGATGGCAATAGCGGTATCCATATTGCCATTCCAGGCCAGATAACCGACGGCGCCGCCATAGATGCCGCGCTTTTCAGGCTCCAGTTCATCAATAATTTCCATCGCTCGAATTTTCGGCGCTCCCGATAAAGTTCCCGCAGGCAGTGCCGCACGCAAGGCATCCATCGCTGTCAGACCGGGCTTTAAGCGACCGGTAACATTGGAGGTAATGTGCATCACGTGGGAGTAGCGCTCAACGTACATACGATCAGTGACCTGCACACTGCCTGTGTCAGCCACCCGGCCAATATCGTTGCGCCCCAGGTCGATTAACATCAGGTGCTCAGCGAGTTCTTTGGGGTCGGCCAGCAATTCCTTCTCAAGAGCCTGGTCTTCTTCCTCCGTCGCCCCGCGATGGCGTGTTCCCGCCAGGGGGCGTACCGTCATTTCGCCCTCTTCCAGGCGCACCAAGATCTCTGGACTGGAACCGACAACCTGATGATCACCAAAGTCGAAGAAGTACATATAGGGCGAAGGATTAAGACTGCGCAAAGCGCGGTAGAAATTCAGTGGCGGGGCCTCGAAAGGAGTGGAAAGACGCTGAGACGGCACTACCTGCATCACATCGCCGGCAAGTACATACTCTTTAACCCGGTCCACCGCGCGCTTAAAGGTGTCTTCTCCGAAATGTGAGCGAAAAGCACTTTCATCGATACCGCGACCATGTAAATCCAGCGGTACCGTATCCGGCAACGGCTGCGCCAACTTAGCCACCAACTGATCCAGGCGCTGCTGTGCCTGCTCAAAGGCCCCCCCTTCATTGACATCCGCGTGAACGATTAAAATAACCGCGCCAGCGAGGTTATCGAAGACCACCAGCTCATCGCTGACCATCAATAAAATATCGGGATTACCCAGGGTATCCGGCGGCGTACTTGCGGCAAGGCGCGGCTCAATATAGCGCACACAATCGTAACCAAAATATCCAACCAATCCGCCGTTAAAGCGAGGTAAATCTTCCAGTTCGGGGACCTTGTAGCGCTGCTGAAACTGCTCGACAAACTCAAGTGGGTCTTTCGAGCGGTGACTCTCCAGTACTTCGCCGTCTCTCTCAACAGTGATCTCAGCACCGGTTACCCGCAACAGGGTTCGCGCCGGTAGACCAATAATGGAGTAGCGGCCCCACTTCTCACCGCCTTGCACCGATTCCAGCAAGTAGCTATAGCGACCTCCCGCCAGTTTCAAGTAGGTCGACAGCGGCGTTTCAATATCGGCCAGCACACGCCTTACCAGGGGTATACGGTTGTAGCCCTCAGACGCAAGTTGAGCGTATTCAGTTGGGGTCATAAAGACTCCGAATAATTTTTCATTTTTAAGTTGGCGCCAGAGTACAAGCAGCGCCCACGGAAGAGGTGGCCACAATCGCAGCGAGTCGATTGGGCTTCAGCGGATCAGTGGCGCCATCGCCAACTGTTTGTCAGGGAGACAGAATGGTTCAAGGAAATTCCCTCAGTGCAGGCGCACAAGTTTACAAATCCCATCTGTGGCGGGCAAGAGATTGCCCGCCAGTTTTGCAACTTAAGCCAAGCTTTCACGCATAGCCGCAATCACTTCAGCGTAGTCCGGTGTATTGAAAATGGCAGAGCCCGCGACAAAAGTGTCCGCTCCAGCCAAGGCTATCTCGGCAATATTATCGCGGTTTACCCCTCCATCAATCTCCAGACGGATATCTAAGCCCGATTCATCGATCATTGCCTGGGCCTCACGCAACTTGGTCAGGGTGTTGGGAATAAACTTCTGTCCACCAAAACCGGGGTTCACTGACATCAGCAGGATCATATCCAGCTTATCCATGACGTACTTTGCCGCCTCGAGACCACTGGCTGGATTGAATACCAAGCCAGCCTTACAGCCGAGACTCTGTATCAATTGTAAGGAGCGATCCGGGTGGCGGGATGCCTCAGGGTGGAAAGTAATATAGGTGGCGCCGGCATCGGCAAATTGGCGGATCATATCGTCCACCGGCTCGACCATCAGGTGTACATCGATGGGTGCTTCCACTCCATGCTTACGCAGGGCCTGGCACACCATAGGGCCGATAGTAAGGTTCGGCACATAGTGATTGTCCATCACATCAAAATGCACCCAGTCCGCTCCGGCGGCTAATACCGTATCCACTTCTTCACCCAAACGAGCAAAATCGGCAGAGAGAATAGAGGGAGCAATTTTGTAATCTGACATCAGAATATCCTTTGGTGACTCAATTTTCGCCAGTCAGTCGGCGGTGCAATCTTTCCAGGCGCTCGGGCGTACCGACATCACACCAGTCCCCCTGATAGAGCTCGGCCTGCAATTTGTCTTCGTTAAAAGTGAATACTTCTCCAAGCCCGAAGCATTCGCGCCGATGTGGGTATTCGGTCAGTGTTTCACCTCGCAACCAGCTGAGACCAGCAAAAGTACAGCGGGGCTTGGCAGTGCCGGATAGCAACCCCTTCTCGATGCCGAAATCCCCCTCGGGGTTGTGGGGCGGATTGGGGACCATTAACAGACGCCCGGGACAATCCTCTGGCAACGGTCGACTGGCCCATTGTGACAAATCAAAGTCACACCAGACATCGCCATTCACCACCAAAAAAGGGGAATCCCCTAAAAGTGGCATGGCTTTCAGAATCCCCCCGGCGGTTTCCAGCGGCTCTTCTTCGCGCTCCACGGAGTACTGGATATCCAGCCCCCAACGAGCACCGGAACCGAGCTGCTGCCGAATCTTAGAACCAAGATAACCCAGGTTAATAACAACCCGCTGCACGCCAATATCAGCCAGGCGCTCCAGCGCGTGCTCTATCAGCGGCTTGCCGGCTACCGGCAGAAGGGGCTTGGGAACCTGATCGGTTAGCGGGCGCATTCTGCGCCCAAAGCCTGCAGCCAGTAGCATGGCTGTCACAGGCGGACTCTGTTTGAGTTTGCTCATCAAATTAATCTGTACAGTTATCGTGCGGCTTACTTCAACATCTCGCCCGCGCTGCGATAGTCGCAGTACCAAGGCAGCGGCTCTATTTGCGGTAACAAAATACTACTGAACCAGTCGGCAAACGGCTTCAATTCAGGGTAGCGCCCAGCAGTTTCCAACACGTAGCGAATCACCAGGGGTAAGTGCTGCAGGTAGCCCTGTTTACCATCGCGCAGGCAAAGACGTGGGAATAAACCCAGTACTTTAATATGACGCTGCAGCCCCATCCAGTCGAACCATCGCAGATATATTTCCGGATCGACCGGCGCCATCACGCCCGCAGCCTCGGCCGTTGCGGCATAGGCCAGCGCCCACCGCTCTACGCGCTCGCGGGGCCAGCGGATATAGCAGTCTCGCAGCAGTGATACCAGGTCGTAGGTAGCAGGGCCCCACACAGCATCCTGAAAATCGACAATGCCCGGCCGCTCCCCATCGCGGATCATTAAATTGCGGCTGTGGTAATCCCGATGTACCAGAGTATGCGGCTGCTCTTCGGCACTATTCAGCAACAGTTCAAAAGTACTCTTTAAAAGTTCCTGCTCCCGCTCACTGAGCTGATGACCAAGCAGCTCTTGTACCAGCCACTCCGGCATCACCTGCATTTCTTTCAGAAGTAACTCGCGACTATATGATGGGAATAATTGTTCCTCTAAAGGGATTTGTTGCAGGCATAAAAGTTCACTCATCACCTCCGCATAGAGGCCTTCAACACTGTCAGTGCCGAGCACGCTAAATAACTGGATGTCTCCGAGATCTTCCAACAGCAGGTAGCCTTCGGTGGTATCAGCAGCCACCACCATCGGAGTGTGGATGCCGTTGCGGCGCAAATAATCAGCCAGAGCCACAAAACGAGCGGGATTGGTCAGCTGCGGCGGGGTATCCACTGCAATTAGCGGCGGCTCCGTTTGCGTGCGAAAATACCGCCGAAACCCAGCATCCCCGGCCAAATTTGACAGTGCTGCGGGCGCCTCCAAGCCCAGGGCCGCCCCAACCCATTGGCGCAACGCATCGTGCCTGAGGTCAGAATCGATATCACATTTTTGCTCAATTTCGCTGCTCGGTCTTACGCTCATCGTGTCGCTTTCCAACTGTTGCAAGCTGCATTTTAACCTTGAGCCCTCCCGCGTCCAGCGGCGCCATTCCTATTTACCCTGAGCCACGCGACGCACTCCAGCAAAAACAGTACAAATGTCCCAGAAAAACAATGACCTGGCACTCGATCCAAGTGCCATCCCAGCTCGTAGCATCCCCGTTCATAGTACGGCTATTAACCACTTCTACATTCAAGTAGAATCGGACGATGATTTTGCGCGCCCCGGCTCGATAGCTGTCGCACGTATCTACCGATAAAGAAATACTAAAAGATAGTTGGAACATATCGTTTGATGCTTGAAGTTTCCCGGTGGCGTCGCCTCGCTCTGGCGATTGCTAGAAATTCCCACACCTGCTCCATCGCTCTCGGCCTGATCGCCGCACAGCCTCTGTGGGCGCAAACCAATCAAAGCGAACTGATTCCAGATCCCGACTACAACCCTTATTTGTACTTGGACTGGTTACCACGCTCCGAACTTACGGCTGAGGAACAGGCCAATCTGCCGGCCGTGTGCTCCGGCACTTTCGTTGCTCCGCCACGAAACTATCCCGGCTCAGACCTCCCCCCTGGAGAAGCATCGCTCAGGGCTACCGCAGAGAAATCACAGTGGCTCGAGGATGGCTCCGCCAAGCTGAGCGGCAATGTACATATCACCCAAGGTTACCGCCAGCTGTTCGCCGATCAGGTCAGGTTTAACCGCCAGGAGAATGTTGCTTCGCTGGATGGTGCTATCGAACTTCGCGAGCCCAACCTGCTAATCCGCGGCGCGTCCGCAGAGGTTCACACGAACAGTGAGGCCGCGTCGATTGAGGACGCCACCTACGTCGTCCACGATGCCTTTATCCATGGCGATGCCGCTCTGGTTGCACGGCAAACCAGTGGCGAGCTGACCCTGACGGAAGGCACCTACACCCGTTGCGAACCCGGGCGCGAGTTTTGGCGGCTGACGGGCGACGAAATCAATATTGATAAGGTGGAGAACCAGGGAACGGCACGGAATGTACGCTTGGAAATCCTGGATGTGCCCATTCTGTACCTTCCCTATTTCCGCTTCCCTGTAGGCGATGCACGCATGTCCGGGTTCCTGTTCCCCTCCCTCAGTAATAGCGACAAGAACGGCTGGGACTTTACCATTCCCTATTATTGGAATATTGCACCGCAGATGGATGCCACCATCTCCCCGCGCCATATCCAGTACCGCGGTACCGGACTGGAAGTTGAATTCCGCCATCTGAGTGAAATGTTCAGCACTGAGATCCGTCTTGCTGATCTGCCAGATGACGACGGCGGCAACAATGATTTGGCGCAGGAACTGATTGATGAAGGCTTCCCTGAAAATCTGGTACTGCCTTACAAAGGTGAAGACCGCTGGCTCGCCAGTTTGAAACAGCAGGGTGGATACAGCGGCAGCGTCTGGCGTACGGATATCGATTACACCAAGGTCAGTGATCCAGACTATTTTCGCGACCTAAGCACCGCCAGCCTCGATATCAACGCCGAGACCCGAGTGAACCAGAAGGTCCAGGGTCTCCTGCGCAGTGATCACTGGCAAATAACCCTGCGCACCCAGGATTACCAGGTGCTGGAAAACGACTCCTTCGATGTATTTGCCCAGTACCCCCGCTTTGATGTCGATGGCGACTATCGCTGGGGCGACTGGTTGCTATCGATGCAAAATCAGGCGACCGTTTGGGACCATCAAGATACCCAGACCATCACCTATATCGGGGATACTGATGATCCCGATAGTGTCACTACCGATATACGGGACTTTATCACCGCCGATCGTTTGCGCCTCGACTATGAATTCTTCTGGGACAAACAGTGGCTTTGGGGATATTTTAAACCGGGCGTGGCTGGCCGCTATCTCAGTTACAAGGTCAGTGATCAATTCCTGGCAGAGGGGGCCAACGATTCGCCCAGCGCAGCAGCGGCTCAATTCACCTTGGATACCGGACTGTACTTTGAACGCGACAGCTATATCTTCGACCGGGACTTTATCCAGACACTGGAGCCACGGTTGTTCACCCTGATTAGCAGCAATGCCGATCAGGGGGATTTCTTCGATATCAGTGATCGTGCTAACGACATCAATCCTGACATTGAAATCGATCCTGACAGCAATAATTTGCTCTACGATACCTCGCTATTCACGTTCAGCTATGACCAGCTATTCCGCAACAGTCGCTTCACCGGCAGTGACCGGATCGACGATGCGGATAGGCTCGCACTGGGTCTCACCACCCGATTTATCGACCCTATCAGCGGCCGGGACCTTTTCTCTGCCAGTATTGGACAAGTGTACTATTCCAGCGACCGCCAGATCGGTCGCACTGCTTATATCGAGGATACGCCCCGCTCAGAGCTGGCTGCACGGATAGAGAGCCGTCCATTCCAGTCTTTGCGATTAGGCACCGAGGTGGTTTATGAGGATAGTGAGCACAACATTAATCGGGGCAACTTCAGTCTGCGCTACTTTGACGATGACTTCCGCATCTTCAATTTGAGTTACTACTATGAGCGCCCGGATGCCACTGATGACGACGATATCGATGAAGACGATAACGATACCGTCAGCCAACTGAATGCCTCCACCGTACTACCACTAAATACCCATACCTCTTTCATGGCTGGTGCCAGCTATGATCTTACTTTGAACCGGGAACTGGAATACCTGGCAGGGATCGAATATGACGACTGCTGCTACCGGACCCGACTGGTGTGGAGACGCACCCTGGATAATGATCTCGCCGGGGTTGTCTCAGCAGAGGACCTCGAGTATGACGAGGGTATCTACCTCGAAATTGAACTCAAGGGCCTAGCCGGCTTCGGTGCAACAGTGACGGAAATGCTGACCCAGGGGATTGCCAACTTTGATCAGAGAGAAGAGCTGAAACAGTGATGAGAATAATTAAGAAGTTTATACCGAAACTGGGCCTATCACCCGTACTGGCAGCCTGCGCCCTGATCGCCGCTACTGCCACTGCGCAAGTAAGGACTCTAGACCGAGTGGTCGCTGTTGTCGATGACGATGTCGTGATGGCCAGTGAGCTAACCCAACGTATAAATACCATCACCAGCCAGATCCAGGCTCAGCAGGTTCAGGCTCCACCGATGGATGTTTTGCGCCGCCAGGTTCTGGAGCAGCTGATTATCGAGCGGCTCCAACTGCAGATGGCCTCGCGAGCGGGAGTCACTGTTTCTGAGTCGGAACTGGACCAGGCTATCGCCAGAGTTCAGCAAAACGCGGGGGTGAGCCCCGAAGAGTTCCGCCAGCGCCTGCTCGCTGATGGCATGAGCATGAAAAGCTTTCGCCAGCAGATCCGCCAGGAATTAATGATTCGCCGTGTTGAGCAAGGCAGCGTCAATCGCCGAATCCAGATCACTGATCAAGATATCGACAACTTCCTGCGCTCGAAAGAGGGAGAGTTCTGGAAATCACCAGAGTTTGAACTGGGACATATCCTCATTCCCGTGGCTTCCAGTGCACCGGCCAGCGATGTTACCCAGGCACGCGAAAAAGCTGAAGAACTGGCTCAGCAGGCCCTGGGGGGAGCAGACTTCCGCCGTCTCGCGATCGCCAACTCCGCGGGACAAAATGCCCTCGCGGGCGGTGACCTGGGCTGGCGCAAGACTGTAGAGCTCCCCACCCTGTTTGCCGATGCGCTGGCCGATTTAAAAGTGGGTGACATTACCGCGCCCTTCCGCAGTGACGCCGGCTACCACCTATTAAAAATTCATGCTCAAAAAGGGGCCAGCGAACAATTGGTAGAACAAACCAAAGTGCGCCACATCCTACTCAAACCGTCCGCCATCCTCACCGATGATCAGGCCTACAACAAGTTAATCGCTCTGCGCGATGAGGCTATGGCCAGCGAAAATTTTTCTGATCTGGCCCGCGAAAACTCTGAGGATATCGGATCTATGCTGTCCGGCGGTGACCTCGGCTGGTCTATGCCCGGTCAGTTTGTACCGGAATTTACCCAGGCCATGAAGACTACTGAAATCGGTAACATCAGCCTGCCCTTCCGCAGCCAGTTTGGTTGGCATATTCTCCAAGTGGAAGACCGCCGCAAACAGGACATGACCGATCAATACATCCGCAACCAAGCTGCCAACATGTTGCGTAATCGCCGGTATGAAGAAGAACTGCAGAATTGGCGCCGCGAAATTCGTGACCAAGCTTATGTAGAGATCAAACTGCCAGATACCAAGACAGCCGAAGGCGCAGGCAATCAGCAGTAGGACCCCATTATTGCGGGATAGACCGGGCCCCAGTGCCCGGTTTTTTTATTCACACAGGAAAGTCACAAATCGATGATCCCTAGAATTGCCTTTACCCCTGGAGAGCCCGCAGGTATCGGTCCCGAACTGGCTGTAAAAGTGGCTCAAAAGGGCTCTAATGCCCAAATCGTAGCCATCACAGACCCTCAACTACTGATGGACACCGCTGAAACTTTAGGGCTGCCACTAAAACTTCTCCCTTTGTCTGCAGACGCCAGTTCCATAAGTACCCCACCCGGCAGCCTTTACCTGCTACCGACCGCTTTGGAGGTACCTGCCAGACCCGGGGAACTCGATACAGCTAATGCAGCCTACGTACTGAAGACTCTGTCAGTCGCCACAGACGGCTGTCTGCAGGGCCATTTCGATGCCTTGGTCACCGGGCCAGTGCACAAAGGCGTTATCAACGATGCTGGCACCCCATTTAGTGGACATACAGAATTCTTTGCCGAAAAAGCCGGAGCCGAACGTGTGGTTATGATGCTTGCCACAGAGGGCCTCCGCGTCGCCCTGGTCACAACGCATCTGCCGCTCAAAGACGTCAGTACCGCAATAAGCAGCACTCTGCTGGAACAGGTTATTAAAATCCTCAATACCAGCTTGCAGGACTTATTCCGAATTCCGTCGCCGCGTATCAGCGTATGCGGTCTCAACCCACACGCCGGCGAGGGCGGGTATTTAGGCCGGGAAGAAATCGAAATCATTGAGCCCACACTGAGTCAATTACGCTCTCAGGGCATTATCTTGAATGGCCCTCTACCTGCGGACACCTTGTTTACCCCACCCCACTTAACCGAGTGCGATGCAGTTTTAGCCATGTACCACGACCAAGGGCTTCCAGTGTTAAAATTCAAAGGTTTTGGGCACGCGGTAAATATCACCCTAGGATTGCCTTTTATCCGTACTTCTGTGGATCACGGCACCGCATTGAATATCGCCGGCACAGGTTCCGCCCAAATAGGCAGTCTGCACGCCGCGATCCAGCACGCTGTCACACTGGCCAAATTACGCAATACATAGCTACTTTCCGGAAATATTCCCGAGGCTCTTATGCCCTTCCGAGTCGGATAGTGGCCGGGGGAATAGGGCATCAAACGATGCACTTATGGCAGCTGCCGCACTGGGATTTAGCAACGAAAACCATTCATTCAAATTACAGATATACCCATGGACAACTTCTTTCAGCACAAGGCTCGCAAGCGCTTTGGACAAAATTTCCTAGTCGACGAGAATATTATCGAGCGCATCGTTCGCGCGGTCGGGCCAAAGGAGTCAGACACATTAGTCGAGATTGGCCCTGGCCAAGGCGCCATTACCGAGTTGCTACTCAAACGCTGTCCCTCCCTGACAGCCGTCGAGCTGGATCGCGATTTGATCCCGATGCTGCAATTCAAATTCAGGGAATATGCTAAATTCAATATTATTGAGACAGATGCGCTCAAATTTGATTTTGGCACTTTTGCTGGAGACAAGCAGTTGCGTATTGTCGGTAATCTACCTTACAACATATCCACCCCCCTACTGTTCCATTTGCTCGGTTTTCGCGGACAGGTTAAGGATATGCACTTTATGCTACAAAAGGAGGTTGTTGACCGCCTTAGCGCTAGTCCCTCAACCAAGTCCTACGGCCGCCTCAGCGTGATGGTTCAATACTACTGCCGAGTGCAGGGACTCTTCCTGGTACCACCGCAATCCTTCCGACCAGCCCCGAAAGTTGATTCTGCCATCGTAAGACTGGTACCCCATAGCACACTGCCATTTATCGCCAAGGATGAGAATCTGCTGGAGCGAATCGTCAATGTCGCCTTCCAGCAGCGCCGTAAAACATTGCGAAATGCTCTGAAACCTTTATTCCCAGAACTCAAACCAGAGCTACTACCGTTAGATGCCGGCCGCCGCCCTGAGACCTTGAGTGTTGAGGATTTTGTGATGCTGGCTGACTACTGCACAGACCTGAATCAATAATAAATAGCTAACGGATTTTTGGGGGAAACTTTGGCAACTTACGCCGTCGGAGATATACAGGGCTGCTATGCGGCATTTCAACGTCTGCTCAAGCAAGTCAAATTCCGACCTGATCGAGATAAACTTTGGATTGCCGGCGATATGGTTCATCGAGGCGATGATAGCCTCAGCACCCTTCGCTTTCTCTATCAACACCGCCAGCAAGTCACTGCGGTGTTGGGCAATCACGATTTGCACTTACTCGCATTAGCCCACGGTGCAAAGCCCTTATCCGAAAAAGAGCATGACCTTGCCAAAATATTAACAGCAAAGGATGCAGATAGGCTTTTAAACTGGCTGCAAAGCCTTCCCCTTTTGGTACATAAAAAGGGGTACACCATGGTACACGCCGGGATTCCCCCAACTTGGAGCGTAACAAAAGCACAAAAGCTCGCCAGTGAAGTACACCAGGCACTCGCAGATGAAGCTATGGCTAAAGCTTATTTTTATGGCATGTACGGTAATGAACCTCACTGCTGGGACGATCACCTCATCGGTATTGAACGACTACGAGTAATCACTAATTATTTTACCCGAATGCGTTTCTGCAAAGCGGATGGCACCCTAGACCTCATCAATAAAAAGGGGGTTCAAACCTCTCACGGTGATTATCAACCATGGTTCAGCTTTGCCGATCGTAAGAGCAAAAATGATAAAGTCATTTTTGGTCACTGGGCTTCATTGGAAGGCCGTACGGATACAGAAAATGTATACGCGCTGGATACCGGTTGTGTCTGGGGCGGCTCCTTGACAGCCATGCGCTTGGATGATGAAGCGCTTTTTGGTATAGACTGCAGTTTGTAGGGTTTAAAAAACAGACCTATTAAACTTTGGGGTGAAAAATAAGATTAATAACACTGATGTCAAACCAGAGCTGACAGTTGCAATTTAAACTCTGGGCAACTGTCAACTCTTAGCCAAAATTAACACAACCACATAACGCTAAAACTTTACATGTTCTGAATTAATATACTCAAAGTATTCTCAGGAATAGCCTGTTTACTGTTCGCCAATTTTTCGCTGGAGTCAGCAGTTCTTGTGAGGTCTCCTGCTCCACCCTCAACTTTTTGGCGGAAATTTTTTCATAACAAAAAATCCGTAAAGTCCCGTTGCTTTTCTTTTGCAGGGGTTGCCCGATGTATAAATAGACCACAAGTAAAATGTAGATCAGATCTATCGCGACTAGCCGCTTCAAGCAGCGGGAATTCGTTCAAGCCTTCAGAGCATCTCGCCTTGAACCTCTAAAGTTTACGATTTACATACCCCTCTAAATCGGGATACCAATCTAATATAGCCAACCTGTCCGTATTTCCCACTGGCACCCAGGATTCAATAGCCCCACCGGATAACACGCCCTCTTGATGAAAATGAGCCACTTCATGAGTAAAAACCAAAGAACCTCATTGACAAACTTGGGGGCTTCTAGCTTCTCATCAAAATCACTCCAATTCCAATGCATGAATATCTAGTTCGGCAAGGTATCACCCTGCCGATCACAGCCATCGACCTTGGCATATCATGCGTATAGGGTTGGTTTCACGCCACTGGATTACCCCAGCCTCACCTCAAAATATCCTTTCAGTTTTGGAATATTTGAATGCAGGCAGGTATTCTTCATTATCAATAGAAACTATTTCAAAACCTAACAATAAAGGCTTCCAGCGCTCAGCCCGAGATACGTCTGGATTACGAACAAATCAAGCCGACTGGCTAACCTACTTAGGTTATAAGTGAGGCTCCAAATATTATCTGCAGACTTAAACATTGAAATATCTACTCCAGGATTTTTTTTAGCGCAAACGGAAAAGCTAATTAAAAATAGCTGTACGATCACGATATGCTTCAACTTTAACTCCTTTTAGATCTAAAGAAATGGTCGAAGAATATTCTAATGTGTAGCCTATAAAAAATATTAAAAGACGCAATATGAATGAGATAAGAAAAAGATAACCTCTCTTACAAGCTAGGGGATGTTATTTCGTTATGTACTGGAGCTTGAGTACTAAAAATCATGATTGCACTCGTGGCTTATTCAATACCCACCACTTACGCCCACTCAAATAAGCTCACGTAAGCGGCAGATAGCACTGGACTGGCGGTATACCCAGCGTAATGCCAAAATCAGGTACTGAATAACCACACCTTAATAAAGATTTCGGCTGCTACTTGATCTCGAATCAAATCTGGAAAATCTAGTCCTCGCTATACCCTTTAGGGTTCTGATACTGCCAACGCCAGGTATCTTCCACCATTTGCACCAAATCATATTCGGCTTTCCAGCCCAGCTCTTTCTCAGCCAGCTCGGGGGCCGCATAGCACTCGGCGATATCACCCGCTCTTCTGGGTGCGATATGGTAGGGGACCTCGCGACCACTGACTCGCTCAAAAGCCCGAACAACTTCCAACACGGAGCTTCCCTGACCTGTACCCAGATTATGGGTATAACACCCTTCTGAAGTCTCAGCTTTACGAAGTAAATTCAGCGCGGCTAAATGCCCACGGGCCAGATCCACAACATGGATATAATCACGAACACCAGTACCATCTACAGTATCGTAGTCACCACCAAAAATCTGTAGCTGCTCCAACCGCCCTACCGCTACCTGGGACACATAGGGTAAAAGATTGTTGGGGATACCACTGGGATCTTCGCCAATGGTGCCACTTTCATGGGCACCAATCGGATTAAAATAGCGCAGTACGCTCACCTTCCACAAACTGTCTGGAGCTGCACAAAGATCCCCCAGAATATTCTCAACCAACAGCTTGCTTGATCCGTAGGGATTGGTTGCGCCCGTGGGAAAATCCTCTTTAATCGGTACTGTTTCAGGGTCGCCGTAAACCGTCGCAGATGAGCTGAAGATCAAACGATGGACTCCAAACTCCGCCATCACTTCGCATAGAGACAAGGTTCCAGCGACGTTATTCTGGTAATAGCGCAGTGGCTGCGCCACTGATTCACCCACAGCTTTTAGTCCTGCAAAGTGGATTACCGCGTCAATTTCAAATTCGGAGAATACTTTGCGCAATCCCTTACTGTCCCGAATATCGAGATCATAAAAAGGGATCGATTTACCACCTATAAACTCCACACGACGCAACGCCTCTTCGCTGCTATTCGATAAATTATCCACAACTACCGGCTGAAAACCCGCTGCGAGTAACTCAACACAAGTATGACTGCCAATATAACCAGCACCTCCAGTCACCAGAATTGCCATTTATATTCCTTAATATTTCTTGGATACCTAATATAGCCGCTAGTAGAGCGTAAAACTGCCGTCGAATTCAACCCATATAAGCGACATTCCACTGCCTCGGTGAGTCAGAAAGCTATGCTGGAAAAGCTGGAAGCAATTCACCACCACTTCCAGCAAAGAACAAGGTTCATAACGGCAATAACGATAGTGCTTCACGCCAAGCGTATCCCAAACAAGGCCTGGACTGCACAGCCTCATGCACCATTCGTCCCAAGTGGGCAAGTCGCACAGTAAGAGCATTCAAAGGCGCACGAAATCCCAACGAAAAGCAGGGCGCTGAACTTCATCCAGTACGCTACAGGGAGGTAGACACCATGACAATTTTTAATCATTACCTGGAAAGATACGAATCCATCCAGGACGAAGAACTCAGCATCCAGGAGTACCTGGAGCTGTGTAAAACAGACCGAAGTGCCTACGCATCACCCGCTGAACGAATGCTAATGGCGATAGGAGAAGCCCAACTGGTAGATACCTCCCGCGATCCGCGCCTATCGCGGATTTTCTGCAATAAGGTCATCAAGCGCTACAAAGCGTTTAGTGAGTTTTACGGCATGGAGGAAGCAATCGAGCAAATTGTCTCGTTCTTTCGCCATGCCGCTCAGGGCCTTGAGGAAAAAAAGCAGATCTTATATCTCCTCGGGCCTGTGGGTGGCGGCAAGTCTTCCCTGGCGGAACGCCTCAAAGCCTTAATGGAACAAGTTCCCATATACGCAATTAAGGGGTCCCCCGTCTTTGAGTCCCCCTTAAGTCTATTTTCCCCTGATGAAGACGGTCGTATCCTCGAAGAGGATTATGGTATTGCACGCCGTTATGTGGGAACCATTATGTCGCCTTGGTCGGTTAAACGGCTGCACGAATTCAAGGGAGATATCAGTAAATTCCGCGTCGTTAAAGTTCGCCCCTCAATCCTCGACCAGGTGGCAATATCCAAAACGGAACCCGGCGATGAAAACAACCAGGACATTTCTTCCCTGGTCGGAAAAATAGATATTCGTAAACTGGAAGACTTTCCTCAGAATGACCCAGACGCCTATAGCTTCTCGGGCAGTCTCTGCAGAGCTAACCAGGGCTTGATGGAGTTTGTCGAGATGTTCAAGGCGCCCATCAAGGTTTTACATCCTTTATTAACCGCAACCCAAGAGGGTAACTACAACAGTACCGAAGGCTTGGGATCGATCCCCTTTAGCGGCACGATACTCGCCCACTCTAACGAATCAGAATGGCAAACTTTCCGTAACAATCGCAACAACGAAGCCTTCCTGGACCGTATTTATATTGTCAAAGTACCCTATTGTGTCCGCGTGCAGGAAGAAATCAGAATTTACCAAAAGTTATTAGAAAACAGCTCATTAGCAAAAGCGTCCTGTGCGCCAGATACACTGCGGATGCTGGCACAATTCTCCGTGCTATCAAGAGTCAAAAACCCGGATAACTCCAGCCTTTATTCCAAGATGTGCATTTACGACGGTGAGAACCTAAAAGACACCGATCCAAAAGCTAAAACAATGCAGGAATACAGGGATAATGCCGGTGTCGACGAGGGCATGAACGGTTTATCAACCCGATTTTCCTTCAAAATTCTCTCCAAAGTATTTAATTTTGATGCCACAGAAGTAGCGGCAAATCCAGTACATCTCCTGTATGTATTGGAACAGCAAATCGAACAAGAACAGTTTCCTCCAGAGATTCAAGAGAATTACTTAGGCTTCATCAAAGAGTTCCTCGCTCCACGATATGTGGAATTCATCGGAAAAGAGATTCAAACAGCCTATCTCGAATCCTATGCGGAATATGGTCAAAACTTGTTTGATCGGTACGTTACTTACGCCGACTTCTGGATACAGGATCAGGAATATCGTGACCCTGAAACCGGGGAAATTCTCGATCGGGGCGCCCTCAACGAGGAACTGGAAAAAACAGAAAAGCCTGCAGGCATTTCCAATCCGAAAGATTTCCGCAACGAAATTGTTAATTTTGTACTGCGAGCCAGAGCCAACAATCAAGGCAAGAATCCAGACTGGAGATCCTACGAAAAACTACGTGCCGTTATCGAGAAAAAAATGTTCTCTAACACTGAGGATCTGCTGCCAGTCATCTCATTCAATACTAAAGCTTCAGCAGATGATAAGCGTAAACACGCAGACTTCGTTGAACGTATGGTGGAGCGCGGCTATACCGAAAAACAAGTCAGGTTGTTATCAGAGTGGTATCTGCGTGTCAGGAAGTCCCAGTAGTAGGACTTTTCGGCCAGCACTGAGAGTGCCATCGCAGGAAAATATCTGGCGCTTAAAGCTATGACTCGCAGAGTACACAGAGCAACGCTTGAATTGGGTTGACCCAGCAGGGAAATTTCTGAATAGATTGTATGGCAGTGGATGCCTCAAGATTTTATTCAGAGCAAAGGCAGATATATGAGCTACATCATCGACCGCCGCTTGAATGGAAAGAAAAAGAGTACGGTTAACCGGCAGCGCTTCTTGAGACGCTATAAAGCTCACATTAAGAAAGCTGTTGGCGATGCCATGAATAGCCGTTCCATTATGGATATGGATAAGGGCGAGCGAATCAGTATCCCTACACGGGATATCAGCGAACCCCTTTTCTCACATGGGGCTGGCGGCCATGTGGAGCGAGTGCTACCCGGAAACAAGCAATTTACAGCTGGGGATCGTATCCCGCGCCAGGGACAAAGAGGCGGTGACGGCGGGGGTAGTGGCGCCAGTGATAGCGGAGAGGGCGTTGACGAGTTTGTATTCCAAATCTCTCAGGAAGAGTTTCTCGACTTTATGTTCGAAGGCTTGCAACTGCCGAACATGATCAAGCAGCGCTTGGCTGGTAACGAATCATTCCAAATAGTCCGCGCCGGTATCAGCAACGAGGGTACCCCAGGTCGTATCAATGTAATTCGTTCTCTCAGAGCTGCCCACGCGAGACGTATCGCCCTGACCAGTAGTAAGCGACGCAACTTACGCGCCTTGGAAAACGATCTCACCCAGGAAGAGGAGAAGGACACTGCCCTGCGTGACCAACGAAAAATAGAAGCCCTGAAAACCCAGATTGCAGACCTTCGCAGCCGTATTCAGCGCGTGCCATTTCTCGATGATTTTGACCTTAAATACAACTTGTTAATCCGGCAACCCAAGCCTCGCTCAAGGGCTGTGATGTTTTGCCTGATGGACGTATCCGGCTCCATGAATCAAGCCACCAAGGATATGGCCAAACGCTTCTTTTTACTTCTCTACCTTTTCTTACAGCGCAGTTACGAATATACCGAAGTGGTTTTCATTCGACATCACACCAGCGCCAAAGAAGTCGATGAAGAAGAATTTTTCTACTCTCGGGAAACCGGTGGCACCATCGTATCCAGTGCGCTCAAACTCATGCGGCGAATTATACAAGAGCGTTACCCGGACAATGAATGGAATATTTATGGTGCCCAGGCCTCCGATGGAGATAATTGGAACGACGATTCCAGCACCTGCCACCGGATTCTAATCGATGACATTATGCCCCATGTGCAGTACTACTCTTACGTGGAAATCACTCCCAGAGATCACCAGGCCCTGTGGGAGGAGTATGAAAGTGTTCGCACTCTATTTCCAAGCCACTTTGCCATGGAACAAATTGTCGATGTACAGGATATCTACCCTGTATTTCGCCAGCTATTCAGCCAGAAGGTGACTGCCTGATGCTCGATAAGTTTGCCAGTGGCAGTGAAGCGCCCGAATCAAAATCGCCCCAGCCTATTTCCACCAGTTCAGAATGGACTTTTGAGCTAATCCAGGAATACGACCGCGCAATCGGCGCACTGGCTGAAGAGTTCGGGCTGGATACCTACCCCAATCAGATTGAAGTGATCTGCTCAGAACAAATGATGGATGCCTACTCCTCCGTAGGCATGCCGGTAGGCTATCATCACTGGTCTTTTGGCAAGCAATTCATCAGTGTGGAAAATAACTACCAGCGCGGGCTAATGGGTCTCGCCTACGAGATTGTGATTAACTCAAATCCCTGCATCGCCTACCTCATGGAAGAAAACACCATGACAATGCAGGCCTTGGTAATTGCCCATGCATCCTATGGCCACAATTCGTTCTTCAAAGGTAACTACCTGTTTCGCTCCTGGACAGATGCCAGCAGCATTATCGATTACCTGATATTCGCCAAAAACTATATCTCCCGCTGCGAACAACGCCACGGTCTCAACGAGGTTGAAGCGATACTGGATTCCTGTCACGCCCTGATGAATTACGGTGTGGATCGCTACAAGCGCCCCTATCCGATCTCCGCAGTTGAAGAGGAACGCAAGCAACAGGAACGGGAAGAATATCGCCAGCGACAGCTCAATGATCTATGGAGAACTATCCCTAAACTCGGCGATGGTGTTGAAGAAACCAAGGTAAAACGTTTTCCCGAAGAACCCCAGGAAAACATCCTTTACTTTATAGAAAAAAATGCGCCCCTATTGGAGAACTGGCAACGTGAATTGGTGCGTATTGTACGAAAACTGGCCCAATACTTTTATCCACAGCGGCAAACCCAGGTTATGAATGAGGGCTGGGCAACCTTTTGGCATTACACCTTATTGTCAGAGCTGTATAAGCGCGGTCAAGTCACTGAAGGCTTTATGATTGAGTTTCTGCAAAGCCACACCAATGTCATTTACCAAGCCTCCTTTGACAGCCCGCACTATAGCGGTATCAATCCCTACACGCTCGGCTTCAGTATTTTTAGCGACTTGCGCCGTATTTGCGAGAGCCCCACAGAAGAGGATTACCTCTGGTTTCCCGATATCGCCGGAAGTAACTGGAAAGAGACCCTTCAATTTGCGATGCGTGACTTCAAAGATGAGAGTTTTATTCTCCAGTTCCTCTCCCCCAAAGTGATGCGCGATATGAAGCTATTTTGCATCAGCGATAATGACAAAGAGAACGATATTATTGTCAGTGCAATTCACGATGAACGTGGCTACCGCCAGTTGAGAGAGAACCTGGCGGGTCAATACAACCTGGGCAATCGGGAACCCAACATTCAGGTTTACTCGGTAGATACACGCGGCGACCGTTCACTGACGCTGCACCACACCCAGTACAAGCGCCGCCCGCTAGGGAAAGACTCCACAGAAGTGCTCAAACACCTTCACCGTTTATGGGGGTTTGATGTTCACCTGAACAGCCTCAATGGAGATGAAATTACAGCCAGCTACCACTGTCCAGAACAGGGGCGTGACCGTTCAGAAGGGGAAGAGGAATCAATGCTAATACCGAAACCGATTTAGGTTTCGGCGCGGGGACTGCTGAAATACCAGCCCCGCACAGATGGGAGGATCAAGACCTATCAGCGCTTACACAGCACTGTCTAGGCATTGGCCTCCAGCAAAAGCTTGGCCTTGGCTGAGAGCTCACCGTGCTCAGAACGATGTGTCAATAATGCATCAGCACCTGCGTCTAACCAGCGAGCTTTCTCAGCATCTTCGTCTGAGGGAACGACCAGAATACTCAGGTTTGAGTATTCACTGCGGGATCTCAGATAATCGAGAACCTGAAAACCTCCTTCTCCCACCAGATCGGTATCAACCACTAAAAGAGCCGGCTTGGCATTCGCCATATGGATACCGGCAGAAAAACTATCACCAGCAACTTCGATATCACAGCCGATTTGCTGCAGAGCCTGACGCCCACCAGAGGTCAACTCAGGGTCTGTTGTCAGTAAAAGGACTTTGCGACTGGGAGCTGCAAGATCGTTTGGGACTGGCATTGAGTTGTCACGCAGGAAACCCACGAAGTCCTCAACACAGATACGGTGATCACCACGCCCTGGCAGCTTGTATGCCTTGAGTTGTCCACGCTCAATCCAGCGAATCACCGTTCGGAAGTTAACACCGCAGTACCTGGCTGCTTCCCCGGTGGTTAGCACTTGTAATTCGCTCATATTTATTCTCCCCAACAACTGCGATTAAAAGGGGCTCAGCTCAACTTCGCTAGAGTCCACTCTGCCCCACAGAGTGACACGCGAAATTATCCTGCCCAACCGAACCACCCCTATAAATTATGCTGTTTAATGCTGCAAAATCAGCCTGAAACTCGGTCCATGTAATTTATTAACGAACAGCAGAACAACCCCCTCAAAAAATACTAAAAGATATAGTTGACAGGTATGACAGGTTTCCTACAATGACGTCAGATTCGTGACTAAGGACCTGTCGCGAGATCCTCTCCTGTGGTGTGGCCATCGAGTCTGAGCCCCCACAATTGGCAGTGAAATGTTTGCTAAGCGAATACCCTAAGACCCTGGGCCCCCTTGTTTTTTCGGGGCCTTTTTTTTATCTTGCCAAGACTCCTTACCCTCCCACCCTGAATCCCCGTTCAATAGCTAAGTCTATGGACAGTGCCGGAACCAATGGACTTATGGCAGTGCAAGCATTCACTGGACCGGCGTTATCTCCAGCTCTGGAGCACATTTTTTGAAAATCTATCTTGTTGGCGGCGCAGTGCGCGACAAACTATTAAACCGTACAGTCACTGAGCGTGACTGGGTAGTGGTAGGGGCCGATGCAGCCCAAATGCAGAACCTAGGCTTCAGCCCCGTAGGCAAAGATTTTCCGGTATTCCTTCACCCGGACACCGGAGAAGAATACGCCCTTGCCCGAACAGAGAGAAAAAGCGGGCACGGCTACGGCGGCTTTACCGTTAATGCCAATGCCAATATCACCCTGGAAGAAGACCTATTGCGCCGGGATCTCACGATCAATGCGATCGCGGAAGATAAAGACCGGGGCCTAATTGACCCCTACGGCGGACAGCAAGACCTGCAAGCCCGCCAGTTGCGCCATGTCTCCCCCGCGTTTGCTGAGGATCCATTGCGGGTTCTGCGTGTGGCCCGCTTTGCAGCGCGCTACCATCACCTGGGCTTTACTGTTGCCCCGGAGACCATGCAACTGATGCGACAGATGGTTGAAGCCGGAGAGGTTGAATACCTGGTAGCAGAACGCGTCTGGAAGGAAGTAAGCCGCGCCCTCACCGAGCCGGATCCAGATGTCTTTATCCGCGTATTGCGCGAATGCGGTGCCCTGACCCTACTCCTGCCTGAATTGGAACAACTTTTTGGAGTACCTCAGCCGGCCAAGCACCACCCCGAGATCGATACGGGTGATCATGTACTAATGGCGCTTCGGGCTGCCCCGGCGGAGCTGCCGTTGCGCTTCGCGGTACTTCTACACGACCTCGGCAAGGGCTTAACCCCAGAAGAAATACTACCCAGCCATCACGGTCACGAGTCCGCCGGTGTGCCCCTGGTACGCGCAGTCTGTGAGCGCTGGCGCACGCCCAAAGAGTTGACCGCACTGGCGATTGGAGTCTGCGAGTACCATCTGCACTGTCACAAGGCATTCGAGCTGCGTCCACAGACCATTATGAAAATGATTCGCAGCCTGGATGCATTGCGACGCCCCCATCGATTTGAGAACTTTCTGCGCGCCTGTGAGGCAGACGCCCGCGGGCGCAAAGGGCTCGAAAATCGAGACTACCCCCAGGTGAACTTCTTGCGCGCTGCCCGCGAAGCGGCAGCCGCCGTGACCGCCAAAGTACTGATTGCACAAGGCTACGAGGGCATAAAACTGGGCCAGGCCCTGGATCGGGAGCGCATTAAGGCGATTGCCAAAGTGAAGAGTAAGTACAGTGCGTAATGTTTTGATCAGCGGTGCTGCCGTTCGCCTCGGTCGCGCCATCACCAAAGAACTGCACAGGGATCACCGCATAGTGATCCACTATCGCAGCTCCGCAGAGGCTGCACACACCTTGGCTACAGAACTGAACGAAATCCGCCCAGATTCCGCCGTAGCAATGCAAAGTGAACTGGACAGTGCCGATGCCTGCACCGCACTCGCCCGGCGCGCGGAGGAGATATGGGGTGGCATTGATGTGTTGGTAAACAATGCCTCGGCCTTTTACCCAACCCCAGTCGAAAAAACCACCGAGAAGGACTGGGATCAATTGGTGGGCAGCAACCTCAAAGCACCTTTCTTCCTCAGCCAAGCGCTCAAACAGAGCCTGGGGCGCAATAACGGCTGCATTGTAAATATGGCAGATATCCACGCCGAGCGCCCCATGCCCAGGCATACATTATACTGCGTGGCAAAAGCCGGGCTGGTGATGCTCACTAAAAGCCTCGCTTTGGAACTTGCCCCCCAGGTTCGTGCCAATGCGGTCGCTCCCGGCGCTATTTTATGGCCGGAGCAGCAAGCCACTAATGAGGGCAAGAAGGCACAAATTGTCCAGCGCATCCCCCTGGCCCGAACTGGTGGCCCTGAAGATATTGCCAAGACTGTGCGTTTCCTTGTGTGCGACGCTCCTTACATTAATGGCCAGGTGATCGCAGTCGACGGTGGCCGCAACCTCAATATCTGAATACTGGAGCCCCATAGCCATCTGGCGGCGGGGCTTCACTTCAATTTCACCCTCACTCTGCCATAATGCTCCGTGACTTTCTCTGCCACAAGGGATGCTCCAGTGCAGCCACTGAAGATACTGCTGATAGAAGACAATTCGGCAATCGCTCGACAGATTGCCGAATTCCTGCACGCCGAAGGATGGCAGCTGGATTTTTCCGACAGCGGTCGCCAGGGTGTGCGGCTGGCTCTGGAGCACATATTTGATCTGATTATTCTCGATCTGGGTCTACCCGATATGGATGGCCTGCAGGTATGCGAACAGATTAAAGCAAAAGCATCAGTCAATATGCCGGTATTGATGCTCACGGCCCGTGACGCTATTGCTGATAAAGAAAACGGTTTTGGTATCGGCGCTGACGACTATTTATGCAAGCCGTTCGACCCACGGGAGTTAATGCTGCGCTGCCGCGCACTGGCTCGCAGAAACCAGCTTCATACCAACGACGAAATCCAGATCGGCGGCCTGTAAATAAATCATCGTCACCAAACTGCCCGCAGAGATAAAAAATCACTGGCGCTGACCTCTATCGGCTTCCGTATCCTCACCCTACTCGCTCAGGCATCTCCCACACCGGTCAGCCGCACGGCAATGACGTATCATATCTGGGGCGATGATCCACCTGAAACAGACGCCCTGAAATCCCATATCTACAGCCTGCGCCAGGCACTGGACAAACCCTTTGATACCCCCATGCTGACAACCATTACTAACTTGGGATACCAACTGGCCGCCGAGAATGAATGAAACCGGAAAGCTGCAAAAAAAAAGTCTTTGTTATTTTTGGCGGTTTTACCCTACTGCTCTGCTTGGTATTTTTCGCAATATGCCTGTTGGCGGCCTATGTAGTTGAAGACCACTTACTCGATAATCTGCTTGAAAGTGAGGTGCGTTATATCGAGCGACAACTATGGATCTCTGACACCCCGCCAAAACCCCGCTTGCCCTACATCAAGCTATATAGCGCAACACAAGCGGCCCCAGCAGAGTTAATCAAGGCCCTGCCGAGTCACGCCGACAAAGCTGAATGGTTCAGTGATTCAGAGCATCACTTTCACCTACGCAGAGTTCACTTTCCTGACAACAGCTCCGCAATTCTTGCCGCCGAAGTCAGTGAGCTACTCACTGTCACGCGACAATCGACCCATTTACTCTGGCTTTTCAGCGGTGCCTGCGCCTTTACACTGCTTCTAGCTCTCTACTGTGCCTACCGTATTTCCCGAAAAACTATCGCCCCAATTATTGCCCTGGCGGAAGCGGTAAAACAGCAAAAAAGTCGGGAATCCCTGCTGTTACTGCCCCATAGCAGCAGCAAAGATGAAATCGGCTATCTGGCAAATACCTTGGAAAACACCATCAATGAGCTCAAGCTGGCGCTGCAGAGGGAGGCTGAATTTACCCGCGATACCAGTCATGAGTTACGCACCCCACTGACCATCCTCAAAGGCAGCCTGACTCTCAGCCAGCAGCGGGAAATGACAATTTCAGAAAAGACCGAGCTTTTACAAACTGTCATCGGCATGGAGGAAACGGTATCGACACTGCTGGCGCTGGCCCGCGCAGAGTCACTGCAACCTGAATATTTTAAGCTGCGCCCGTTATTGGAGGATCGCCTTCTGGCGCAACATCAAAGAATTATTCGCGACCGCTTCCAAGTACAAATCGAGATAGAGGATGGAGCGGAAATTTTAGCCAACCGCCACTTAGTGTCACTGCTATTTGACAACCTGATCGTCAATGCCCTGCAACATGCATCCAACCCTGAGTTAATCATTTATTCCAAGAACAATATGGTCCTTTTTGAAAACCCTATCAATATTGCGCCAGACACGAAGAAATCCTTTCTCCCCGGCCAAAAGCGAGAAGGTAGCCATGGTATAGGCCAGGGTCTGTTCCTGGCGAAAAGAATCTGTACAGCACTTAACTGGACCATCGCTGTTAATTGCCAACAAAATACCTATCAGTGTAGATTGCTCTTAAAAAGATAAATTTTACCCAGCCCAAACTCAATAGCCACCCCTCCTATTCAGTATCTCACCTAGATTTCACCTGCCGACCGTTAACCTTTCAGGGATTAAATCATCAGATGGATATCCCGGAAGGTTCACCACTTCCATTACGACTTTTGGAGATCGGTATGTTGAAAAAGTTTCTCATTTCATTCGCTATCACTTGTACTATATGCCTCACCTTTGTTATCTGGGTGAAGAGTTTAATTCCCCCACAAGAGCAGGATTTTTCCAATACAAGGGCCAATGATTTGCAATATTTACAGCAAAAGCCCGATGAAAAGCGGGGCAAAGTGCTGGCTGTGGTCACCAGTACTGGCGTTATGGGCGACACGGAAAAACCCACCGGTTATGAGCTAACCGAACTGGCCCGCCCCTACTATGTATTTTCAGCCAATGGATTTAGCGTAGACATTGCCAGCCCCGAAGGAGGCAAACCGCCAGCCGTGATTGATAAGGACGATATGGGACCTTTCGACTACGCCTTCCTCAATGACCGGGACGCGCAACGAAAGGTGAATAACAGTATACCAATCGATCAGATATCCTCTGGGGACTACCAGGCAATATTCTTTGTCGGCGGCAAGGGCGCCATGTTTGATTTCCCCGACAATGCCCATATCCAAGCCTTGGTGCGGGACTTCCACACAAACGGGAAAATTATTGGTGCCGTGTGCCATGGACCAGCAGCACTTACGAATGTCACTCTGGGCAATGGTGCGCCCCTTATCGCCGGTCGACGCATCAGCGCCTTTACCAACGAAGAAGAACTGTTTCTTATTCCCGATGCCGTGCAGCGGTTTCCTTTTCTATTGGAAGATCGTCTGCGCGAACAGGGCGCAATTTTTCAGGGCGGGCCTGCCTACTTGGAGCAGGCCAGTGTGGATGGCCAACTTATTACCGGGCAAAATCCCTGGTCCACCTGGCTGGCCGCTGAGAGTATGGTAAAAGCAATGGGCTACACTCCACGTCCCCGAGAAGTCAGCCCTGCAGAGCACACCGTCGAATTACTGCTGACCTATGAACAACAAGGTTTTGCAGAGGCCGCAAAACAATTGAAAAAGCTACAGGAAAAAGGAAAATTAGATCAACGCCTACTGGCTATGCACGGAGTCGTCTCCGCCATGCGTTGGGAGCCAGGCAAGACGCTCGGTATTATTAGGCTGCTCACTAAAAATCAGCAACAATAGCTTAGCCAGCCTGTTCCAACGGCTGGCCGTTTTCATCCACAAATAGCACATCCTTTATAGTGAGGGGTTCCCCTTCACTATTCTGCACAGCCACCTCTGAAATAGGTTCCCCACTGCTTTTATCCAGCAGACGCATACCATCTCTATTGCCATTCCAGCGCAGGTTCCACTGGCGCAGGGCTATCACCACTGTAAATAGATCCCGGCCTTTTTCTGTTAACCGGTACTCATAGCGAGTGCCGTGCTCTCCCGCATCGACGCGTGCCAGTACACCGCTTTCAACTAAACGACATAAACGGTCCACAAGAATATTCTTGGCAATTCCCAAGTTGCGCTGGAAATCCACAAAACGACGGGTACCTAGCATCGCCTGCTTGATTAACAGCAGGGACCACCAATCCCCCACCTCATTCAGGGCGCAGGCCAGGGAACAATCGAGATCATCAAAGCGTTTACGTGACATGGACCCAGTATACCGACAAAAGAGTTGCAATACGAAACCAGATATTGAACTCGAGCAGGAAATAAGGTCTTATAACGAAACCATATTTTTATGACCTCGTGGGACCAGTAAGTCCCACTATTGAATCGAGTAATTCAGGAGAGAAAGATGAGTGGTTCCCTGGACAGCCTGCTACGTCCTTTCGAGCATAAATCCCTAAAACTGCACAACCGCGTCGCCATGGCCCCCATGACTCGCACCATGTCACCGGGCTACGCCGCCAATGACCAAGTGGCCGGTTACTACCGCCGCCGCGCCGAGGGCGAAGTGGGGCTGATTATCACCGAGGGCACCTTCGTCAATCACAAGGCCGCCAACGGCTACGAGAATGTGCCGGCAATCTATGGCGAGGCCGCCCTCGCCGGCTGGAAAAACGTCGTAGACCAAGTGCACGCCGCCGGTGGCCAGATTATTCCGCAGTTGTGGCATGTCGGTTCCGTGCGCAAAGAAGGCATAGGGCCGGACAAATCTGTACCCGGTTACTCTCCCTCAGGTCTGTTCAAGGCGGGCAAACCCAATGGCCAGGCCATGAGCAAAGAAGATATTCAAGAGGTCGTACAGGCCTTCGCCGATGCAGCGAGAGCCGCCAAGGAAATTGGTTTTGATGGGGTCGAGATTCACGGCGCCCACGGCTACCTGATCGACCAGTTTTTCTGGGAGGGCACCAACCAACGGGATGACGAATACGGCGGCTCCATCGAAAACCGCACCCGCTTTGCCGTAGAAATCGTTAAAGCGGTACGCGAGGCCGTAGGCGAGGACTTCGCCATAGTACTGCGCTATTCCCAGTGGAAACAGCAGGATTACGAAGCCAAACTGGCGCAAAACCCCGAGGAACTCAAACGCTTCCTAGCCCCTCTGGTAGAAGCTGGCGTAGATATTTTTCACGCATCTACCAGACGCTTCTGGGTGCCGGAATTCGAAAACTCTGATCTCAACCTGGCGGGCTGGACCAAGGAATTGACCGGCAAACCGGTAATTTCCGTCGGTAGCGTTGGCCTCGACGATGACTTTATTGGCGGCAATAACCAGGGCATGGGCGGTACAGCGAATCCTACCGACCTGAATGAGTTGACCCGCCGTATGGGCAACCAAGAATTCGACCTGATCGCTGTTGGTCGGGTACTGCTGCAAGATCCCCACTGGTTCGCCAAGGTGCGCGAAGACCGCGCAGAGGACATTACGCCGTTTACCAAAGAGGCACTGATGAGCCTGAGCTGATAACCGTGGGAAAATTAAAAAAGCAGCCAAATATGGCTGCTTTTTTAATGGTTTTCTTTTTAAGAAAACTGTTAGGCTCCAGGCCAGATAAACTCCACTGGCCACAACTTCTGTGAGGCCTGGTCGTATTCATCCCACAACTGGCGGTAAGTTTTTTGCTCAACCGAGTGAACCGCTTGCGGCGCTATCTCCGCTAAAGGCTGCAATACAAAGGCATTTTTTACAATCTCGCCACGCGGCAACTTTACACCGTCGATAGTACCCGTGAGATTATCGTAGGTGAGGATATCAATATCCAGGGTGCGCGCGCTGAACTTGGGCCCTGAGCGCAGGCGTCCATTGGCATCTTCAATCCCGCGCAGGCTAAGGGCCAGCTGGCCCACCGGCAGATCTGTTTGCAACCCCACCACCAAGTTGTAAAAATTATCCCCCTGAAACCCCACTGCCTCACTTTCAAAGACACGGGAGACCTCTAGCTCGCCAAATTTTTCGACGAGGGCATTTAGGGCCGCGCGTATATGTTGCGCGCGATTGATATTACTGCCGAGGCTGAGATACACCTGAGCCACGTTTACACTCCCGCAGACATCGCTGCTGCACCCTTTGTCGGCCTATCGCCGCGCTCAATAATGACACCCACATCCCTGGACCCCCTGACTGCGCCCGGCTTGGACAAGCGCAGTCGCAACCAGCTTACCGAAAACTGTTCACGCACAATGGCCGCAGCCTGCTCCGCCATAGTTTCTACCAGCAGGAACTCGCTGCTCTCAATAAAAGCGATCAGTCGCTTAGCCACCGCCTTATAGTTAAGTGTGTATTCAATATTATCTGTGCGCGCCGCCTCGCTGATATCGAAAGCCATCTCCAAATCGAGACTGACCGTCTGACGCACTTCCCGCTCCCAGTCGTAGATACCAATGATGGTCTCCACCTTTAAATCCCGTATATAAACAATATCCATCTATCGGCTCTTTTCTTTTTACTGCCAGGGTGTCCCTGCACTCTTTAAAATTTGGTCTTGGGTAATTCGATCATGGGCCAGCGCGGACGCACATCCACTGCCAGGCCCGTCCGTTCACCCGCTTGCAGACGCAGACCACCCGCGTAAGCGATCATAGCGCCGTTATCGGTACAGAATTCATGGCGCGGATAGTAAACACTGGCACCATCCTTGCGCAGGCTCACTTCCAAGCGCTCGCGCAATAATCTATTGGCAGAAACCCCACCGGCAATCACCAGTGTTTTGTAACCGGACGTCTTGATCGCCCTGCGGCATTTAATCACCAGGGTATCCACCACCGCTTCCTGAAAAGCCGCCGCAATATCCGCGCAGGTCTGCTCATCCGGCAAACCATCCTCAAGGGCATTCTTGCGCACGGTGGTCAGGGTATAGGTCTTAAGGCCTGAGAAACTGAAATCCAGCCCTGGTCGATCCGTCATGGGGCGCGGGAAGGTAAAGCGTTTAGAATCACCTTTCTCGGCCAGGGCCGCCAGACGCGGACCTCCGGGATAATCCAGGTCGAGCATCTTGGCCGCCTTGTCGAAGGCCTCACCGGCAGCATCATCGAGGGATTCTCCCATCACCTCGTAATCACCCAGATCACAGACTTCAACCAATTGGGTGTGGCCACCGGACACCAACAGGGCAACAAAAGGAAAAGCGGGCGGATTCTCTTCCAACATCGGCGCCAACAAATGGCCTTCCATATGGTGTACCGCGACTGCGGGTATATCCCAACCATAGGCCAGGGCGCGACCGGCACAGGCACCCACCATCAGGGCGCCGACCAAGCCGGGCCCCGCAGTATAAGCCACACCGTCTAGATCAGAGGGTTGGGTATTGCTCTTGGCCATCACTTGATGCACCAAGGGCAGCAATTTGCGCACATGATCGCGACTCGCCAGCTCCGGTACTACACCACCGTAATCGGCATGCAGGCCCACTTGACTGAACAGCGCATGGCCGAGTAAACCGGCCTCAGAATCGTAGATAGCGACGCCAGTTTCATCGCAGGAAGTTTCTATACCAAGGACGCGCACTTGATTTCATTCTCGTGACTACTTCGAGGGACCGTTATCATACTGGAAAATAGGGTTGCGATCCCGTAGCGGAGTGTTTAGAATTTGCGCCCTCGCTGTGAACCGGCCACCGGATGCAACTGCGAGAGCATTGCCGGAATGGCCGAGAGAAACGAATTTTAACAGGTAGCCTAATGCCCTCTGTACGACTTAAAGACAACGAACCTTTCGATATCGCCCTGCGTCGCTTCAAGCGCTCCTGTGAAAAAGCAGGCGTACTGTCTGAAGTACGTCGTCGCGAGTTCTACGAAAAGCCCACTGCTGTACGCAAGCGTAAAGCTGCTGCCGCTGTTAAGCGTCACGCCAAGAAGCTTCAGCGTGAAAACCGCAAGTTCCAGCGCCTCTACTAAGAGCCGCAGACAGCACTAAGCCTGTCGCAGCGAGGCACCCAAACGGGTCCTGCCCGTAGCGGAGCTATAAAAAAACGGCGTGCGAGTCATACTCGCGCGCCGTTTTGCGTTTCAGATTCCGCATTCTCCCTCCGCCGCAGACGCGCTATCCTAAGCACCCGACCCCACAATTCATTGCCAACAATCCCGGAACAGTCATTATGAGCACTCTCAAGGACACACTGACTCAGGCCACCAAAGACGCGATGAAGGCGCGAGCCAAAGAACGTCTGGCCACCCTGCGCTTGATCAATGCCGAGATCAAACGTATAGAAGTGGATGAGCGCATTGAATTGGATGACGCCAGAATCCTTGCCCTGCTGGACAAAATGACCAAGCAGCGCCGCGACTCCATCACTCAGTTCGAGAAAGCTGGCCGCGCTGAACTCGCCGCCATAGAGCAGGCAGAGATCGAAGTCATCCAAGAGTACCTGCCAAAACAGCTGACCGAGACGGAGATTTCCAATATCGTCAGCTCCGCCGTTAAAGACACCGGCGCCAACAGCATGGCGGACATGGGCAAGGTCATCGCCCAGGTGAAGCCCCAGGTACAGGGCCGCGCGGATATGGGCGCAGTGAGTAAACTGGTGAAAGCCCAACTGGCCTGATCTCAGCGGATACTTATGACCGGCAAAATACCCCAGCACTTTATCGACGATCTGCTCGCACGGGCAGATATCGTCGAACTGGTAGACAGTCGGGTCAAGCTACGTAAAACCGGCAAGAATTATTCCGCCTGCTGCCCCTTCCACGACGAAAAAACCCCGTCGTTTACTGTCAGCGCAGACAAGCAGTTCTACTACTGCTTTGGCTGTGGCGCCAATGGCAACGCCATCGGCTTTCTGATGGAGTACGACCGCCTGCCTTTCCCCGAGGCAGTGGAGAAACTGGCGGCAACCCGCGGCATCGAAGTGCCCCGCGAACAGCTGGCGCCTGGACAGGAAAAACGTCAGAGGGAAAGCCAACCCCTCTACCAGCTCACAGAGAAAGCCGCCGACTACTATGGCGAACAACTGCGCAGCCACCCCGCCGCCGGCAGCGCCGTTGCCTACCTGCGCAACCGCGGCCTATCCGGTGAGATAGCGCGGGACTTCGGTATCGGCCTGGCACCACCAGGCTGGGACAATCTGCTCAATGCCCTCGCGGGCACCCCCGAGAAAGCCGACCAACTCGAACTGGCAGGTCTCGCCATTCGCCGCCAGGATAGCGATGGCAACACCAAAGCCAAGGCCCGCCACCACTACGACCGCTTCCGCAACCGTATAATCTTTCCGATTCGCGACCAACGCGGTCGTGCTATTGCCTTTGGTGGGCGGGTACTGGGGGACGACAAACCCAAGTATCTGAATTCGCCGGAAACCCCTATCTTCCACAAAAGTCGTGAACTCTACGGCTTGTGGGAGGCGCGCCAGGCCAACCGCAACCTGGAGCGCCTGATTGTGGTGGAGGGCTATATGGATGTCGTCGCCCTGGCCCAATTCGATATCCGCTGCGCCGTCGCCACTCTGGGAACCGCCTGCGGTGAAGACCATATTCAGCTGGCTTTCCGCCACACTACAGAACTGCTGTTCTGCTTTGATGGTGACCGCGCCGGCCGCGCCGCCGCGCGCCGGGCCCTCGAATCCGCACTGCCGCAGATGCAGGACGGCCGCAGCCTGCGCTTCCTGCTACTGCCCGAAGGCGAGGACCCGGACACCCTCGTGCGCCAACTGGGCGGAGAGCGCTTCCAGCAATTAATGGAAGAGCAGGCCTTACCATTGGAAGACTTTCTCTTCGATCTGCTCAGCGAAGACATCAACTTGCAGACCATGGACGGTCGTGCGCGACTGTCTAAATCAGCTGCCCCCTTGCTCGACCTGCTGCCCGAAGGCGTCTATCGCCAACTGATGTTTCAGCAGCTGGCCTCGCGTACGGGTCTCGATAAAGATACTCTTCAGGAAGTCATCCGCGTAGAAAAAGCCCGAGCGCCACAGCCACCTCAACCGCAGGCCGCAGCAACCACCGCCACTTCCAGGGAGCCCGGCAACGCGCCCCAACCAAACGAAGAGCTACAGCACCGCACGCCGCCGGAGCCCTGGCAGCGCAACAACTTCCACGATGAAGCCTCGGTAGCGACAACTGACAGTCCGCGCCGCAGCAGTCAATACCGCCTGCCACCCGAGCGCATGCTGATCGCGCTGCTTCTGCACCACCCGGAACTGGCGGCAAAAATCGAGGATGTCGAGCGCTTTCGCCGCAGTAACAGTGCCGATCTACACCTCTTCGCCCAACTGGTCGAGCTGCTTAAAAACCGACCGGAGTACAACCTGAATCAATTGCTCGGCTATTGGCGCGCCCATCACGGCGCCGACTCCTGCGACATCCTGGCCAAACTGGCCGCCTCCCAGCTGGTGTATGGCGCACGGCAGCTAGCGCAGAGTGACAACAACCTGGAATACGACCCATACACCGAATTTAACGACTGCCTAAAACGCCTGGATCAATCTGCCGACAAGCAGCGCAAGCGTGAATTGCTCGACCAACTCAGGAATAGCGCTCAATTAAGCCCGCAGGAACAGCTGGCTCTATTGGCAAATTGGCGAAAAAAGCAGAAATAATAGGTGCCGCCCCCTTGAAAACTGTGAGCTTAGCACTATATTCACTCACCCCCGCCGGGCGGGATCGGGAACCCGAGCACCCTAAACATCGCACCTATGCCGTTACTTGACAGCTAGAGTGGTTATTGCTAGTGCAAATACGCTATAATCCCGCGTCTTTGTCCCGTATTTTCATTCCCAGAATTCAGGGTTGTGCATGACCGACAAAACCCAGCAACAGTCCCGCATTAAGGAACTGATCGCCCGCGGTAAAGAGCAGGGCTATCTCACTTATGCCGAGGTAAATGACCACCTGCCGGAAGATATTTCCGATCCAGATCAGGTGGAAGACATTATTGGCATGATCAACGACATGGGCATCAAGGTGTTTGAAACTGCACCCGATGCCGAAGAGTTGTTGATGGCTGAAGGCGACAGCTCCGCTGATGAAATCGCCGCAGCCGAAGCTGCCGCTGCCCTGGCAGCCGTAGAGTCCGACGTTGGCCGAACGACCGATCCAGTACGCATGTATATGCGCGAAATGGGCACCGTAGAGCTGCTCACGCGCGAGGGCGAAATCGCCATTGCCAAGCGTATTGAGGAGGGCCTGCGCGAGCTGATGGCCGCTCTCGCTTATTGGCCGGGCGCAGTGCAGAAAATTATCAATGAGTACGCGCTGATCGAGAAAGAAGAGCGCCGTATTCCCGATATTATTGCCGGCTGGCTCGACCCCGCTGAAGACGTACCCCCGGGTGCTCAGGCCGGTCAAGCTGCCGCCGCTGCAGCGGCGGCAAAGTCAAACGCCGATAACAACGCGTCTGACGGCGACAAGAGCGATGATGACGAGGAAGAAGAGGAAGGTACCGGCGGTATCGACCCCGAAGAGCTCGCCACACGCATGAACGCGCTGATCGCCGCGCAAAAAGCCGCCGAGGAAATCATCGCCGCCCATGGCCGTGACTCCAAGGAAGCCGGCCAGGCTCTCGAAGCCGTTGGCGATGTATTCCGCTACTTCAAGCTGGCCCCGCGTCAATTTGATCCGCTCTACGGAGAGGTGCGCTACATCCTCGATAGCGTGCGTGAACAAGAACGCATCGTCATGGCGATGTGTATCAAACGTGCCCGCATGCCGCGTAAGACCTTTATCAAGGAATTTCCTGGCAACGAGACCAATGAAGATTGGATCCCGGCGATCATCAAGAAGAAGCGCGACTACTCCGACGCCCTGCGCCATGTAGTCGAAGACATAACGCGCGCCCAACGCAAGCTGGCTCAATGCCAGGAGCGCTCTGGACTGGAAGTTGGCCAGATCAAAGAGATCAATCGCCGCATGTCCATCGGTGAGGCACGCTCACGCCGCGCCAAGAAGGAAATGGTGGAAGCCAACCTGCGTCTGGTTATTTCTATCGCCAAGAAGTACACCAACCGCGGCCTGCAATTCCTTGACCTGATCCAGGAAGGCAATATCGGCCTGATGAAGGCAGTGGATAAGTTCGAATACCGCCGTGGCTACAAGTTCTCCACCTACGCCACTTGGTGGATTCGCCAGGCGATCACCCGCTCTATCGCAGATCAGGCCCGCACCATTCGTATTCCGGTACATATGATTGAGACTATTAATAAGCTCAACCGTATTAGCCGCCAAATGCTGCAGGAAATGGGCCGTGAACCCACTCCGGAGGAGCTGGGCGAACGCATGGAAATGCCGGAAGACAAGGTGCGCAAAGTTCTCAAAATCGCCAAGGAGCCCATTTCTATGGAAACTCCCATCGGTGATGATGAAGATTCACACCTGGGTGACTTTATTGAGGATCAGAACGAGTCCTCACCGGTGGACACCGCCACTCAGACCGGCCTGCACGACGCCACCCGCTCAGTACTCTCCGGCCTCACTGCCCGTGAAGCCAAAGTACTGCGTATGCGCTTCGGTATCGATATGAACACCGACCATACTCTGGAAGAGGTGGGCAAGCAGTTCGATGTGACCCGTGAGCGTATCCGTCAGATTGAGGCCAAGGCACTTCGCAAGCTGCGACATCCGTCCCGATCGGAGCACCTGCGAAGCTTCCTCGACGAGTAAGCAGCAACAAAAAAAGCCCGGTTCGACCGGGCTTTTTTATGTGACACAATCATGACCGCTCGCAAGGGTTGAAGATGGCAGGAGAGCACCATGCAAGAAGAAGTCGCCAATATGTCAGTAGGGCCCGGCAACAAACCCGGCAAGAAAGGTGTTGCCCGCTTGCTGGCAGCCGCCAATTATTCCAAACAGGGTCTGGTTGCCGCCTGGCGCAATGAAGAAGCCTTTCGACAGGAAGTGATTGGCACGTGCCTAGTAGTACCACTGGCACTCTGGGCCGGCGAGACCCCTGCCGAGCGTGCCATATTGATTGCCGTCGTGATGTTCGTACTCCCCATCGAACTGATCAACAGCGCCATTGAAGCTACTGTGGACCGTATCGGCGCCGAGAAACATCCCCTAGCCAAGATCGCCAAAGACACCGGCTCCGCCGCCGTCGCCGTCGGCCTCTTCGCAGCCTTTCTGGTTTGGTGCTGCATACTTATCCCTAAACTCCCGCTGTAAATACTTTAGTATGAGTTTTTAGCCTCCCCATTTTAAAACAAGCACACCTGTACCAATCAGACAGGTATCTTGGTACCACCGCACCAATTAAAACACTTGGCGAATCCCCTCTCAACTCGATAAAGATCAGCGACGGGCAAAGGCACGTACAGCGGGGGGGGGGGGATTTTGTATATCAGCCAAAAATTGTAACAAGGGCATTGATTTGCAAGGGAAAATCTTGTACTTTTGCAAACCGCTTGCAACGATCCTCGCAAGCAATGTGGGGGCCCTTAGCTCAGTTGGTTAGAGCATCCGACTCATAATCGGCAGGTCCTGGGTTCGAGTCCCGGAGGGCCCACCACCTTTAAATCTCCCCCAGTCTCAAAAAGCCTCACACCCCGCGACATACCTAGTTTTCCAGGTTATTCTTGCGTCTAGATTAATCTAATGTATGCACTCAAAGCTGGGGGCCTTTGGGGGCACATCTGGGGGCCTCTATTAAATTCGCGCCACCAGGGGCCCCCAAATATCGCCGCTACCCCCGCCATTAAAGGGATTGCGCTATGGCACTGACAGAGCTTCAGGTAAAGCAAGCAAGAGCCAAGGAGAAGGACTACAAGCTCAGCGATGAAAAAGGAATGTTCCTGCTTGTAACAAAAACCGGAGGCAGGTATTGGCGACTTAAATACCGCCACCCCCATACTAAGAAAGAGCGAAAGCTAGCTCTGGGGGTGTACCCGGAAACCAGCCTTAAAAGGGCCCGGCAGAAACGTGACGAAGCCCGAAATCTAATTCTCGATGGCATTGACCCAAGTGACCATCGCAAAGCTCTCCAAGCAGAAAACCACACAGCCGCCACTAATACTTTTGAAGCTTTAGCCCTCGACTGGTTTGCAACCAAAATGGGGGATAAATCCGAAAGCCATCGTCGGCGCACAATGCGTTTATTAGAGAGAGACCTTTTTCCCTATTTAGGGCGAAGGCCAATAGGCAAAATAACCCCACCAGAATTATTAATCATCCTAAAACGTATCGAAGCTCGGGGCGCAATAGAAACCGCCAAGCGCGCCAAGCAAACTGCAAGCCAAGTTTTCCGCTTCGCTATTGCCGGCGGCAAAGCAACCAATGACCCTGCCTCAGTAGTTGGCGACCAGCTCCAACCAACCCAATCTAAAAACTTCGCCACCATCACACATCCAATGGAGGTTGGAAAACTGCTAACCGCTATTGAGCAATACCAAGGCACCCCCACGGTTCGCGCTGCTCTTAAGTTGTCCCCCATGCTGTTCTGTCGCCCTGGCGAGCTTCGCGCCCTGGAGTGGTCGGAAATTAATTGGACGGAGAATCGCATAGAGCTTCCAGCTCAGAAAATGAAAATGCGCCAACCGCACATAATTCCCCTGGCGAGACAAGCAACAGAAGTGCTTCGCGAAATAGCCCCGCTTACAGGCCGCTTTCGCTATGTATTCCCCTCCCCTAGAGGTGCCAGCCGCTGCATGTCAGAGAATGCCGTTAGGGTGGCACTGCGTAATATGGGCTATGGCAATGACGCAATTACCCCTCATGGCTTCCGGGCCATGGCGCGAACGCTACTAGATGAGGTGCTGGGCGAGCGTGTGGAATGGATTGAGCACCAGTTGGCACACTCAGTAAAGGACGCTAATGGGACAGCCTACAACCGAACTAAACACCTAGTACAACGCACAACCATGATGCAGAAGTGGGCGGACTACTTGGATAGACTAAAGGCCAGCGAAAAAGCAGGGAATGTAATCTCAGCGAACTTTAGTAATCAATAACGGACAATCGAATTTCAGCGCCTAGGGTAGCTCCCGAAAGGCCACAACCCTTAGTGGCTTGGCGCTGAATCTAGATGAAAGGGAATCTCTCAAAGGGAGGAGAATATGGAAAACTGGCAGTCACTTATATTGATTCGAGACATAGAAAAGAAATATAAGAACCTAGATTTCAAGCTTCTATTGGAGTCCATAATGAAGCTTGAAACACCAATATACTATCTTGTGCCACCAGGCCGCTTTGTTGACCACTACCGGCACTATCTCGACAATCAAATCTCGATAACAGTTCACGTTCCCGACCCTGCTGATAATGAACTCTATACTGGGAGACTAATAATTTGGGGTGGTAGCGAAAATACAGAGGAAGGTGCGGATGCCTTCGCCTTGAACGAAGAAACCGCCTGCCTTTTTGCCGAATCCGCTCTTTATAATTTTGTCACAAAAAGCAGAGACTCGGTCTACTCCACTCAGCGAAACTGCTGGGAATTAACACTACTGGACGATTATGGAAAACCTCTAATAATTGGGTATGAACCGACTTCTCCCAATGAAAAAATTATATGGAACGAGATTTCTCAAGCCGTAGCAAAGCAGCATCCTAAAATAAATCCCAATCAAACCTGGCTTCAGCAGCCTGCCGAGGAAGTATCTTTCGGTCAACTCGCAGTGCATCCCAATGACCTAATTCAGTTTCAACCGTTAAAAAGTAAGGCGCAAAAAGCTCTCCCTCAAGAGGGAGCAATTGAAGTTTTGGGCCCAACTGAACGAAGAAGCTTGATAAACATCATTTGGGCATTGAAAGAACTATCCATCACAAAGAGCCGCAATGCCAATCAGTCCACCATTATCACCGAACTGGTAGATAAATATGGCGGCCTCAGGGGTATTTCAAAAGCAAAATTAGGCGAAGTCCTGGGTGAAGCTAATAAACAAAATAAACACCGGGTTTCAGTAGTGGACGCAAGCTAGTCTCCCCAAAATCTAGGTAGACTTTTCTCTTATCTAGCTAGATAAGCCCACTGTTCAACAACCCGCAATTGCTCAATATATTACGTATCAGCCTCAACAAACCCACAGGAGAGCTGATACGTGCAGACCAACCTA